>JAJYHY010000160.1 GCA_021784555.1 bacterium
CCGAACCTCCGACCCCGCATTCCCAGGAGGTGGTCCCTGGGATAGAGACCATTCTCATCGTGGAGGACGAACCGGTGCTTAGAGAACTCGCCCACATCATCCTCGAAGAATGCGGCTACAAAATTCTGGAAGCGGAATCGGGTCTCGGCGCGTTGCGTGTCTGGGAGCAACACCAGGACGCCGTTGACCTCCTGCTGACCGATATGGTCATGCCCGATGGCCTTTCCGGCATGGAGCTCGCCAAACGGCTGCGCGCCGCCAAACCCTCTCTGCGGATTATCTTTGCCAGCGGCTACAGCATGGACGAACTCGATGCTGGCTTCCTTCAGGAAGCTCGGGCCGCCTTTCTTCAAAAACCCTACACGCACCTCTCCCTGGCCAAGGCGGTCAGGGACTGCCTCGATAAATAAGACCAATTGGAGCGATCAGACGGACCCGAGATCCCACCCCGCTGCCTTGACTTCAGCAGCTCCTTGCCCAACATTGACCATTCTTTATGGTCGAACCAAATCGCAGCGAGCTAATGGACCGCATCGTTTCACTCTGCAAACGACGCGGCTTTATCTTTCAATCTTCGGAGATCTACGGTGGCCTGAATGGATTTTGGGATTACGGTCCACTTGGCTCGCAGCTTAAGCACAACATCAAGAATTGTTGGTGGCGGTCGATGACCCAGCTCCGGGACGATGTCATTGGCCTGGACGCCTCGATCATTATGCATCCGCGCATCTGGGAGGCCAGCGGCCACACCAGCACCTTCAGCGACCTGATGGTCGATTGCCTGCTGACAAAGAAACGGTTCCGCGCCGACCAAATCGAACCGCGGAGCGGCACGGCTTACTTCTATTCCGGAGCGGCGGACAAGGCCTCGGGCAAGGAGTCGAAAGACCCTTTTTCGGTTCTCCTGCCCTCAAACAAGCCTGAGGACAGCGCCCACCAAGTCGCGCGGCGCTTTTACAAGGAGCGCGGCCTGGAGGACCCAAACCCGCGTTTCGAGCGAAGCGACCTGCTGCAAAACACCACCCGCTACAATCCGGAAAATGGCAGTCTTCTCACTGAGCCGCGTCCTTTCAATCTCATGCTCAAGACCTACGTCGGCCCCGTTGAAAGCGCCGACAATCTCTCCTATCTCCGCCCGGAGACGGCACAGGCGATCTTCGCCCAGTTCAAAAACCTGCTCGAAACCTCCCGCCAAAAGGTCCCCTTCGGCGTCGCCCAGGTCGGCAAGGCCTTTCGCAACGAGATCAACCCCCGCAATTTTACCTTCCGCTCCCGCGAATTCGAACAGATGGAGCTGGAGTTCTTCATCAAGCCGGACGAGGCGGTCGAAGCCATTTGCGGCAGCGTCGCCAAACCCACCGCCCCCGGCCATCCGGGCCAACCCCAGCCCAATTGGGGTTGGCAGTTGTGGCATCAATACTGGGTCGAGGAGCGAGTTCGGTTCTATGAAGCCATCGGCCTCTCGCGCTCCTCTCTGGAAGAATATTGGCAGAAGCCCGAAGAGTTGGCCCATTACGCCCGCGCCACGGTCGATGTCCTCTACAAATTCCCCTTTGGGACTCAGGAACTCGAGGGCATCGCCGCCCGTAGCGATTTCGACCTGAGCCAGCACCAACGCTTTTGCGGCAAACCGATGACGGTCTTTGATGATGAACTGCGGGCGGCGTGGACGAAGCTGCCCGTTTCAACGCAGGCGGCGCTCAAGGAACGCTACTTCAACGCCCGCCTCGGTTACCTCCGGAGGGCTGGCGAAGGGGACGAAGCCGCCCGGAAGCAGGCGCGCGAGGAATCCGAGGCCTTCACCAAGGGCTACTTTGTGCCTCACGTCATCGAACCCTCGGCCGGCGTGGATCGGCTCGCCCTGGCCCTCATTTGCCAGGCCTACTCGGAGGACCAGGCCCCGGATGAGAAAGGCAAGCTCGAACCCCGGCTGGTCATGCGGTTCCATCCGCGTATCGCGCCCATCACGGTGGCCGTGTTCCCGCTGCTTAAAAACAAACCCGACCTGGTAAGAAAGGCCAAGGAAGTCCGCGACCTGCTCCGTCCGCACCTGGCTGTGTTCTATGATGAATCCGGCGCCATCGGCCGGCGCTACCGCCGCCAGGATGAGGCCGGAACCCCCTTCGGCGTCACCATCGACTTTGACACCCTGGGCGAAAATGGTTCCGAACTCAAAGACACCGTCACCCTGCGCGAACGCGACAGCATGAAACAAACCCGCCTGAAGATAGCCGACTTGCTCACCACCCTGCTCGAACAGGTCTGGTAACGAGGGGCTCGACGGGGGGGACCTGCGGGATGCGCCCGTGCGCATGCCGCAGCCCTGGAAGTTCGAGGTTGAATGTTTTCCAGTTTCAGTTCAAATTGCTCCCATGGTTGCGACCCATTCCACGATGCTCCCGCTGGGCACACAGGCCCCGGATTTTCGGCTCCCGAACACCGATGGCGGGATGGTTTCGTCCGCGGATTTCAAGAATGCGCCGGCTTTGCTGGTCGTGTTTATGTGCAATCATTGTCCTTATGTGAAGCACCTTCGCGAGGGCCTGGCCAAGCTGGCGCGGGACTATCTGCCTCGCGCCGTGGCTATCGTCGGGATCAATTCGAATGACGCGGCGCTCTATCCCGACGACAGCCCGGCCCGAATGGCCGAAGAGTTAAAATCGGCGGGCTATCTCTTCCCCTACTTGTACGATGAAACCCAGGAGGTCGCGAAGGCTTATCACGCCGCCTGCACGCCGGATTTCTTTCTTTTCGACAAGGACCAGCGCCTGGTCTATCGCGGCCAGTTCGACGAGAGCCGCCCCGGCAATAATATGCCCGTCACTGGAAAGGACCTCCGCGCCGCGCTGGATGGCGTTTTGACCGGAAAGCCGGTGTCCTCCAAACAGAAGTCCAGCCTCGGCTGCAACATCAAATGGAAAGCGGGCAACGAGCCGGACTATTTCTGATTGGGATAGAAATCGGGGGAACCAAGCTGCAATTGGTCGCCGGCGATGAAACCGGCGCGATTCGGGCCCGGCGCAGGCTGCGCGTTGAGCCGGAGAAGGGGGCGGCGGGGATTCGACGGCAGATTGAGCAGGAGTTGCCGGAGATGCTCCGCTCCTTCCCGTCGCGCGCGGTTGGCATCGGCTTCGGCGGGCCCGTTGATTGGAAGCTGGGCCGCATCTGCCGTTCGCATCAGATCGAAGGCTGGTCAGAGTTTGATCTGGCGGGCTGGATCAGGCAGGTGAGTGGGGTTGCTCTCGTTGCGGTCGAGAATGATGCCAACGTTGCCGCCTTGGGCGAGGCCCTTCATGGCGCGGGTGCAGGTTTTTCTCCCGTTTTTTACGTGACACTGGGCAGCGGTGTGGGTGGCGGGCTGGTGGTCGAGGGCGGGATTTACCACGGGGCCGCCCCCGGCGAGGCGGAGATCGGTCACGTGCGCCTCGACCGCGCCGGCGTCATTCTCGAAGAGCGGTGTTCGGGCTGGGCGGTGGACGGGAAAGTTCGCGAACTGGAGACCAAAGCCCCCTTCAGTCTCCTCTGGCGGATGGCGCGGCAAAGCCCGGGCGCCGAGGCCAGGCATCTCGTCCGCGCCCTCGAGCAAGGTGACTCCGCCGCGCAACACATTCTGGAGGAGACCGCCGAAGACCTGGCTTTCGGTCTCTCTCACGTTGTCCATTTGTTCCATCCGCGGATGATTGTCTTGGGGGGCGGCTTGGCCGGTATTGGCGAGCCCCTCCGGGCGTACGTCGAGAAGGATTTGCGCCGATTCATCATGGATGCCTTCGCTCCGGGTCCGCGAATCGCCCTCGCCGCGTTGGGAGAAGACGCCGTGCCGGTAGGGGCGCTGAGCCTGGCAAGGGGTGTTGTGCAACACGGCCAGTGACTAAGTCGTAGCGCAGGCTTTCCGCTTTCCGGCCTGCGCTACAGGGTTTTCGTGCGCCTGGGCGTGCAGGGTATGAAATATTCGGGCCAGAACCGCTAAGAGGCGGGGGGATTGACAAGGACGGCGGGGCTGGCAGGATTAAGTTAAAGAAACGGCCGAATACTTCCCGTTCGCGGACACGACTGCGAGTCCCATAAGGGATAGGGTTGGTGGCCTCCGCGAGGAGGCATAGGCCGCTCCCCCTCAAACGGGGGTTTTTTACACTTCCCGCACCATGCCGTGCTGTTTGGCTGTTGCCCATAAGCGGAGTGTGGCCTCATCGCCCTCGATGCCATCACGGGCGAAGCCGGCAACGGCATCCGCAAGGCGAATAAACTCGTCGCTCTCGTCCCTTATCCCGCGGACCTTTCGAACGGACACGTGCTGCGTCGTGACGGTAGCGGCGATGGGGTGTCGCGCCCCTCGCCGACGTCCTTGAATGCACAGTGTGGCGGGGCGCGTCTGAGGCTCCGCTCGTTAGCCCTTGAACTCTGCGAACTGCCCTGTATGCTCCGGCCCGATGAAATCGCTGCTCCTGACCGGGGGAAGGGTGATCGATCCCGCCAATGGCGTCGATGCCCTGGCCAATGTGTTTATTGAGAATGGCAAAATCGCGGGTGTGGGACCGGTGGCGGGGGTCGGGGCGGAGGGAGTGGAGCAATTGGACGTTTCAGGCTTGGTGGTATGCCCGGGCCTGATTGACATCCACGTCCACCTGCGCGAGCCGGGCCAGACGGCCAAAGAAACGGTGGCCACCGGCACCGCCGCCGCCGCCCGGGGCGGATTCACCTCCGTGGTTTGCATGCCGAATACGTCTCCGGCCATCGACAATCCTGGAACGGTGGCGTTGCTGCACGAGTTGGCGACCACCCAGGGCGTTGTCAACCTTTGGGTGGCCGGAGCCATTACCAAGAACATCGCGGGCGAAGAACTGGCGCCCATCGGCTCGCTCAAGAAGGCCGGCGTCGTGGCCATCACCGACGACGGCCACTGCGTCCAGAACAACGAACTGATGCGACGCGCCCTCGAATATGCCAGGATGGTTGATCTGCCCGTCATGGACCATTGCCAGGACTATTCGCTCGTGACGGACGGTGTCATGCACGAAGGCTACTGGAGCACCGTTCTGGGCCTCCGGGGGTGGCCGGCCGCAGGGGAGGAGATGATGGTCGCGCGCAACATTCTCTTGGCCGAGACCACCGGCGCACGGGTCCATTGCCAGCATCTTAGCACCGCCCGGAGCGTCCAATTGCTGCGCGAGGCCAGGCGTCGCGGCGTGCCGATTTCCAGCGAGGCCTGCCCACATCATTTTACCCTCACCGATGCCGCCGTGGCCGGGAGCGAACGGTTTTGGGAAGCTGACGGGAAGGGAGTCGCCGGTTTTGACGGCGGCTCCGAGCGCCCCATTTGGCCCCCCTACGACACCAATTTCAAGATGAACCCGCCCCTGCGCTCGGCGGCGGACCGCGACGCCATTCTGGAGGGCTTGGCGGACGGCACCATCGAAATCCTGGCCAGCGACCATGCCCCGCATTGCGATTATGAGAAGGAGGTCGAGTTCGATTACGCGCCGTTTGGGATAACCGGCCTGGAAACCGAACTGGGCCTGGCTCTGAGCCAGCTCTGCCATTCCGGGCGGCTGGATTTGGCCGGAGTCATCCGGAAGTACACAGCAGCCCCCGCCCACCTTCTAGGTTTGGCGAAGGGAACACTTAGCCTGGGCGCCGACGGCGACCTGACCGTGCTCGCTCCCGACCTGGAGTGGACGGTTGACAACCGGGCCGGGGCGAGCAAGTGTTTGAACAGTCCCTTTCACGGCTGGCACTTGAAAGGCAAGGCGGTTGTGACGATAGTAGGGGGAAAATTGGCATGGATGGACCATGCTAAATTTGCCGGAAGCTTTCTTCCGGCGGAAAGCAGGAGAGATAAGACATTATGAAGAAACTTGCCATTGCGCTTCTCGTGTGCTGGGCGGCGGCCCAGGCGGGCGCCGCGCAGTCACCGCAGTTACATTGGATGACCAGCCTGCCCAAGGCCCAGGCAAAAGCCAAGGCCGAGCACAAGCTGGTCATGATGGACTTTACCGGCTCGGATTGGTGCCCCTTTTGCATCCGGCTTAAGAAGAACGTCCTTTCCTCACCGGAATTCGCCAAATACGCCAAGGAACACCTGGTGCTGGTGGAGGTCGATTTTCCACACCATAAACAACAGAGCGCCGAGGTCAAACAGGCCAACCGGGACCTCGCGCAGAAGTATGGGATTCAAGGCTTCCCGACCATCGTCGTTTTGGACAGCAAGGGGAAGCATGTGACCTCGGTCGTTGGCTACGATGGCAGCAGTCCCTCAGCGTACGTCGCCCAGCTTAAGGCGCAGGTGAAGGCGAAGCTGAAGGAGGCCAGCTAAATCGAGACACCCTGCAACAGAGGGTCGCGCAAAGGCTGCGACCCTCGCGATTGACACGACGGCTGATGCCGCGTAATAATTGTGCAGACTCTACCTTCGTAGGGGAGCCGCGTTGGCCCGCCCAAGCTGAACGGATGCCCCAGGGTCTATGTTCACTTTTAGAACGAGAGGTTTTGCGGTTCCGGCCCTGGTGACGGTCGCACCATGCAGGTAGTAGCAGCCATCGACCAAGAGCCGGTACGGGATGCCCCGCAGGGTATCGAATTCAAAGCCGCCTTGGTCATCCGTGCGTGTCGTCTCCATTGGCTGCCCCCCGGATTTTGGCACCGCCCGCACTTCTGCGCCTATGATGGGCCGCTGAGAAGCGGCATCAATAACCCGCCCAGCGAGCTTCAGGCCGGGCTGGAGTCTCAACACGCACGGCGCCGCATTCGGTTCGGCAGTTCGGCTTAGGGCCTGCATCCCGGGACAGCGCACGGTCACGGAATATTCTCCGATGCCCGGCGTGCAATCCTCCAGAGTGAACCGGCCCTTCTCATCGGTCAGCAATCGTGCGAGGCCGAAACTGGAATCCTTGTAACGCCACTCGCCCTCCACCTTGGCGCCGAAGAAAGGCTTGCCCTCGGGTGAAACGACTTGGCCAACGATGGGCGCTCCCTTAATGAATCGCAGTTCGACACTTCGGTCCGGCGCTGCCCCAGTTAGCTTGATGGGCCGGCTCACAGCGAAATGGTTGTCCTGTGAAGCGATAACCACATAGGTGCCTGCCAGCGGCAGAGGCGTGGCGACATACTCGCGTGGGTCTCCGTTGGGGAACCAGCTATCGGATAAGGGGGTGGTGAATCCTCCGTCCTTGACCAGAGGCGAGCGCTTCAGTTCTCGCACCTGAAATCCCACGTTGCTGGCGAGGGAGCCGTCTTCATTTCGGGCCTGGGCGTAGATCGCGCCCGCCGGAACCACCGGCACGGAAACGATCTGCGGCCCGGGCCCATTGGTAACACGGACGGCTATCTGGCCGGCGAACCAAAAGCCGATGGTACGAGCCGGCTCAAAAAAGAGGGCCCAACCGACCGGGGCCTCGAAGGACGCCCGTCCATTCTGGATGCCGATCTCTTTTTCAATCGCCGTGCCGGGCTGAGGGCCTGGCAACTCCGCGGAAATCGTGCCTTGGGGTTGAACTCCAGATGGAGATTCAAAGCGAATGACGACCTTCCGTCTCGCGACTCCGTTGGGGCCATTCAGGCCTCCGCCGTTTGCCGCCGCCTTCACCTCGATGCGCCAGTCCTTCACTGATGCGTTGACAGGCCGGCTAAAGAGGCGATCGCCAGCCGTAATTTTCACTGTGCCGGCAACCGGCAGAACGAAATCGAAATGGCCCTCATTCTTGTCGATCCGCACGGAGGCGGCCCTGGACACTCCCCGATAGCTGTCCTCGCCGTTCTGATAATTGTAGGACAACGAGATCCTGCCGCCGGTGGAGCTCTTGAAGAGGGCGGCCAGGTCGCCGGTGAATTTACCATGCACCCGCAGTTCCGGCCCCAGCGCAACATTGAGGTTGGTCATCCCGACGTGAACCTGTTGGAGAACGGCATCCGCATGGCCTGACGCCCTGACCATGAGCCAATACTGGCCGGTGCGCGGGAGTTGGCGGATCTCAAACCGGCCCTTCTCGTTGCTCACCGCCAGCGGCGGACCGGGTCGGTCCGGCTGACATCCATAAATTCCTGGGGCGCCGTAGGCGCCAAGGACATAGACACCCGCACCCTTGATGGGTGCGCCGGAGGCGCGGTCTGTCACCCTTCCGGCGATGGGCAGTGCCCGCCGGGTGGAGATGGTCAGCGTGCCGCCCGGCATCGGGTGTTCGAGCCGGCCTTGAGTTGTCTCCCACCCCGGCTTGGTCACCGTGACGACTAACGGAATCGAGCCGCAGTGCTCTAGCAAAGCGCCGCCTCGGTTGTCCGTCTGAAGCTCCCTCAAACCTCCGAGGCTGCTCCCGTGTTGCGGGAGCCAGAATTGGCAGCTCAGTGAAGCGCCGGTGACGGGCTGGCCCGAATCGGCGTCCGTTACCTTGAGCGAAACGGGAAAACCGCGCTCGAGCTTCAGTTCGAGACCCTCAACCCGGTTCGTGGCGCGGGTGTCGATCGGTCCCAAGACGGCTGGGGCGAAACCATCGGCCATCGCGGAGAAGAAGAGATCGCCGGGAGTCACTTTGGTTCGGCACACACCGTCCTTGTCGGGAGCCAGACACTGACCGATCGAGGTTCGTGGCGTGAACACGTCGAAATTCGCGAATATGTTCCTCCTGGGGAGCGGGCTTCCGTCGGCGGTTCGAACTCGCCCGCTCACCTCGATCTCTCCGGAGAGCGCGCCCTCCACAATGGCAGGCTGGCCCAGGCTCTTCATTTTCGCCTCGATGCGCGCGATTCGCTGCCGCGGAGTGAGCAGCCTGACCGCCGCGCCGACCGTCCATTGCGCGGCGATTGCCGAAGCGATCAAAATGCCGCAACCCAGGATGAGCGAGGCTGCCAGCGCCTTCCAGGTAAGCCGCAAGGAAGGACGATAACCGGGCGCCAGCAGCCGCTGAACCCGCTCTTTGAGTCTGCCAGAACGCCGCGCGTCGGCGAAAGCGGGTGCCGCCGCGGGCGGGCACTTCAGGCTCCGCTCCGCGACCTCCAGCAGCGCCCGGGCATAACCGGCGCGGTCCTTGGCGAGGGCGATTGCCACGGCGTCGCAACAGGCCTCCCGTTCAATTCGCGCCTGCCGGCTCAGCCACCACACCGCCGGATTGAAAAACAACAGCGCCTCGATGAAAAGCTGCGCCAGGTTTGCCAAATAGTCGCCGCGCCGAATGTGCGCCAATTCGTGCAAAACGATAAACCGCAGTTGCTCCGGTGGCATCGAGGTCACCAATGACAGCGGCAGAATCAGCGTCGGCCAAAACGCCCCGACCACCGCGGGCGAGCCGAGCCTCTCCGCCACCATCGTGCGCACGGCCTGGCAGATCCCCAGCATTCGTCGCGCCTCCGCCACGAAAGCCAGCAGCCGGTCATCCGCCAGCGGTTGGGTGGACCTCCGCAGCCCTTCCGCCTCCATCACCCCCAGAGCCGCCCGCCCCAGCATCGTCCCCGCGCCGAGCACCCAGGCCAGCGCCAGCCAGCAAAACCACCGGTTGGCGCTGCGGCCCCGCGCTTGCAGTGGAGGCTGACTCTCCAAATGCCCGGCGGCGGCCGCCGTGATGACCTGCCCGGCGGAAACCGCCGGCTGAGGAACGAGCCGAGCAGTCTCGCCTCCCGCAGCCATCGTGGGCCTCACGCCAGTGCTTCCCTCGAGCACCGCCCACCCAACCACCCCGGCCATTAGGACGCCGGTTAATCCCAGCATGCAACACCAATACCGTACGAAAGGATTGGCCGTTCGCCTCAACGCGATGAAAACCGCCCCGGCTGCCAGCGCGCCCACCCATAGCGTATGGAGCAGCGCCTGAACAATATGCATCCAGGTGCCCGAAGCCAGCCACTGCATTAACGGATTCATGGGGTTGTTCGCCTTGCTATTGAACAAATGCTGAAGAATCTCCAGCCAGGTGCTCAACGCGAACCAATGAGCCATGGGATTGTTGTTCATGGGATTCCTTTCCCGGATTCGTAGTCCGCAATCAGCCGCTTGATCTCCTCCAACTCCTCGCGGCTCATCTCGTTCTCCGCCAGCAGTTGCTGCATGGCGGAGGCGGGGCTTCCCCCAAAAACCTCCCGCACCAACCGCCGGAGCAATGGCCCCGTCACTTGCTCGCGGGAGACTCGCGCCTCATAAACATGGGCGTTGCCTTCGGAAGTGTGAGACACCAGCCGCTTCTTTTCCATCACCTGCAACACCGACAGTATCGTCGTATAGGCCCGCGCTTTCCGATCCGGCATCGCCTCGAGCACCTCCCGCACGGTGGCGGCGCCCCGGTTCCAAAGGACGGAGAGGACCTGCATTTCGAGCTTTGAGGGTTCGGGTCGTTTCATGATGCGATATTACTGTATTACTAGTATCTACCATTTACATAGTAGAATTGTCAACGGGAAAATGTAGCGATAAACCCGAGAACGAAAAATGCCCCGGGCGCCTCAGTGCGATTGGGTCTGATACTGCTCGGTCAAGCCGATACGGGAGTAGGTGATGGCGAGGTGCTGGGCAAGATGTTCGCGGTAGAGAGGCGCGACCCGACAGATTCGCTTGCCGTTTTTCGCGAGGTACTCCAGAATGTCAAGCCGTACGGTATGGAGCTGGCGCAAATCAACGATGGACTCGGGCAGGCCGTGACTGGAACTGGCCGGAGCACCCCATCCAACACTGCTGTTGCGTTAGCTGCCATACACTGCTGCACCTTACACGGTTTGCCTTGCCAAGGCAACACGACACCAGGCGGACACGGTTCACGGAGCGCCTCCCGGAAGTATCCCCGCTCGACGCATTTTATCGGCTACTTTATCGATCGATGTCCAGCAACGCGATGAAACCTTTCTCTTACTTCTGGCTCGCCGCAGCCGCCCTGGGACTCCAGTTATCCCAAAGCCCCCCGGCAAATGCTCGAACCATTCCCACACCGGCGCCGGATCATCCCGGCAACATCTTCCTTGCGGGCGAACGGGTGCATGTGCCCTGCCCGTTCGGCGAGAACGCAAACTGGCGGGCGGTTGATTACGACGGCAAGACCGTCGCCACGGGCCGGATCGAGAATGGGGGCGCGGACCTGGGGCAACTCCCGGTTGGCTTCTATGAGGTTTTCGACACCGCGGAGCCCGGCGCGAACCACGTTTGCCTCGGCGTCTTGCGGCGGTTGAAAGCGCCCACGCCGCTCACCTCCCCAATCTGCATCGACGTTGCCATGGCCTGGTTCTATCCGCCTGCCAAGATGAAGACGGTGGCCAATCTTTGCGCGCTGGCCGGCATCAATAGCGTCCGCGACCGGCTGAACTGGGCGGAGATGGAGCCGGAGAGGGGCCGGTTCAGCGGCCCCAATCGTTACGACGCCTCGGCGCGAGCCCAGTCCCAGGCCGGTCTGCAGGTGCTGCAGGTCATGCACCGCTCCCCGGCCTGGGCCAACCCGGACACCCGGCGCTTCCCGCTCGACCTCCGGGACATCTTCAACTTTGACAAAGCCATGGCCCAGCGGTGGCGGAACGAGGTCGTGGCCTTTGAGCCGTGGAATGAAGCGGACATTAAAATGTTTGGCGGCCACACCGGCAGCGAAATGGCCTCTCTCCAAAAGGCGGCTTACCTGGGCCTGAAAGTGGGCAACCCAAACGTCATCGCCTGCTGGAACGTCTTCGCCACCCATCGGGCCTCGACCCTGCGCGACATGCAACAAAACCGGGCCTGGCCCTATTTCGACACCTTCGACCTCCACCATTACGAACCCTTCGCCAATTATTCCAAGCTCTACGCCGATTTCCGGGCCGTCTCCGCCGGCAGACCCCTCTGGGTGACCGAGTGCAGCGTCCCCGTCAAGTGGCACGGCGACCCGCGTCTCCAGGAACCCACGCCCCAGGACCTCCGCATCCAGAGCGAGCGCGTGGCCAAGACCTACGCCCTGGCCGTTCACGAAGGAGCCAAAGCCGTCTTCTATTTCCTGCTGCCGCATTACGTCGAAGGCCAGACCCAGTTCGGCATCCTCCACCGCGACCTGACGCCCCGTCCCGCTTACGTGGCGCTCGCCGCGGCGGGGCGGCTGCTGGCTGACGCCCGCCCGGTAGGCGGCCTGCGAACCGCCTCCCCCTCCATTCACGGCTATCTCTTCCGCGCCAAACCCGACGGCGCATCGGCCGATGTCCTGGTGATTTGGTCTGACCACGACGTGGACCTCGAACTGCCGGAAACTCCCATTGCCTGCTCCGATCACCTGGGCCGCGGCATTGAGACAGAGGGCAGGAGGCTCCGCGTGACGCCCGCCCCGAAATACGTCCTCTTCTCACCCGGCGCACATTTTGACCTGGCACCCTCGCCCGCCACGCCGCCCTTCTTGCCCGGCAAGCCATCCCCCATCGTCCTGCAAGCACTTCTCCCGGAACGAACCATCCTCCTCAGCAGATCCGCCTACCGACTTCCCGCCATCCAGTCTGCGACCATCTCCATTTATGGTTACAACTTTGGCAAGGAAACCGTTCACGGCCACCTGGAGGTTAAGACGCCAACAGGCTGCAGAGTGAGATTTCCCGAGGAGGTCACCCTCCAGCCCGGCGACCGCAAAGAGTTGTCGTTCCGTCTGACCTGCAATTCAACCAACACCTCGGTGATCACCCTCGGTGTCGTTGGCCATTTCGGCGCCGCCGGCAAGGCCGTGCTGTCCCTGCGGCTCATTCCAAACGCCGACCTCGCTTTCCTGCGCGGCCTGGCTCGCGACGTGGTCCAGGCCTCGCGCGTGCCTCCCGGACAAAGCGTTGGCCGCTCACCCACCAACACCTGCGGCTTCACCCTCATCATGCCCGGCGGGAGAGGTGGCTACCCCGCCTTTTGGATTCGCGACTTTGCCATGTCGTTGGATTCGGGTCTCATCACACCTCAGGAAATGTTCCATCACCTGCGGTTGATTGCCCAATGCCAGAACGGCCCGGTCGCCCGCAAGCTCAAGCACGGATTGCTCATCCCGCCTTTCAGCATCCCCGACCACATCAATTTCGATGGAACCGCGGTTTTCTATCCTGGAACCTACTCCTCCGGCGAGGATCAAGGGGCCGGGGCATACGGAATTCTGCCCCCAGTGGATGACCATTATGAATTTGTCCATATCGCCTATTGCCTCTTTCGGGCGGCGGGCAAAACGGACTTCCTGGAAAAGGGCGTCGGGGGAATGACGCTGTTCGACCGGCTCGTCCGGGCCTTTGACTCGCCGCGCTCCGACCCGGCGACCGGCTTAGTCGCGACGGACGATGCGCATCGCGCCGTGGGCTTCGGCTTTTGCGATACCGTCTATCTGACTGGTGACCTGCTGTTCCCATCGCTGCTCCGCTTTCGGGCCGCCGGGGAATTAGCCGAACTGTGCAACGCCACAGGAAGGTCGAGCGAGGCGGCCAAATATCGAGAGATGCAGCAGCGGATCTCAGCGAGCCTCGTTCCGACCTTCGCCGAGCCGGCGCGCATCGGCGGCTGGCTCTTGGCCGCCACAAAGATCGGACGTCAGCCAGACGTATGGGGAACCGCCTACGCGCTGAATCTCGGAGTTCTCCAGGGCGTGGCGGCCGAGCGCGCCGCCCGGACCATAGCGGACGGCATCCGGCGCAAGACAATCGTGTTTGAAGGCGGAGTCCGCCATGTCCCGACCGATTTCGATTTCTCCAGCACCTCGGCCTGGGAAAGAACGGCGGGCGTGGGCCTCAACACCTACCAGAACGGCGCCTACTGGGACACACCGACCGGCTGGCTCATTGCGGCCATTGACCAGGCAGATCCTCAAACGGCGGAAAAACTGCTTGCCGATTACATCCAGCATTTGCGAAAGAATGATTTCCGCCGCGGTCCAGGCCACGGCGCGCCTTGGGAATGCTTCGGCCCCGACGGCTACGCCCAGAACGGCGTCTATATGACCTCCGTCACCCTGCCCTTGGCGGTCTTGTCCGGCCAATCTCGAGCAAAGCACGCTCCGTAGAGTGGATTCTTGCTCTTGTGATGCGGTGATGCGATGATGCGGTCATGAGAAGGACACTCACTCTGGAGCAGGATGCCTTCCAGGCGGCCAAGGCGAAAGCGGCGCATAAGAACATCTCTGTTGGAGAGGCGGCCTCGCAGTTGATCCTTCGGGGACTCAGGCAAGAACCGTCATCGCGGAGGCCGTCGGCCGTCTTCCGTTCGGAAGGAGGGCTATATACCTCCAAGGAGGTGGAAACGGCTCTGGACGATGAATGAAGCCCGTTGGCAGACCCGAATTGAATGGCAATCCGCCCGCCGGGCATTACAGTTATTGCATGAGCGTAGAGCAGTTGAAGCACGAGATCGAGCGGCTGCCTCGGAGTGATCTGGGGCATCTGGTTCAGTGGCTTGACAATCTCCTGGAACGAGCCTCGGGTCAGGGCGTGCCGCAGGAGTCGGAGCTTAGCGGTGGCGAAAGAGACGAGCTGCTGCGACGCCGGGACGCAGTCATGGCCGAACCGGCTTTGGCGCAGCCTCTAGATGACGAGTACTTTGCCAACTTGAAACGCGACCTGGCCAATGCGCGCCCCGGCGAGACATCCGGCGGTTAATGCTGAAATCCGCGCCGCCGCTCTGTCGTACGAGGAGCGATGTCCCGGCTTGGGAGCGCGGTTTGTCGAAGAGGTCCAGAGCGTCGTCAGGGCGATCGGAAACGCACCACTCCGCTATGCTGTCCGGTTTGCTGATGTGCGCCGAGCCAACCTGACTCGTTTCCCCTTTGCTGTGTGGTTTGTGGAGGCCGAGGGTGCGGTGTACGTTCTCGGCGTTCTTCATCACAAGCGAGACTACCGCCCAGTTCTTGAGCGACGGCACCCGATGGAGTAATCCTTCGATTGTTTGCCCGGGGTGCTCGCACAAGCGGTGTTGGATGTTGGTTGTTTGGCTGCCACTGGGGCCTCAGGCCATCCACCTGCCCTTGGCGAATTTCTCATCGCCATAGACGAATCTTTCCGGCTAAGGTGTCTATGCAGGTAGAACCGCAGCATGAAGATTACCACAACTGACCAGGCCCAACCCGGCCCCAGTGAACCGAAAACCACTCCCGCCCGCGAATTAGATTGGGAGGGGCCGTTCTTCCAAAAGATGGACTGGCTGGCCTTTGGCCTCACTTTCCTTCTGGTCTTGACGGCCTATTTTGTGACCCTTTCGCCGGAGTTGACCCTGGAGGACTGCGGCGAACTGGTCACCGGTTCCTTTTACGCCGGCATTCCGCATCCGCCCGGCTACCCGATCTGGACGCTTTATAGTTGGCTGTGGACGGTCCTGCTGCCCATAGGCAATCCGGCATGGCGCGTTTCCGTTGGCGAAGCTGTGGCGGCGGCGGTCGCGTGCGGATTGCTCGGCCTGATGGTTTCGCGCGGGAGCAGCCTTCTCATTGAAGGAATCGACTCGCTGCGGACACTCAAGGCAAGGCACGAACGAGCCATCTGCCTCGTGTCGGGAGTGGTGGCGGGCGTTTTGATGGGGCTGGACGGGTTCATGTGGCAGCAGTCGGTGGTGGTCAACCGCATTGCGTTGTTCAGCGTGCCGTGGTTGATGGTGGTGCTGGCCTGCCTGATGCGCTGGATCTATTCGCCCAAACGGCTGCGTTACGCCTACTGGGCGGCATTCATTTTCGGGGTTTGCTTCAACACACACCAGAGTCTCATCGTGGCGGCCCTGGGCTTCGAGGTCATTCTGGCGGTGGGCAATCCCAAGCTGGGGCGCGACGCATTCATCGGCAATTTTCTGGTCTATTTGGCCTACAACATCATCCTGGCCACGACCGGGCATCACCTCTTCGCCAATCTGGCCCAACCCGGCTTGTTCTTCCTGTTCAACGTCGTTGGTATCGGCTCACTCGCCGCGGGGATGTGGCTCGCCATTCGGACGGGCGTCATGTTTTCGCAATGGAAGCCGGTGCTTGTTATGGCGTTGCTCTGGTTCCTGGGAGTCTCGTTTTATTTTTATTTGCCGCTGGCTGGCATGAGCAACCCTCCCATGGAATGGGGCTATCCGCGAACGGTTCAAGGTTTCTTCCATGCCCTGACGCGCGGTCAATATCAACAACCTAATCCCACCAACATCCTGGCCGCCCCGAACCGGTTTTTCGGCCAGTTGGGACTGCTCTTTGGTGGTGTGGCGGAGGAATTCACCTGGATGTACATGTTCATGGCGCTGGTGCCCTTTGCTTTCCTGCTCAAGATGCGCCGGCGCGAACGGGCCTGGCTCATCGGGTTGACCGCCATGTATCTCTGCCTGGGCGTCCTGCTCATCGTGTTGCTCAATCCAACGCCCGACCGGGCTTCAGCCGACCTCATCAAGGTGTTTCTGGTTTCATCCCACACGATGGTCGCCTGCCTGATCGGCTACGGCCTGGCCTTAACCGCCGCTTTCATGGCCGCGCGGTATGAGGGGTTCCGGCTCTGGGGCATCGCCAGCGGCATCATCGCCACCGTGCTGGGCCTTTACTGCCTGTTAGACGCCACCGGCCACTTCTTCTTCGGTCCGGCCGGCCAGATTGGCCTCTCAGCCCTGCCTCACTGGGTCCTGCGCGCGTTCAGCAAGAACCAGTTTGGGCTGCCGATCTTGGGCAACCTCGTCCTGGTGGCCATCGGCCTTTGCTTCGTCTGCTCGCTGGTTATTTTCCGTCAGCGCAGTCCATTGGCGCTCACCCTCTGGCTTTTCGCCGCCATGCCCCTTTACTCGGCCCTTTCGCATTGGCAGAACAGCGAACAGCGCGGGCATTGGTTCGGTTATTGGTTCGGACACGACATGTTCAAGCCGCCGTTCAAGGGGAAGGACAACCGCCGATTGTACCCGCCGATGGCCAAGGACGCCATCCTCTTCGGCGGCACCGATCCGGGCCGGTTCTGCCCCACCTACATGATCTTCTGTGAGAGCTTCCTTCCTCACCATTGCCAACCGTCCCAGGACCGGCACTTTGATCGGCGCGATGTCTATATCATTACCCAAAACGCCCTCGCCGATGGCACCTATCTCGATTATCTCCGCGCCCAATACAACCGCAGCCAGCAAATCGATCCCCCTTTCTTCAGCGAGTTGTTCCGCACGATCCTGGGCGACAAACCCGGTGAAACCGATTTCCTGGCCCGGGCTGTCGCTCCGCTGGACCGCTTCTTCACCGCCTTGGGAGCGCGGATCGAGAAGCAGCGGCGAACCTACACCTCCTGGTTCAACAACGGCAGCTTCACCAACCTCTCCGCCCTCGCTGCCCAATTGCGCCCCGGCCCCAACCAAACCCGCCTCTCAAAGTGGCTGTATCAGCATCTCCGTCCACGGACCCGGTCGTTGCTCTCCAGCGCCAGCAACCATGGGGACCTCCGCCGCCATCTCGCCGCGGACTTGAACCTCATTCTCCAGAAAAAGTTTTACGACCCGGCTCTCTTCTCAGGCATGGCCCTGTCGGACCACCTGCGCCGTTTCCTGGCCCAGAACCCGCAGGGGGACACCCGTATCCGGCTGAACCGGCTCTTGCTTGAGGCGGCCTATCCGCTCTCCATCCTCCATAGCAACTCCGGGCTCTATCCCGATACGGAGATCTACATACCGACCGATGAGGACCTGGGCCGCTCCGTCCAGCAATACCAGGCCGATGCGCTGGCGCGTTACCAGCACGACCGCCGCTTTCCACACCAACCGCCTCTGCTCAAACCGGGGGAAAAGGTCACCATCACCGGCGACCAATACCAGGTGACCGGCATCGACGCTATCTTCGGCATGGATGCGCTGATGGCCAGGATCATTTTTGACCGCAACCCCACTCACGACTTTTACGTCGAGGAGAGCTATCCCCTGGACTGGATGTATCCGTACCTGACTCCGTACGGTATCATCATGAAAGTCAATCGCCATCCGCTGCCCAGGATCGATGACGGCATCCTGGAGCGGGACCATGAATTCTGGAAGGCGTATTCCAAGCGGCTCAGCGGCGACGTTGTCCACTACGGAGAT
>JAJYHY010000561.1 GCA_021784555.1 bacterium
TTCTCCCTCCCCCATCTGCTCGAACATGTTTTCCAGCTTGGCCGCCTGCTGCTTGGCCAGTTTCACGTCACGGAACTTCCCTTGGCGGAATAGGGCGATCTCGCGCGCCTTGCGCTCGTCACCCAGCGCGACAACCTCCTCCCCTGCCATCGGCACGTCCGACAATCCCTGGATCTCCACCGGGATGGAAGGGCCGGCCTGCTCGATGGAACGCCCGGTCTCGTCCAACATCGCACGGACGCGGCCAAACACGGCCCCCGCAAGCACTACGTCACCGCGCTTGAGCGTGCCGGACTGAACCAGCACGCTGGCAACCGGGCCACGGCCCTTATCCAGCCGCGCCTCGATCACGATCCCTTTGGCCGGGGCGTCCTTGGCGGCCTTCAGTTCCAATACCTCCGCCTGGAGCAGCACTGCTTCCAGCAGGCTATCGATCCCTTGACCGCTCTTGGCAGAGACCTCCACGAACATGGTCTCGCCTCCCCAGTCTTCCGGCACTACACCCTGTGCCACCAGTTCCTGCCTGATCCTTTCCGGGTTGGCCTCCGGCTTGTCGATCTTGTTCACGGCCACCACAATGGGTACATTCGCCGCCTTGGCGTGATGAACCGCCTCGACAGTCTGTGGCATCACGCCATCGTCCGCCGCCACCACCAGCACCACGATATCGGTCACCTTGGCTCCTCGCGCGCGCATGGCGGTAAACGCTTCGTGTCCCGGCGTATCCAAGAAGGTCAACATGCCGCGATCCGTTTCCACATGATAGGCGCCGATGTGCTGGGTAATGCCTCCCGCCTCGCCGCTGGCGACGCGGGTACGTCGGATGTAATCAAGCAACGAGGTCTTGCCGTGGTCGACGTGCCCCATGACGGTTACCACCGGGGCGCGCGACTCCAACAACACTTCCCGGGGTTCTCCGCTTTCCGCCAAAAACGCCTCCGGTGTCTCCAAGGGAGCGGGCTTGGGGATGTGGCCCATTTCCTCAACCACAATCATGGCAGTCTCTTGATCCAGGACCTGATTGATGGTCACCATGGTGCCCATTTTCATCATGGTCTTGATCACCTCAGCCGCCTTCACCGCCATTTTCTGCGCCAGAGCGGCCACCGTGATCGTCTCAGGAATCAGGACTTCATGAACCATCGGTTCGGTAGGCATGGAGAAGGCATGCGCTCCCTGTTCCGCCCCTTTATGCCGGGCGGTCTTTCGCTCCCGCCAACCGGCGCCTCCCGTCACATCACCCCGCAGCCGGATTCCCCGCTTCTTCGCAGTCCCTTCGCCCCAGGCGGCTTCCTTCCCCTTCCTCGCCCCCTTCTTTTCGACCTTCACCGCTTTCTCACCGGGCTTCGCCGCCGGCTTATGCAAGGTGCCTTCCGCCGCTGCAGGAGCGGGCACGGGTGCAAGTGCTGCCGGCGCCGGCGGTGCCGCCGCTTCGGCCTCGGCGCCCTGTTTCCGTTGCAGGTTGCGTTCTTGTTTAGCCTGCAGTTCGGCGCTTTGACGCGCAATCAGTTCGGCTTGCCTGCGCGCCTCTTGCTCGCGCTTCGCGATCTGCTCCTCGCCCAGAACGAGGGGTTGAGGCGACGGCGCGACTTCGGCCACTTCGGCTTCCACTTCGGCCTCCGCTTCCGGGGCTGGCCCGGCCTCGGCTTCTGCCAGATCCCGTTTGACGTATACCCGCTTCTTGCGCACTTCCACCTGAATCGTCCGGGCCTTCCCGGTGCTGTCGGCCTTCCTGATCTCGGTTGTTTGCTTGCGGGTCAGGGTGATTCTGGTCTTCGGTTCCTTTGCCCCGTGAACGCTGCGCAGATATTCCAATAGCCTTGTCTTATCCTGCTCGGTCAACGTATCTTCAGCCAGGGATTTGTCGACGCCCGCAGCACGCAACTGTTCCAACAACAGCGAAGCCGGCAAGCCCAGTTCACTGGCAAATTGTGATACGTTCATTTGTCCCATTCCAGCCTCCTGTCCAATCTCATGCAAACCACGGAGCACGCGCTGTCATGATTAACTGCTTGGCACGTTCGCCATCCATCCCGGTCATTTCTGTCAGATCGTCAACGGCCAGATCGGCCAGCGCGTCCTTGGTGGTTACCCCTTTGGACGCCAGCACACGCGCAGTCTGCTTGTCCATCCCTTCCAGGGTCAGCAGATCCCCGGCCACGTGTTCGACTTCCTCTTCGCTGGCAATGGCCTCCGTCAATAACGCGTTGCGGGCGCGACTACGCAACTCGTTTACGGTTTCTTCGTCGAATGCCTCGATCTCCAGCATTTCGGAAAGGGGCACATAGGCTACTTCCTCGAGACTGCTGAAACCTTCCTGAACCAGGATGTCAGCCACTTCCTCGTCAACGTCCAGTTTCTCCATAAGGAGCGTACGGATAGCGACATATTCTTCCTCATTCTTGCGCTGGGCTTCCTCGATGGTCATGATGTTCAGTTCCCAGCCAGTCAGTTCCGACGCAAGCCTGACGTTCTGCCCGCCACGGCCGATTGCTTGGGCAAGTTGTTCCTCATCCACCACGACGTCTATGCTATGTTTCTCTTCGTCCACAACAATGCTGCTCACCTCCGCCGGCGCCAGCGCATTTATCACGAACTGCGCCGCATCCGGCGCCCACAGCACGATGTCCACCCGCTCCCCGGCCAACTCGCCGCTAACTGCCTGAACACGCGAGCCACGCATGCCGACGCAGGTTCCGATCGGGTCGATGCGCGGATCATTCGATTTCACCGCGATCTTTGCTCGCGCCCCCGGATCCCGTGCCGCCGCCCTGATTTCCAGCAAGCCCTCTTCAAGTTCCGGCACTTCCAGTTCAAACAATTTGATCAAAAACTCCGGCGCAATCCGCGACAAAATAAGCTGCGGGCCGCGGGCCGCACGATCCACACGCAGCAAATAGGCACGGACGCGGTCTCCGACCCGGAGATTCTCCTTCGGAATCATCTGTTCCCGCGGTAGCAACGCCTCAATTCTGCCCGATTCGATAATGGCGCTGCCACGCTCCATACGTTTAATGACGCCGGTAACAAGATGCTCCTTGCGCATCAGGAAGTCGCTCAGAATCTGCTCCCGCTCGGCGTCGCGAATCTTCTGCAAGATCACCTGTTTGGCGGTTTGCGCGCCAATTCGGCCGAACTCCACCGCCTCCAAAGGCTCTTCGACGAACTCTTCGAGTTGAATCTCTGGGTTCTTTTTCAGCGCGTCCGATAACGCGATCTGACGAGACGGGACCTCCACGACATCATCGGGCACGACTTCCCAACGACGGAAGGAGAGGTAATCTCCCGTATCCCTGTCTACCGACACGCGCACATCCACATCTTCCTGAAACCGTTTCTTTGTAGCCGATGCCAACGCCAATTCCAGGGCGGCGAAAACGATGTCTTTATCGACACTCTTCTCGCGCGCCAACGCATCCGCCAACATCAATACTTCCCGACTCATACCACCTCCGGCTAAATGTTAGGAATCAGACGAGCCTTATCCAAGTTGCCCAGATCCAGTGACAGAAGCGCCCCGTCAACCTCCAAATGCAAGGTCCCGCTCTCAACGCCCCGCAATATACCCACAAATTTTCGCCGTCCGGCTTGAGGTA
>JAJYHY010000161.1 GCA_021784555.1 bacterium
GCGCAGGTCGCCTTCGATGACGTATTTGCCGTCCTGGATGGCATGGACGATTTGAGAGAGCTGTTGTTCGGTGAGGTCCTTGGCGCGAGTCCTGGGGTCGATGCCGGCCTTGGTGAGGACTTGATTGGCATTGGTGGGGCCGATGCCATAGATATAGCGGAGCGCAATGTCAATGCGCTTTTCGGGCGGAACTTCAACTCCGATGATACGAGCCATAGACGAAAGAACTAATTATACAGGAATGATGGCTGAATGGCAAGTGGCCTAGCCCTGGCGCTGTTTGTGGCGGGGGTTGGTGCATATTACACGAATAACACCCTTGCGGCGAATGATCTTGCAATTCTCGCAAAGCTTCTTAACGGATGCGCGAACTTTCATAGCGGTTAAATCGTTTCTTTTTCCACAATAATCCGGCCCATCGACAAATCATAGGACGACATTTGCAGCCGGATCTTTCCTCCAGGCCGGGAACCTGGCGGGAGCAAGCCGTGTCGGCCGGGCACAAACGCGAGCACCCGATGGCCATTGGCCAACTCGACCTGGCAAGTCTTGTTCGAGAGGATTTCCACTATAGTGCCCTCGACTTTGAAAGCATCCTCTCGGGCCATGTCAGGACCTCCGGTTCCCCTTCGGTGACCAGCACTGTATGCTCGAAGTGGGCGGATAGTGAACCATCCTGCGTGACGACTGTCCAGCCATCATTGAGTATTTTAACAGCCGGCAATCCCGCGTTGACCATCGGCTCGATGGCAATGGTCATGCCGGGCCGCAACTTGGGAGAGGACTTTCCGTCCACAAAGTTGGGCACTTGCGGGTCTTCATGCATTGAGCGGCCAACCCCGTGCCCAACAAATTCGCGCACGACGCTGAATCCGCTGTTTTCGACGTATTCCTGGACGGCGCGGGAAATATCCGCAACCCGGTTGCCGGGAACGGCCTGGGCAATTCCCTCATAAAGGGCCTTCTCGGTGACATCCATGAGTTTCTGGGCCAGCAACCCACAGCCGCCCACCGAAACGGTTCGGGCGGTATCGCCGATGTAACGGTTATAAACCACGCCGACATCCAGACTGACGATATCGCCAAACTGCAATTGGCGCGGCCCGGCCAACCCATGCACCACCTGGTCATTGACCGAGATGCAGACATGGCAAGGGAACTTGTGGAACCCCAGAAAGGCGCTCCTGGCGCCGTGGTGCTTCATTCGAGCGGCGGCGAACTGATCCACTGCCTGAGTCGTCACTCCCGGTTCGATGAAGGCGGCGACCTCATCCAACACAGCGCCGGCGACGATGCAGGCGGGCCGCATCGCTTCCAAGTCCCGGTCGCTTTTGATGATGATCATGGTTGCAAGGCCAATCCGGCGTCCGAATTCTAGAACCGGCCCCGGAGTCTGCCCTTCTTGAGGAAGCCATCATAATGGCGCATGAGGAGGTGAGTCTCCATTTGGCGCATGGTATCGAGCAGAACGGCCACGATGATCAGCATGCTGGTGCCGCCAAAGAAGGTGGCCACCTGGAATGGAACGCCCATGCTGTGGCTCAAAATAGGAGGGATGACGGCGATAATGGTCAGGAAGATAGCGCCGGCGAGCGTAATGCGACTCATGGCGTTATGGAGGAAATCGCTGGTAGCCTGGCCGGGCCGCACACCGGGGATATAACCGCCATTCTTCTTTAGATCGTCGGCAATCTGCAGTTCATTAAACTGCGTCGCCACCCAGAAGTAGGAGAAGAAGAGGATCATGAGGGCATAAACAGCCAGGTAAAGCGGAGCGCCGTAGCTCAAGCTGGCGGCAATTTCGATAAAGAACTTGATGTTGAGGATCTTGCCCAGGTAGAGGAACACCTTCTGCGGAAACATCAGCACCGCGAGGGCAAAGATGATCGGCATGACACCGGAATAGTTAACGCGCAACGGCATGAACGAGGTCCCGCCGGCATAGACTTTGCGCCCTACAGCCCTCTGGGCGTATTGGACAGGGACTTTGCGCTGCGCCTCGGTGATGGCAATAATGCCGGCGATGACCGCAACCATCAGCAGGCCCAAGGCGATGGCAGTGCCAAAATTGAACGAACTCTCCGCGCCGGCCGCTGGGAAGAACATATCCTTGAGCCCCACAAATGCCGCCGGAAGCCGGGCGAGGATATTGATCGTGATGACCAGCGAGACTCCGTTGCCGATGCCTCGGTCGGTTATCTGCTCGCCGAACCACATCAGAAGGACCGTGGCGGTTGTCAGGAGGATGGTCGTCTGGATGCGATACCACCAAATATAGGCATGGCCATACAAGACAAGCCCGCCGCTAGACCACTGCGGGAAGATCTTCTCCGGATTCTCCCAGCCCAGCGCCATGACCAGTCCTTGGCCCAGGCAAAGCAGCACGGTGCCGTAGCGGCCGTATTCGATGAGCTTGATGCGTCCACTTTCTTCGCGGGAAAGCTTGCTGAACTGAGGGACGACGGCGGTAAGCAATTGAATGATAATCGTGGCGCTGATGTAAGGCATGATGCCTAGCGCGCCGACGGCGCAGTTTTGAAGGGCGCCTCCGGTGAAGAGGCTGTACATACCCAGAAGCGAGCCGCCCTGTGCGGCATGGGCGTTGAAATACGCCTGCAGGGCGGCGCCATTAAGGCCTGGGACGCGGATGTAGGCCTCGAGCCGGCATATAGCCAGAACAACCAGGGTAAAGAGTATTCGAGACTTTAGCTCCGGGATCTTGAAACAATTGCTGAATGTATTAGCGATGGCAGCGAGCATGGTCACTTAACCCTTGAACGGTTACTATTGTCGAGCGCATGGCTGGCTCAGGGTTGGGAGGCGGCGGCTTTCTGAATGACGACGAGTTCGCAGGCGCCGCCCTTGGCCTCAATCTTTGCGCGCGCGGAGGCGCTGAAGGCATGGGCGCTGACGGTCAGTTTGCGAGTCAACTCACCTGTGCCCAGGATCTTGATGCCGGCGGCTTTCCCGTTCGCCAAACCGGCGTTGCGCAAAGCGGTTTCATCCACTCGCGCGCCCTCTTCGAAGCGATTGAGGCTCTGCAGGTTGACCGGTAAATACCGTGTGGCATGACGGGCGTTGTTGAACCCACGCTTGGGAAGGCGCCGGATCAAAGGCATCTGACCACCCTCGAAACCGATGCGGATGGAACTGCCCGAACGGGCCGTCTGGCCTTTGCCGCCCCGCCCGCTAGTCTTGCCATGGCCACTGGATTCGCCTTGGCCCAGACGCTTGCGGCGATGCTTGGCTCCGGGCCGAGGTTTAAGATCGTGTAGTCGCATAGAACATCAATGAAGACAAAAGAGTTAGACAGGAGACGGAGGCGTTGGTTCAGCAGGCGCGGGTGGCGAGGACTCAGCCGGCTGGGGCGCCGGGGAAGGGGCGGCGGCGGCTTCGCCGACCGGCTCCGAGGCCTCGGCGGGAATGGAAACTGGGGAAGCGGCAGCCAGTGCGGGCGCGGGAAAGGCCTGTGGCGGCGTCCGGGGCGGCGCCTTGGTAATCTGCAGACCACGGCCCCGGTAGATATCCTCACGCAGGCGCAGGCTCTGGAGGGCCTCAAGCGTAGCCTTGACAACATTGGCGGCGTTCTTTGAGCCAAGAGACTTGCTCAACACGTCCTTCACCCCGGCGGACTCAAGAACAGCTCGGACCGTTTTGCCGGCAATAATGCCCGTGCCGGGGGAGGCGGGCCGCAACAGGACTCTGGCGCCGCAGTAATGGGAGAAGGCCTCGTGAGGAATAGTGGCGTCTCTTAGGGAAATGGCCACCATGCGAGAACGAGCCACTTCCGTGCCTTTTCGAATCGCATCGGCCACCTCGCCGGCCTTGCCCAGCCCAACGCCTACGCGTCCTCGCCGGTCGCCAACGACAATCAGGGCACTGAAATTGAATCGACGCCCGCCTTTGACCACTTTGGCGGAGCGGTTGATAAACACCACCTTTTCAGTCAGTTCCTGTTCCTGCCCCTCCGCGACAGCCTCTGCCGTCTCGGGAGCGGGGCGGTTTCTCCGGCCGCGGAAGGCGCCACGTCCCGGACGATGCTCGCCGCCTTGGGGTTTGTTTGGTTCAGCCACAGTAGTGATCTCCATGAATAATGTTAAAAGTGCAAACCCGCTTCACGCGCGGCGTCGGCCAGGGCCTTGACCTTGCCGTGGTAACGCGCGTCGCCGCGGTCAAAGACCACCTGCTTGATGCCTTTGCCGAGGGCAGTCTGGGCGGCAAGAGCGCCCAGGGTCTTGGCGCTGGCCGCATTCGCGGCCAGTTTGGCACTCTCAGGCGTAGTCTTGGCGAGGGTCGAGGCCGAGGCCAGGGTCAGGCCAGCGGTATCATCCACGAACTGGACATGAATATTCTTTTGAGTAAAGCAAACGGACATGCGCGGCCGTTCTTTGGTGCCGATTATCTTGCGGCGCACGCGCCAGTGGCGGCGCTGCGCCAGGGCTTGTTTCTGTTCGGTTCTCATCGTAGTCGGTCACGGATTTGGCCGTGAACCATGGTTCATCAATCGTTTCTGGCTGTGTCCTGGACTATTGGACGGTCTTGCCTTCCTTGCGGATGACCCGTTCATCCGTGTAGCGAACGCCCTTGCCTTTGTAAGGCTCAGGCGGATAAAAGCCGCGGATTTCCGCCGCCACCTGGCCCACCACCTGGCGGTCAGGCCCTTCGACGGTGAGCTTGGTATTGTCGTCCACCGTCACTTTGATCTGCTCAGGAATAGGATACACAATGGGATGCGAATAGCCTAGGCTAAGATTCACATTTCGTCCCTGGACCGCCGCTTTAAAACCCACCCCCTGAATCTCCAGCTTTTTGACAAAGCCTTCGCTGACGCCGCGCACCATATTGTTGACCAAGGCCCGGGACAGCCCGTGGAGCGCCTTGGCCTGGGAATCGTCCCCTGTGCGGCTGACAATGGCTTTGCCGTTTTCCACTTTGATGCTCGTCCGGCGCGGGAGCTGCCAATTAAGTTTGCCCTTCGGGCCCTCGACGCGGACCTCCTGGCCTTTGACCTCAACTTTCACCTTTGGGGGGATGACGATAGGCTGTTTTCCAATACGTGACATAAATCAGACCTTAATGACAATCTTCCTACCAGAAATAACAGAGCAACTCGCCTCCGAGATTTTTCTTGCGCGCCTGCCTTCCGCTCATCACCCCTTCGGAGGTAGAAAGGACGGCAACTCCCAAGCCGCCGCGCACGCGGGGGATATCTGTGGCGCCGACGTAGCGGCGCAGGCCGGGCGAACTGACGCGCTGAAGGCCCTCGATCACGCTCTTCTTGCCTTGGTACTTAAGTTTGAGATGGATGCTCCTGGCTGCGCCCTGACCTTCGAGGGCGAACTCGGTTATATAGCCTTCCTGCTTGAGGATAGCGGCGATGCTCTCCTTCATCTTGGAGTGCGGCACTTCGACCGCAGGCAACAGGGCCTGGCTGGCGTTGCGAATACGAGTCAACAGGTCGGCGATGGGGTCGTTCATAAAAGATTACCAACTGGCCTTGACGACCCCGGGAATGAGGCCGCTGAGAGCGGCTTCGCGAAAGGTCAGCCGCGAGCAGCCAAATTTGCGCAAGTAGCCGTGCCGGCGCCCGCTCATGGAGCAGCGGTTCACCACGCGAACCGGGCTGGCGTTGCGGGGCAGCTTGGCCAAGGCGGCGTAGTCCCGCTTGGCTTTCAGTTCGGCGCGGATGGCCGCGTATTTGCGGACCGTCTCGGCCTTTTTCTTGTTACGTTCAATCCAAGCTTTCTTAGCCATAATTTGAGCTGCAAACGGTATTCAGATTCAGAGTCAAACGCGCAAACACCTTTCATCGCCCCTCGGCGAAAGGCAAGCCCATGAGCTTGAGCAAATCGATGGCCTCCTCGTTTGTGGGGGCGGAGGTGACGATGGTAATATCCATTCCCTGCTGATGCTTGACTTTGTCCAGGTCAATTTCCGGGAAGATCGTTTGATCGGCGACACCCAGCGAATAATTGCCGCGTCCGTCGAAAGAGCGGGTGGACAGCCCTCTGAAGTCGCGGATTCGCGGGAGGGCGGTGGCGATAAGGCGATCGAAAAACTCATACATGACGTCCCGGCGCAGGGTCACATGGCAACCGATAGGCTGGCCTTTGCGCAGTTTGAAATTGGCAATACTGTGGCGAGACTTGCTGATAGCGGGTTTGCGCCCAGTGATCAAGGCGAGGTCCTTCGCGGCATCATCCAGCGCACTCTTCTCCATAGAGGCGCTGACCCCCATATTGACCACGATCTTTTCCATACGCGGGATTTGGTGGGGATTGGCGTATTGGTGTTTCTCTTTAAGGGCTGGCGCCACCTGGTCGATGTATTTCTTGTAAAGTCTGGCTTTCATCTCGGGTTTCCTGCTCCTGCTCAGGCGGGCGTCTCGGTTGCTTTACGCTTGGCGGCGCGCTCATCGAACTTCTCCGCCTTCATCAGGTTGGAGATATGGATAGGGCCCTCGCGCTCAACAATCTTGCCTTGCGGATACTGTTGGCTCTTGCGCATGTGTTTCTTGATGATGTGGAGTCCTTCGACAAGGGCGCGCTTGGATTTGCCATCCACCGCGATAATCCGGCTGCGCTTGCCCTTGAAGGCGCCGGCGATAACAACGACCTCGTCGTTCTTCTTTACATGAAGGCTTGCCATGGTCCGATGAAAATTTGGTGCGAGTTAGTCAATCTTTGCCATTCCTGGCTGCGTGCCCTCCCTAAATGACCTCCGGCGCCAGAGATACGATCTTCATAAACTTCTTCTCACGCAACTCCCGCGCGACAGGGCCGAAAATGCGGGTTCCGCGCGGATTGAATTCCTTGTCAATAATGACAATGGCGTTGCTGTCGAAACGCAGATAGGAGCCGTCATCCCGCCGAATAGCCTGGCGCGTCCGCACCACGACCGCATCGACGACTTCGCCCTTTTTCACCGTCCCGTCCGGGGTGGCTTCTTTAATATGGGCCTTAATAACGTCGCCGATATGCGCATAACGCTGGTTGCGGCCGAGAACACCGATGGCCGCGGCGCGCTTGGCGCCGGAATTGTCGGCCACATCTAAAATCGAACGTACCTGTAACATAAATCAGTGGGGGGGTGGGCAGCGGGGAGCCGGAACTCAGGCGGGGGCTGTGGCGACATCGGCCGTGCGGTCGATAACCGACACCAGGCGCCACCGCTTGGTCTTGGAGATGGGGCGCGTCTCTTCGATGCGAACCCGGTCGCCGACTTTGGCTTCGCTCTTCTCGTCGTGAGCGTAGAATTTCCGGTAACGGGTGATGACTTTTTTGAACCGGGGATGCGCCACACGGCGCTCGACGCGGACAATGATGGTTTTGGCCATCTTGCTGGAAATGACCTCGCCGAGGCGTTCTTTGCGCTTGGGGCGTTTGACTGCCGGGGGGGTGGGGTTAGCTTCGTCCATAGAAAACCTTAGGCGGATGGGGGTTGATGGCGCAATTGGGTAATGCGGGTCTCCATTCGCGCGATGTCCTTCCGCAAGACGTGGAGCCTGGCGGATTTTTCGAGTTGGGCGCTGGCCTGTTGGAGGCGCAGGTTAAAGATTTCCTGCCGGGCATTGCGGGAATCGGCGTAGAGCTCGGGAAGAGTCTTTTCCTGAATTTCTTTCCGTTGCGTCTTGTTCATATCGGTAGCGGCGGTTTCGGATCTCAGGCCAGGCCGTGGCGGGCGATGAACTTTGTCCTGATGGGGAGTTTCGTTGCCGCAAGCCTCAACGATTCGCGAGCGATGGCCTCGGTGACCCCATCGACTTCAAAGAGGATGTTGGCGGGGCGAATAACGGCCACCCAGGATTCGAGGGGCCCTTTGCCTTTGCCCATGCGGGTTTCCAAGGGTTTCTTAGTGAAGGACTTCTGGGGAAAGATGCGTATCCACATCTTTCCGTGGCGTTTCATGTTTCGCGCGATGGCTACACGGGCGGCTTCGATCTGCTTGGTATCCAGCCAGCAACGTTCCATGGCCATCAATCCGTACTCGCCAAATGCCACCGTGTGGCCGCGCGTAGCCATCCCGGCGCGGCTGCCGCGGTGCATCTTACGGTACTTGACTCTCTCAGGTATCAGCGGCATAAAAGTTCAGGAGTTGGTGATCGGGTCGGCTGGAAATGGGTGAGGCGCAACGGGTTCAGACCGCTATCGGTTCGGGGTGAGGCGGAGGCGGGGTTTGAGGTTGGGCTTGTGTTCTGCCCGGTTTGTCAGGTTGTGCCTTATCGGTGCGGGTGTCGCCTTTGCAGATCCAGCACTTAATCCCCAGCTTGCCATAGACGGTTTTGGCCTCGGCAAAGCCGTAGTTGATATCCGCGCGGAGGGTGTGCAGGGGCACCCGGCCCCAGTGATATTGCTCGACCCGCGCCAGCTCAGCGCCGCCGAGCCGGCCCGAACACCGAATCTTGATTCCCTCGGCGCCGAAGTCTTTGGAGGTCTGCACCGCCTTTTTCATCGCCCGACGGAATGAGACCCGGCGCTCCAGTTGCAGGGCAACGTTCTCGGCCACAAGCTGCGCCTCGATTTCCGGGGTCTTGACCTCGAGGATATCGACGTAGATCTCTTTAGAGGTCATCCGGCTGAGTTCTTCCTTGAGTTTGTCAATTTCAGCGCCTTTGCGCCCAATGACAATACCGGGGCGGGCGGTGAGAATGGTGATGCGGCACCGGTTGGCGGCGCGCTCAATAAGAATCTGCGGCACAGACGCTGATTCGAGCCGTTTCTTGAGCAGGTCGCGTATCTGTCGGTCTTCGGTGAGCAGGTTGCCAAAATCCTTCTTGCCGGCATACCATTTTGAGCGCCAATCGCGGTTGACCGCGATGCGAAGCCCGACTGGATTGGTTTTCTGGCCCATATTATTGGTCTGACAAAGTAATCTTGATGTGGCAGTTGCGCTTGAGGATAGGCCCGGCGGACCCGCGCGCCTTTGGAGTGAACCGTTTCAGGGTGGTAGCGGTTTGGGCTACGGCTTCTTTGACGCGCAGATGGTCTGTTTTGAGGCCGCTGTAGTCCGATTTGTGCGCCTTGAGGTCCTCGGCATTGGCAATGGCGGACTTGAGGGTCTTGGCGACGAAGCGGGCGCCTTTGCGTGGCACGAAAGCCAGGATGGCCTGAGCGCGCGCGGCGGGCAGCCCCTGGATTTGCCGCACCACCTCGCGCATTTTCTGCGCGGACATGCGGACATTCTTCAGGATGGCGTGGGCTTCCATATCAAGAATTGGATTGGTGGATAGCTGGATAATTGGATTGATGGGCAGGTGGATGAATGGATGGGTGGCCAAAACAGCGCGACGACTGGTGTCTTTCAGCGATCCAACGATCCAAAGACCCAACCATCCAATAATCCAGCAATCCAACCATCCAGTTCCCTTTCCAGTTCGTTCTCATTTCGCTTCCGCCTTGGCGGTATGCGCGCCGTGTTTCCGGAACGTCCGCGTCAGCGAAAACTCCCCCAAGCGGTGCCCCACCATATTCTCGGTCACAAAGACCGGGTTGAAAATCTTGCCGTTATGGACGGTGAAAGTCAGCCCGACAAAGTCGGGCGTGATCATGGAGCGCCGGGACCAGGTCTTGATCGGGGCCTTGGACTTTATCTCTTTGGCCTTCTGGATCTTCTCCAGCAGGCGTCCATCCACGAAGGGACCTTTCTTAATTGATCGACCCATAAGTAAATCAGTGCGCTGTGGTCTCCTATTAACTATCTATGCTTCATCGGACGCCCGTCGCGCCGGACCAGAATAAGCCGATTTGAGTACTTCTTCCGATTCCGGGTGCGATAGCCCTTGGCCAAGAGCCCCCAGGGCGAGGTGAGTTGCTGCCACCCCCCACCCGATTTGGATTTGCCCGCGCCCCCGCCGTTGGGATGATCCACCGGGTTGCGCGTCACCCCGCGGTTGATGGGGCGGATGCCGCGATGGCGCGAGCGGCCCGCTTTGCCGAGTTTGACCGTGTCATTCTCGGTGTTGCCTACCTGGCCAATAGTGGCGTAGCAATTCTCGTTCACCCGCCGGATTTCGCCGGAGGGCAGCCGAATCTGGGCGTAGCCCTCGTCGCGGGACATCAACGTGGCGGCGCTGCCCGCCGAGCGCACCATCTGGGCGCCCCGGCCGGGTATCAACTCGATGTTGTGAATGGGGAGGCCAACCGGCACGGCTCGCAGGGGCAGGTTATTGCCCAGGTCCGGCGAGGCATTGGGGCCGCTCATTAGCGTGGCGCCCACCCGGAGTCCGTTTGGGGCGATAATATAGGCCTTCTCGCCATCCCGATACTCCAGGAGAGCCAACCGGGCCGTCCGGCGCGGATCATATTCAATGGCCTTGACCATGGCTTCGACTCCATGCTTCTTTCGCTTGAAATCCACCAGCCGAATCTTCTGCTTGTGACCCCCGCCAATGCCCCGAGCCGTCACCCGCCCATAGGCGTTGCGCCCGCCGGTCCGCTTGCGGATCTCAACGAGCGCCTTTTCCGGGCGCGTCTTGGTGACGTCCCCAAAGTCCGCATACGTGATGTAGCGCGTGGACGGCGTCAACGGTCTAAGTGTCTTCACTGGCATAAATCAATAACAGTTCCCAAGTCAGCTACTTGGAGAGCAAAGCCATCAGTCCTGCCCCCAGACGGGAGGTCAGTTATCGGCTCCGCGGGCTATGCTGTCCGCCCCCTGCCGGGTTAGCGGAGGGCGAAATATAGCAAATCTCCTTGCCAAGGCAACAGGTTTTTGAAAAAAAATTCAAAGTCACAACCCGCGCAGCACCGGAACTAGCCAGGCCGAGCGACTCGTCCGCGTCCGGGCGGCACGAAAACCCGGCAACACCGGGTCAAACTCTATCCTTGACAGATAGCCGCAGCGTCCAAGAATGCGGTCCATGAACCGGACTCGCTCGCTGACTGGTGCGAGCCCCATGTCAAGGCCTGGAGCAAGTACGCCACACCGGAGGCGACCCTTTGGTTCTGGGGCACCGAGGTTGGGTGGGCTACGGTGCATCCGGTGCTAGTTGCAAGTGGGTGGGAGTATCGCTGTTGCAGCATTTCAACGCTGCGACCCGCAAGTACCTCACGGCTGACCACCTGTGGTACTACCCGCCACCGGAGGCCTTCGTGAGGCTCGCCCAATACGCCAATGAGTGCGGAGGTCCCGCGGGGCGGCCCTATTTCAGCATCAACGGCCGCTCGCCCATATCCAGCAGCGGGTGGGCCAAGCTGCGGGCGAAGTTCACGTGCGAGGTTGGCGTCATGAATGGCGCAGGTCCTGAAGTCGCGGGCCTCGGCCACATCGCTTGCCTTCGAGGGCCTTCCTCAAACCGCAAGACCTGGAGATTTCGCAGAACCATCTTCGGACAACGCTCAAGTCCAGCGGCATGCCACGATCTGAGACAAGGAACGCTGAGCAGCACGGAAGGGGGAAGAGGCGATCGCGTTCTCGGACGTATTTCTCCAGCGCCGTAACGACCGGCTTGTGAACAGGCACGAGCCGGGACTTGCCGAACTTCGACTCTCGGATGACCAGAACTCCCGCCCCCAAATCGACATCCTGGTTTTCCAAAGCCGCCGCCTCGCCGGGACGCAACCCCGTAGCGGCAAGCAGACCAATCAAGGTGCCAAGGCTCAGCCCCTTGATCCCTCGGGGAGATTTCAGGGCGGCCGCCGCCGCCGCCATCAACCCAGCGATTTGCTGGTCACTGTATTGGCTCAAGGGCTCCCGTAGTGATTTCATCGCACACCTCCCTGCGCAGGCCAGGGGCGGGCTGCTTCCTGGAGCGCATTCATGTCGATCTTGGCGTAAACCTCGGTGCTGCTCGGGGTCCGATGACGAAGCACTTCGGAGATCTCCCGAAGGCTGGCCCCGTGTTGCAACATGCTGCTGGCCAGAGTGTGGCGAAACAGATGAGCGGCGATTTGCCTCGGCCGCCCAACTCCTGACTTGGCCATCGCCCGGCGGACGATATGGCCGATGCTGGCCGGACCGCTCAGAGGCAGGCGCGGGGCAATCGTGCGCTGGGTCCACCGGCGCACCGTTGGAATGGCCGCGGTCAGATCGCGAGGGATATCCTCCTTGGCGTGGAGAAAGCGCAGAAACGACCGTAAGCTGGTGGCCGGCAGCCGGACACACTCGCTGGAGCGGCCCGGCACACGTTCAAAGAGAAAGGCGCGGAGTAGAGAAGCATCCAACCGCCAAACCGACCGGATGCCGTGTTCCTGGTCCAAATAGCGGAGTAAGTCCTCAGCCACCGGCAAAGTGTATTGGGGGCATAACTCGCGGCCTTGGGATCGGCCATGAAGGGCGGGAGGTGAGCTTCGATGACATCCCGCGTGGGAGGATCATTGGTATCAATATTTTGGGGTTTCATGAAGTAATCTTTCTTTGCCCGGCAACATCTGCCGGAGAGCTGAGATCAGTTCAATTATGCCGCGTCGGCAATCGTGGGATCCTGGAGTTTTCCAGGAAACTCGGGGGTTTTAAGACGCCACGCGGCATAACACCCGAGGCGGCATAATATTTGCGAAAGAGCGTTGAAAATGGCCATCCTCCATCGCAAGAACTCCTTGGAATTGAAACTGCCGCCCGCTCGGCCTCGGCGGGAGGGCGCCGCCGCGCCCATCCCGCTCGCCCCGCCCCATGCGGGCTTTTGGGGCCCCCGCACGCTTGCCGAAGCAACACGGCGAATTTGCTATTGTCTGACCCGGTAGAACAGGCTCGCGGCCAATGGGACGGCGGTAAACGTGCCGGTGGAATTACCGGTCGAGACGTACGGGCCAGTGACATCGGTGGCCACTTCCAAAGTGCCCCCGCCCGTCCAGGAGATGGTAATATGGTCCCGGCGATAAGCGATGTGCAGTTCTGGAGAAAAGCCTTCCACCGTAACAGCCACGCTCCCTTCCTTGCCGAGGTAACTCCCTGGGATCGTCGCGACAAAGTTCGTCCCTGGATTGCCCGCGCTGGCAACTCCCAAAGAACTGATGGCCGCGAACGGAAAGGGCGCCGGCCCCCACGCCAGCTCGGCGCCGCTGAGGTCTAGGAAGGTTGAGTCGTCCAGTACGGCCACGCCGCTGAGCTGGGTCGTGCCGCCGCCAGGGATAGTGGCTGGATTGGCCCTGAGACTGAGGCCGGTCACCTCGTAAAGTTGACCCATGTAGCCGTCCAGGGCTCTATAGGTTCCCAGCGTCGCGCCAGCCTCCGTGAGCCGAGAACCCCGCGGCGGAGGCCCATAAACCGGCAACCGGTTTATGAAAAACGCCGATGAGACGCCGGTAAGCCCTCCAAGGCTGGCGTCCAGAACGTAATCGGCGCTGGTGGCGCGCAGACCTCCGGCGTCCAGGGTCTCCGTGGTGACGCTGTAGTTATGGCTGGACCGTGAGTCCGCCCACGCCGTCCACGAGGCAAGAAGCCACGCCAGGACCAAGCCGACCGCAACCGGACGGAGATTCATCCCGCTCCTCCAATAGGCCGTGAGGCGGATGACGCGCCGACGGACGCTGATTCACTCGGTGATAAGATGTCAGCCGGGGCTTGGCGCTGGCCATCCTTCCAGGTCTTGCGCTGCAGCACCCTGCCGCCGCGCACACGGGTTTTGGCCTTGAGAAACCCGCTGCCGTAAAACTCGTAGGCGATGCCGTCCGGTTCGCCCGCCTTCATTGGGATTTGTTCGGCCAACTGTCCGCTTTTGTACCAGCGCCGGAAAACGCCCACCACCTTGCCCTCGAGAATGCTGGCTTGGGAGAGCCGCTTGCCGTTCTCATACCATTTCCGGCGGAGACCGTTCGAGATGCCGTTCTTAAAATCCTCTTGGACCTGCAATTGGCCGTTGGTGTACCAGGCCTCGGAAAGCCCGTTTAACAGGCCTCCGGAGATGGCCGAGCGAGAAAGTCGCGCGCCGTTGGGATAGAATTGGAGCATATACCCGGTGAACAGGTTCGTGCCGCCGCGCCAGTACCAGTGCCCATTGCGCAGGAGCAGCTCGGCCCGGGCGACCTCTGGCAGCGATACGGCAGGATGGCGAACAGGCCAGCAGAACCAAGTCAGGGCCCCGGCCGCGCAAACCGAGAAGAACCACAGGAGGGTACGATTTGCGATCTGAAACCTGAAATTTGAAATTTGAAATTTGGGAATCACGATTGGCGCTATTGGAGCATCACTTTAAAAAAGCGCATGGGCGGGCCGGAGGCGGGCCGGAGAGGCTGCACCTGGAGCGTGCGAATGTCCGGCGCCCAATAATAGGAATACACACTGCCTGAATCCCCCTCCGAGGGGATGCGGAAAGAGAGCGGCGTCCAGCTCTTCAAGTCCGGCGAACCCAGCAGCGTGTAGGAGCGCCCGGTCATGGTGGAGAATTGCAGGGTGGGCGAGTCGCCATTCAATCGTACGAATGTGAGTTTGAGAGAAGCTCCCGGATCGAAAAGGTAATCCCCCAAAAGATACTGTTGGAACAGGCTCTGCCCGTCCGGGGTGAGCACCGAGTTGGCGTTGAGGTCTGAAAGGCTGAGATTGGAGCCGAGCGCGCTAAGGAAGGCCTGCTCCCAGGCATCGGGGATGCCGTCTCCGTTGGCATCGACCCCCAGCGTCAGGTCCAGGCGGGTCTGTTGGGCCGGCAGACCCAGGAGTGCGAAATTGCCGCTCATCTCGATGGGCAGGTTCGTCGTGGTGTTGACCACGACATAGAGCTTGAAGGGCGCGGAGACGGTCAGGGCGGCCGGGATGTAGGGGTCCGGAGTTAAGCCCGCGTCCATCGGCACCTGGAGGGCGTAATTGCGGTCCGGGCCCAGGCCCGGCACAACGGTCGTGGAGAGCTGGACCCCGGTTGGGGTCTGGAGGATGATTTGGGCGTCGGAACTCATTAACGGCGTGCCGTATTCATCGCGCACGATGCCATAGATGAGGTGGTATGGCGCCGGAGGATACGCCAAGGCCGGCGGAACGAATGGCGCCAGGCCGAAGACCAGGAGAAAGCGAACTGCTGTGCGAAGGAGGGGGTTTTTCATGTGCGTGCGAGGGTTAGCTGGCCGGGGCTGCGAACCCGATCGGTCCATTGAGCATTAGGCATTGGGCATTGGGCATTAAACATCTGACGTTGAGCATTTGCAGGGGTGCAACAGCCGGCCCTCTGGCCGTCCGAGAAATGAGGAATGAGAAATGATAGCTCTTCAATTCTCAATGGATGGCCAAGCGGGACTTGCTCGGCTGCGGAAAGCTCAGCATCCTCTTCGTCCCGGAGGGACACTCGACAATAGCCCAACGTTTCAACGTTGGGTGGGATAGCCGAAGGAGAACAAGTCCCGAATGGGACGGCTGACGCGGCGGCTGTGACGAGTCTTTCTTGGCTCCTCAGCCGTCCCTGTCGGGACTTATTGGCCCCGCGCCCCCACCCAACGTTGAAACGTTGGGCTACTCTCGGAAGTGCCTCCGGCACAGCAATACGCGCGGGCAGAGGACTGCCGCACTCCAAAACCTGGCGGAAAGAGGCGGCGGCCCATGGCCGTTCGTGGCTCAATCTAGTTTCCGGCATAGGAGTAAGTGACAAAATAGAGTTTGATGTCCTTGACCGATTGGATGAAGCGGTCCAGGCCCTCGTTGGGGTCATCCAGAAGGGTCTTGCCGGGGATGACCAGTTTCCACTCGCTGTTCCAGACCGAGCGCCCGATCAGCCGGGAGTTGGTATATTCCGAGGGCGCCAGGCCGCCGTTGCCGCCATAGATGTTGAGGTTGAAGGCGGCGGTGGATGAGACAGGACGGAAGGCCTGGAACTTGCGGATGCTGAACAACGGTTCGGAGAGCGAGTTATTGGCCGTGTAGAACGGAGTGCTGGAGAAATCCGCGGCGCTGACGTTGAACGGCAGCGGGATCGTCACGTCCTGGATATTCCACGTGCGAATGGTACTGACATCGCCCAGAGGGGGGCTGCGCATCGAATCCGCGCCGACCGGGATGAGATAGACGTAAGGCGTGGCGGCCAGGCCGTTGGGGTCGAGGGTCGGGTCCGGGGGCGAGACGCCGCCGGTGCCCGTCAGGCCAGAGGGGTTGTCCATGCCGACGTAGCCGTCGAAATCCACGCCGAGAGCGAAAATCTTGGTGGCGAACGAGCTTGGGCTGAAGTTGTGGTCGCCGGGGGCCAGCGGTTTTCCGAACAGGTTAAAGCCGTCGGCGATCGTAGTGCTAAAGGTCAGGACAATGCCCGGCACCGGAAGGCCGCTCCCGTCGTCAATCTGCATGCAGTAGCGCGTCACGTCGGAGTCATCCAGCAGGTTGGCCATCCGCCCTTCCTGGAGCACGTCCTTCCACTTGTCGTCTCCAGCAGTGCCGGGCAGGATGCGGTAGTTCTCCGAGCGTAGCGAAACGGTGGTGCCGTAGCCATCCGGGTTATTGAAGCCGAGCCGGCCCTTGAGGACGTCCCAATCGGCCTTCATTTCCGCCAGGGCGCTGGAGAGGCCCGGGTCCCCGGTGTCGCTGCCGGCATACTGCGGCTGGCCATCGGAGATAACCCCCAGCGCGCGAGAGCTGATGATGCGGTTCAGGAAGTCCTGGCCCTGCTGGGTGTCCAGCAAACCAGTGTCGTAATCGTAGGCCTGGGCGGCCAGATAAGAATACTCGGCGGCGAGATTGAAAAGTGTGTTGTAACGTTCCAGTTTTTCATTCTGGAAAATTCGGAACGCCGCGTCACGTGTGCGGTAACCCTGGATGATGGCCGCCGCGTGCTGGCGGAAGGTCAGGCGCTCCTGGAGGATTCGGTTGCCTTTGGCTAGCAGCGCCTGGTAGGCGCGCTGGGCATCATCGAGCTTGCGCAGGGCCTGGTTGATCGTAACGAGGTCTCCCTCGATGTTCAACTCCTGGTTCCCCAGGGCCAGCACGGCATTCATGGTGTCTTGGTCAAGCTGGGAGTTGGCTATGGCTTTCTGATCGCTAAGGATGGTGTCTTGATCGACGGTGACTCTGGCCGAAGTACCGATAAACGCAACCAGATCGGCGGCGATGACGCCGGCTTTGGCATACTCCAGGCCGGCATAGAGCGGCGCGAGGGCCAGCTTCGCCTCATCACCACCATCGGCCAGACCGAAGATAAACGTGTCCGGTACACTGGCCGTGATGATGCTCTGGAAGTCACTCAGCGCCGTCACAATATCGTCGGAGGTCTTGCTCTCGACCGCGTAGCCCTCTTGGATGTCGTTGATGGCTTTGTTGAGGTCAGCCTGCTCGTTTTGCAAGCTGACCTGGTTTGTCTCCACGGCCAGTTGTGCCTCGGCCGCCATCATGGCCTTGTCCAGCCCCTCTTTGTCGTAAGTCTCGTTGGCCGCGGCCATGCGGAGATTATTCTGGGCGGCGATTAACTCTGAAATCGCCTGCTGCAACTGGCCGGGGGATTCCCGTTGAGCCGTCCAGTTTGCCGGCTTTTGGAAAAAGCCGTTGGGGCCGACGTTAAACGGGATGGAGTAGCTTGGATTGTTAGTCCAGTGCGGGTCGGTGCTGGGGGTGAGGCCGAGATTTGTCATGCTCGTGAACATCGTGGTGGCCCAAGAGGTAGGCAGGTTCTGGATGTCCACATAGAACGTATTGCTGATGGTGGGATCGGGGAGAGTGCCAGCGAACGTATTGGTGTCTGGGTTCTCTACATACATATAATGCATCAGGTCCGGCCCGGAGTAATCCTGCGGATAGGTCTTGCCCGGCCCCATGTCATCCGGGTAGGGCGAGCCGTAGAGTTCGATGAGCTCGTTGTTGTAGGCGGTTTCCTGGTTGGTGTAACCGGCCTGGAAATCGGTCAAGGAGTCCTGCTCCGACCGCATGATTTGGGTGACGTTCTGCGCATCATTGAACGCCACCACCGCGTTGTTCAAAGCACCGACGGCCCGATCGTAGATCTGCTCGAAATGCGCCTTGGGATT
>JAJYHY010000562.1 GCA_021784555.1 bacterium
CCGTTGCCAGGGAAAACCAACAGCTTCGCCAGCAGTTGAATACGGCGTTGAAGCGCCTGGACTCGCTCCAAGCCGAGATAAGGACGCTACAGGGTGAGCCAGCGCCGACGAATACCCCGCCTGGCTCACCGCAGTCACCATGAAAGCGATTTGCTGGGCCTACACCGAAGAGGGACGGATCTGTCGTCAGCCCGCCACCGGCTTCGACCAGCAACGCGGCTTCACGGTCTGTGCTACGCACAGCGCCAGCCGCGAACAACAGACACAAGACCAAAGTTCAGTTATGACAAGAACAAGACCATCCGCGCCATCGAGCGCCGGCGGCAATACCGCTCCCACCGACCCGCCCACCTTTCGGAACAACCCGGAGGTGGATGCGAAGATCGACTCCTACATCCAGGAGAACCCGAAGTATTTGGGCCTACGTTCAGGGCATGCCGCGCGACCGGCTGGAACGTACCGTGGTGCTCAACGAGGTGCGCGAGTTGGACCGGCAGCAGCGCCTGCGGGAAGGCGTGCTCAAACAGATCAACCGCAACCCTGATTTGAAGCGCGCTTACGACCTGCTGGTCAAAGACCTGCCCGAAGAACAGAGGGAGGGCGCCATCGCGCAGATTGCTCACCAAGCGAAGCGCGCGGTCGCCCGAACGCTGGGCCAGCAGCAGACCAGGGGACAATCTATGGGTGTGTGAGGCTTTCGCCTGGGGCGGCCCGACCCATCGCAGAGCACGGGCCGCATTGCCCGCCAGCAGTTTATTCACCGGGCCGGCTGAACTGAAAGGCGATTCCTGCGACGATCCCGATGGCGACCCAAACACCTACGGCAGCCCCAACTGCGCGCCACGACCGGGGCAGGAATGCTAGGCCACGCTCCAAAGCCGCTATGGCTCCCGGACAAGGATGCGGCCACGACCTGCCTGCTCCATTGAACGCGATGGCGAAAATCAGCAGGAACAGAAGGCCGTGCGCCGTCATTATCCAATCGACGCCGCGCGGCAGCCCCTTCTGCGGTTCGGCGGCGAGCCGCTTGGCGTCGGCCGTCCAGTAAAAGACCCCGTGCCACATCATCGCCGCGAATAGGACATAGACCCACCAAAGCCAGGGCGCGCGCAGCGACCACCCAGAGTCGTGCATGAGCCTCCAGCCGCTGAGCAGGATGATGATGGCCGCCGACGGGGCGCAGAGAACCGAGGCCGCGCGAAAGCAGTTGCAGAGGGAGACTACCTCGGTGCTGCACGCTCTACTCCTGCGCAGGCGGCGGAGTCGGGCGCGCAACGTCTCGCTCATCAGGAGGAACACGCCCAGGAGCGTGAAGCCCGCGTGATGGACAATTCGGGGCAAAGGCGAATCGGCGGGTGACTCGCCGACGATGACCAGCATGGTCGCCGTGGTGAACACCGGCAGGCCAACGCGCAGCACCGCCACCAGGCTCCGGTTGCAGGCGAACCAACTGACAGCAGCAATGCCCGCAGCCACCCACAGAACTGAGAATGTCGTCCACAGCAGCATGCCCATCTCCTCAGAACATCCGGCTCAACACGAAGCCAACGTATCCGCCCACACCTTCCAAACAGGCGGCCAGGACCGCCGCCCGCCAGCCCCCGACGCGGTAGCCAATCAGCCACGCCAGCGTGAAGAACTGAGCCTGAAACATGGCCGTGGCCACCGAGCCGGCCAACAGGGCCGGCCAGCCGGACGGCGACCACCACTGCGCGCCGAGCAGCAGCAGCCCGGCCATTAAATAACTCAATGCCAACGAAGCCGCCACCGGCATCGAGGCCGACCGAAGCCGGAACAAGCAAAGCAAAACGATTACGCTCAGGCAGGCATAAGCCACCACGAAGGCAGCCTCCATTCCGATGAATCGGCTCAGCAGCCGCGTAACTTCCATTACCATTAAAATGCCTGACCCGGCCAGGCTGCCCAGGAGCGCCCCCTGGAGCTCCCGCAACGGCCCCAGACGCGCCTCACCCGCCGCCTCATACGGCCTGGCCATCAGCCGGGCGGCGCTGGCAATGCCCAACGCCGGCACTCCCAGCGCCAGAATCCTCCAGGGCCAGCCGCGCCCAAGCAACTGAGGGGCGGCAACGCCCGCAAAGCCGCCAATGGTCCGGGTCAGCACATCCGCGTGAGTCGTGAGATTAGCCAAGCCGCCAAGGCCGCCGGCGTGAACGGCTATCAATCCGTGAACCACACCGAAGGCGGTTCCGATGAGAACGCCGGCAGCCCCGCACGCGCGGATGCTCAGCACGCTGGCGCAAACCACCCCGCCGGCCATCGCCAACGCCGCCCCGCTGGCGGCAGCCCATAACACCACCGGCAGGCTCGCCCGGCCAAAGATCGAGAGCAGCACCGCGACGCAAACCGCCGTCACCATCGGCCAGATCACGAACGCGTTCAGGCTGTCCTCCACGACTGCCGCGCGGTTGAAACTGCTCCGGCAGTTCATGAGCCAGCGCGAGGCGCTCTCTCGCAATCCCTCTTGCGAATCCGCACTGCCCAAGAGCTTGGGAAACAGGATGAACACCAAATCGAGAAGGCTCCGGCAAAGGGTCGAGCCAGCCAGAACGGCGGCGACCGCCACGCGTTCGCCAGCGGAGATCTGCGGCCGCCGCTTCAATCGGCCGAGCCAGCCCGCAATCCGGGGAAGCAACCCACCGGGCTCATCCTCGAACCCTGCGACCGTTTCACGCGCCCGCTCCTTTTCATGGTCGAGGAATGCGGCCAGCCTTTGTTTGTCAGCTTCGGTCAACGGCTGCCGCGGATCCAACATGACTGGAAACGACTCCTCAGCCAACTCCGTGACCTCCGCCCACTCGCCGGCCCTTTTGAGCGACTCAAGCGGCATGCCGCCCAGAGTTCGCAAATTTCCTTCCCGAAAGGCGTGCCGGAGTTTATCAGCGTCTTCGGGCGACAGTCGGACAAGCAAATGGACAGAGCCAGATTTCATGGTGATGAGCGCGACTGCGCTTAGCGCGAATGTTCTCAGGTCAGTCGTCGTTTGCAGCCAGTCGTCAAAAGTAACTTGGTCAATTCCCCGATCCAACCCTATTTCCAGCGTGATTCCCGCGGCGGCTATGAAGTCGTTGACCGCCAGCAAATAGAGCTTGCGCGAGTCCAACACGGCGCTTCTACCGTCCTCGCTGACCTTCACCACCTTCGAGCAGGGCCACCGGCCCAAGCGCGTTGACAGCAGGACGTGGCGGTCCGCGGCTATCGCGTCCTTGAAGGCGGCGTCGATCTCCGCCTGCAACGTGGCCACCAGGCAATCGTGAAGGTCGTTCTGCAAGACGGTGCGGCACTGGATGGCGTTGCGTATCAGGCTGGGGGTCAGCGGTGCCGTGTGACCCTGGGCGCTTCTGGCCTTGGCTAAAGCCGCCGCCGTCTCGCTCCAGATCGTGTCCTGGTTGATGCGCGTCAGGGCCTTGACGATGCCCGTTACCGCTTCTTCGTACTCTGCCAGACGCTCGTTATGGCGGCTGCGCAGTTGGGAGAGGGCCAAATACTGAATCGCCCTGTGTCGTCGCGCCAACTTTGCAAGCCGCTTTCTGATAGCCTCCGTCATAAATCAGAAGTGATTTATTAGCTTAA
>JAJYHY010000162.1 GCA_021784555.1 bacterium
GCGGCATGCCGCTGGTATCGCCGTTGGCAAGATGCACTTCCAGCCAATCGCCGACCCGCACGCGGATGAACGGCCCCGGCACATGGTCGTTAAACGTCCAGAAGTTGTAATCCGCGATGGAGGTCAGGGCCATGCGCTTTCGAATGGCCGTCAAATCCACCTCGACAATCGCCGGGTAGTGGCGAGTGATGGGAGGCGGAACGTTCGGCGCATAGGTGAGCTGCGCCTTCAGGTGAGGCATACCGGCGGTACATGGCATAGCGGCCAAGGTTCCAATCAGGGCAAGCAACATAGACATCTTTTTCATATACCCAACAATAGAACCGCAGCCCGAGCCATGCCTTGACCCGGGTCAAAGAAAGCGCCAGTCTGGGCCGGACTGCTCGCGCTTGCAAGCAGCACTCTTTTCGTCTTGGTTCAATTTCAGTTGGACCGCTCATCTCTTTGCGGCAACGTGGTTTCTCTCACCCTCCCCTTCCCGTCCTCACACCGAAGCCAGGCTCACTTCTCAGGTAAATTCCTGGTCAATTCCTCCTGCGGCCATGACATCATCGGCCGACCGTGCGCCACCTTGCCTCTTTACCCCGCGCCATCGCCTGGAGAACCTGCTGAATCGGCGCATCAGCGATTGTATGGCCATAGGGCCCAAGTTCCTGTGACAGCGCGATGACAACCACGGCAATTCTATGTCGGCGGCGCGGGTGTCAAGGATACTACGGTTCGTGGCTGCCGTTCCTCCTTGACGCCCGTGCCGCCGACCCGAAACCCTGGCACGTAGGTTTTCATCGCGGCCAAGTGTCACCACCCGAAAAAACGAAGAAATGGCAGGGATGCCGCAGACACGATGCTCAGCGTAAACCTGATCGTTTTCGCCATTTGGCAAGCGTTCAATCGGCCGCGAGCGCGATCGGCACAGCCGCCAGGGCAGGCGAGCAGCGCGGGAATGGTGGTCCCAAGCCCGCGCGGCCGCACATTAGATTCCAACTGACGATTGGAATCTCCGTCAGTTCTACCGCACGACCAGGCAATCGCGTGCGTCATCCACCGCAAGCACACCACAAGCGGCTCGTGCGGTGAGGAGGCATTCGGCAATGGCGTCGCCAACCAGTTTCTCCACGGCGTCGCGCATTGGGCGGGCGCCAAGTTTTGGGTGAAAGCCTTTGCGCACGAGGAACGGCAGCACGGTGTCGTCCGGTTCCAGCTTGTGACCACGAGCAGCGAGGAATTCAATCTCGCGCGCCAGGAACTTCTCCGCGATCTCCAATTGATGCTCGTAACTCAGGCGGTGAAACACGAGTCTCTCGGTAATACGGGCAAAGATGTCCGGGCGGAGGGCTTGCTGGGCGCGGGTCAGGACGTGGCGCTCCCAACCGCCTCTTCGTTCGCGACTTGATTGTGTTCAATCACCTGCGGCGCGGCGGTTACGTCTCCAAGGGGTTCGGCCTGGACGCCCCCGACCTGACCAACAGCCCGGCCTCGGACCTGAACGAGTTCCAGGACCAACTCTGCCTGTTGCTGGCTTCCCTCCACGAAAACCAGCGCCTCCAGGTGCAGTACTTCTGCGACTCGGATCAAGAACGCCATCAACTGCATGAACGCCGCCCAATATTTCGAGAGCAACCTGCCCAGCACTTCAAGGAGCCTCTTTTTCCAGACTTGGCCGGGCTGGGTCTGGGGCCGCTACGAGCATCGCAAGCTCTACGCCGAGCACCGGTTCCTGGCCGATATGTTGCCGGTCACCAGCACCTTCACCGGCCACTTGGCCACCGCCGAGGCCATCTACGACGACCCGCACAACAACCTCGTCGGCATCGAAACCTTCTCCGGCCCGGTGGGCAACCAGGCCGCGCAGCACGCCGTCTTGCTGGGCATGTCCGGCGCGGGCAAGCCGGTCACCGCATACGACCTCTCTCCGGTTCCACCCAGGCTCGCGGCAAGGTCAGCCCTCTGGAGTTACTTCTCCCATAACGTTCCGGGCCCGCCGCAGCCGCTTCCTCCAACCAACGAGGTAACCAGTGCGCAAAAGAATCCGATAACTGCCGCTATGACTGATAGAACTTTTCTGCTCATACTTTTCCTGTCTCGCTTGGCCCTTTGAATGACGCTCTCGTGCCGCCTAACGACCAAAAGCTGAGCCACGCCGACCGGCGAGCGGCTCCGCAAATTCAATAATCGTTGTATAACTCAAACCGTTCATAAACTCAAGGGGCGGTCGGCGTTGGCTCCAGCGCTGTTCAGGCCGCTGTCTTTGGAATAATGATACGCAACTCACCTTTGATGTATGTGGCTAACGCTTGAGCTATCGTATAACCGGAAGGCACCTCAATCAAACTCTCAACTGGAACCTGAGCATCTGGCAGCTTGGCGACGATATGCAAACTGCTCCCTTCTGCTTTAATCTCCATGTCTATCTGCCGCAGTCCTGGCAACTGAGTCGTCAAAACCAAGCGGCGCTCAGTCTCTTGCTTGGTGACATCAATCTTCATAGGCTTGAAAACAGCTCGTCAGCATAAATCTGTCAAAGCGGCCTAACCATCAATATGCGACAAGCTGTCGCTGTATTTTAATATGGCGACAAGATTTCATTCCGCTATAATAGGCTCCATGAATGCTGACCAAGCCGTCGCCCGGCTGGCGGAGGTGACGCGGCGCAAACATCTGGCTCTGAATACCGAGCAGAGTTACTGCGGCTGGCTGCGACGCTACTGCCGGCACGTCGCAACGCTCCTCCCAACCTGCCAAGCGAACAAAAGCTGGAACGCTTTCTCACGGGCCTCTGGCTACAACGAATATCAGCGCCAGCACACAGAATCAAGCCTTTGATGCGATAATTTTCTTTTACAAGGAGGCGCTGGGTCGCGAACCGGGAAATGTCCAGGCCCTTCGCGCCAGGCGGCCCTCCCAGTTGCGCCATGCCCCGGCCAGGCGGGAGGTTCTGCTCTTGCTGAACACCGCGCAGCAGGACGAGGGTTTCGCGGTAGGCCTCGCGGCGCGGGTGCTTTACGGCTGCGGCCTGCGCGTGAGCGAGCCGTTGGAACTGCGCGTCAAAGACGTTGATTTGGCGTCCATGCACCTGAGCATCCGCGCCGCCAAGGGCGGCAAGGACAGAATCGTGCCAATTCCCTGCTCTGCCGCGACCCGCGCGGCGGTCGTCATCATCGACCCGGCCGGCACCTACTGTGTCAGGCCTCTGCTCGATTTCCGGGAAGCCAAGGCGCTCCGCGTCCAGCAGGCCGAACTGGTCACGCTCGCCTTCCTCCACCGCAATCCCAACGGCTTCGACGACCCCGATTTGCTCAGGCAGATGTTCCTCAAGCCGGCCCTGCAGCAGGCCCAGGAGGAGCAAACGCGTGAAGCCGTCGAGTTCCGCGCCAAGCAACTCCACCAAAAGCCGGAGATTGCCCGCATCGACATCCTGGCCGTCCGCCAGGATGAGGTGTTGACCAGAGTTACGGGCCAGATCATCCGCGCCGGCATCTTCGAGGACAAAACATTCTCGGAGGGATTCAATTTCAAACTGAGCCTCCGCCTCCTCCGCAACCCCAACATGCTCGCCAATGGCCGATTCCCCACCGGCGTCGCCAGCTTCAAATACCAGACCTGGAATTAGCGCCACGTTGCATGCTCAAGCCAGGCGCTATTCAGAACCCTTAGCCCGACTCGTTCTCCCGACGGAGCCACGACTCGGCGGCGCGACACAGGGCACAAACGAACCGCCTCTCACGGAAATACCCCCTCTTCGATCAGGGCCTCTCTCAAAGCGCATCGGTAGTCCAGGTTGATCGCCAGAACGTCAATGGTCGCGCGCCCGACAGGCGTGCGTCCCAGCAGGAGGGCGCCCTCCCATTCAAAATGGTCCTCCCAATTATCTCGGCGCGGGTTAAATAGTCGCACAACCCCTCCGCCCTCCGGGTCAATGCCGGTCAGATTAGTCCCCTTGTGATTGTTGCAGGCGAAGCAGGCCAAGGCCAAGTTGCCAGACTCGGTGGGGCCGTGGTGCTTCTTGGGGACGATGTGCTCGACTTGAAAGATGAGTTCATCGAATTGCTGGTTCATCCGACAATACTCACAGCGTCCCCGCGCCCGCTCCCAAACGAGCCGCCTTAGAGTGGCGTCGATCACGCGCGGCTGGAGGCCAGCGAGTGCCGCGCCTTGGACTTGAGCAGGGAGACCAAATGTCCAACCCGTTCATAGCTCTCAGCCTCCACGCGCTCCTCCTTGCTGAGCGTGCCCTCCCGCGCCTTTTCAGCCAGTTCGTCAATCCGCTGTTTATCCCGCGTCTTGAACCCCATTGCCAAAACCGCTTCGGCCACCTTTGGCTCCAGCGAGGCTTCCTCTGGTTCAATGACCCGGCTTAAAATCTCCGCTTCGACCATGCTCATGGCGGGAATATACCAGGGGCGCCTTTCTCTGCCAATTCCGCTCTCCGGTGATATCGACCTTGGGTGTTTCTTCAATCCAGACAGACTGAGGGTATTGCGGGAGGGGAATTGAGATGAAACTGGAAGTCATGGGAGTCCATTGGCTACTCTGTCAGCCAGTTTGATAGACCGTGAAAGTCTTGCTCCTTTTCTGTGACTGCCTAGCCTCCGCCGGCGTGACCTGGCGCACGAGGTCTATGTCTGGCAGCGGGCGTGGACCAAGCCGGTCCGCCACGGGGTGACGGAGCACGGGCCGGGGTTTGCGCCAGTCGTGGCCCTGGTGGCGGAGGCTATTCATCAATGAAGACATGAAAACATCTGATGACTTCCATAACCATTTTGCTTGCTTTTCCCGCGAAGCGGCTTATGTTCGCGTCGAATTCCCCGTTACGGCCCCTGCGGGGGCCTTGGTGTTGACGAGACAGAAGCAAGAACTCGGCAGTTTGGAAACGTAGCGGATGGCCTATGCACGATCCAGCGACGGAACTGGCGGAGGTCGAAGAAAGCGAGGCGCGGATTTCCGGCAGCCCCGCGGCGATGCCCGCAACCCACTGGAGGCTGGTGCTTTCGGCGCGCGACCGGGATTCGCCGGGTGCCGACGCCGCCTTGGCGAGCCTGTGCGAAGCCTACTGGTTCCCGCTATACAAGTTCGTCCGCCGCGGCGGATTCAATCATCACGACGCCCAAGACCTGACTCAGGCCTTTTTCCAGCGCCTTCTCCAACGGGACTGGCTTCAGGGAGTGGACCAGGCCAAGGGCCGATTCCGCACTTTTCTGCTCTGCGCGCTCGCCAATTTTCTGGCCAATCACCGCCAGAGAGTCAGCGCCGTTAAGCGAGGCGGCTTGGCCGAAACCGTCGCCTGCCGCGAAGACACAGACGAACCGAGCCTGGCAGAGCGGGAAGCGCAGGGGCCGGATGCAAGCGTCGAATTCGACCAATTATGGTGCTGCGCTCTTGCCAAGCAGGCCCTGTGCCGTCTCCAGCGTGAATATGAGCGATGCGGCAGGATTAAGATGTTTCGCGCGCTGTCTCCGCTGCTGACCAGCCCGGTTGCCGCCGGGTTCTATGAGCAGACCGCCCGGCGGCTCCAATGCACCGAAGGCGCGCTTCGAATCCGGACACACCGCCTGTTCCAGCGGTTTGGCGAACTGCTGCGGACGGAGGTAGCTCGAACGGTCTCGGACCCCGAGTTGGTAGAAGAGGAATTGCGCGCCGTGGTCAAGTGCTGGGCTCGCTCCGTCTGATGACAATCTGTTACGACATCGCAAACGAAGAACCGTGCAATCTGGCGCACATTTCCAATGGCCCCTCACTTCACCCCTCCACCACCCCACTAATCCATCAATCCACCCCTCCACCCCTCCACCACTCCATCACTCCATCACTCCATCAATCTATCCATCATTCCACCCCTCCACCACCAATCCGGGCGGCCCCATGCACTTTTCTTTGTAACAGGGCGCCCAAATTCCTGTTGAACCTTAATGGACGATCTAACGACCCGGTGAACACCGAACCCACATGCCCGGTCTGCGGCGCGCGTATTCCACCCGAAGCGCCGGATGGCCAGTGCGTCAACTGCCTCCTCCAAGTCGGCCTAAGGTATGGAGGGGACGGCAATGGGTCGTCGCTCGCCGGCGAAGGAGTGGCCAAGCGGTTTGGCGATTTCGAGTTGCTCAATGAGATCGGCCGCGGCGGCATGGGGACCGTGTGGCGCGCGCGGCAGGTCGGCCTCCGCCGTACCGTGGCCCTGAAACTCCTTCTCGGAGGCCAATTCGCTTCCGAGACGGCCCTGAGGCGGTTCGAATTCGAAGCTGAGGCGGCGGCGAACCTGGACCACCCCAACATTGTTCCCATTTATGAGGCAGGCGAGCATGAAGGCTGGGCGTTTCTGGCGATGAAGCTGGTCGAGGGCAGAAGCCTTGCGCAGCGGATGTCAGAACTCTCTCTGCCCAACCCGTGCCCCAGTCAGAGGCTACGGTTCCTGGAACACCGGCCCCCTGGCTCTCTCCTAAGCGCCCTTCGCGCCTGTCTTCCCTTCCGCCCGTCTCCCGCCCCCGCGGCCTCAGACAACCATGTTGGCTGCTTGCTCCCCGCTCCCGGCTCCCTCCGCTCAGTCCAGACCGCCATTGCCGTCCTGATGGCCAAAATCGCCCGGGCGGTGCATTTTGCGCACCAGCGCGGCTTGCTCCATCGCGACTTGAAGCCATCCAACATCCTGATCGACGCCCAGGGCGAGCCGCACATCACCGATTTTGGCGTGGCGCGCCAGCTTGCTCCCGATGGCCGCCTGACCCAAACCGGCGCCCTGCTCGGCTCGCCCCATTACATGGCCCCGGAGCAGGCCTCCGGCACGAGCAACCACCTGACCACCGCCGCCGACACTTACAGCCTCGGCGTCATCCTCTTTGAATTGCTGACGGGGCGGCTCCCGTTCGCCGCCGGCACGGTTGTCGCCACGCTCAAGCTGGTTCTGGAAGCAGAGCCGCCGCGTCCGCGCGCCCTCAATCCATCCGTCGATGCGGACCTGCAGACCATCTGCCTCAAATGCCTGGAGAAAGACCCTTCCCGGCGCTACCGCTCGGCCGAGGCCCTTGCCGAAGACCTGGACCGCTGGCGCGAGCACCGGCCCATTCAGGCCCGCCGCGCCAACCCCATCGAGGTGGCCCTCAAGTGGGTCCGGCGCGAGCCGCTCAAGGCATCGCTGATCGGGCTGATTCTGGCATTCATAGCGGCGCCTCTCGTGGTTCGTCAGTTTTATGCCGACGAATACGAACACCTGGCCACTGAGCATCCGGTGGCCACCACCAACGAGTTTGGCGCCTACTCCCTGCTGCTCAACCCAACCTACCACGACGACCGCTGCACGGAGAACTTCTACAAGCTGCCCTTCACCGGCGAAGGCAGCCTGGTCAGGCTGGAGGTCGCGAACCTGCCGCCGAAGCTCGCGGCCAGCCTGCGCTGGCGCATCCGGGCGGATTGGGTCGGGTTACCGGACCCCGCCCGCTCGCCCGTCCTGACCAACGGCCAGGTGTTTCGCCTGCGGGTTCAATCCTGGCGCGACCGCGACTTCTACGTCGCCTCCATCGGCTGGCGTGCCAAGGACCTCGTCCCAAAATACCCCAACGCCACCGTCCGGCTCCTCCTCTTGCCGCAGCCGCAGGCCAAGAGGTGAGCGCACGGTGAAGGGTCGATTGGAATGTGGGAATTCCAGGGTTTTAGAGCGCCGACTTAGAGTGGCAAGAACATGACCGTGTTCAACCACTCACCAGGGTCGCTGGCTTTCGCTATCAATTCCAGGTTGCGCACGTACTGGCCGATGGAGGCTCCCTCAGCGGGGCCGAAGGCCAAGCCGGCGAATTGGCGGCCTTCACGTTGCCACTCCCCGGCCATTGCCCGAAAGCGGTGGTCGTGCGTAAAGACTACGCGGCCGAGCTCCGACGCCCTTGCCAGGAGTTGGGCGTCAGGTAGCCGATTCGTGCCTTCCTCCGTAGCCGCCAAAACATCCACCCCGCGCAGGCGCAGTTGCTCGGTGATGGCGCGCGGAACGTGGGCATCCATGTAGAGGGCGACACCCATCAGGTGGAGCGCTTCCGGGCTTTGAGCGCGCGCAAGCGCCTGAGCAGCGGGGAGCCAGGGGCACTTCGGCGCAACCGCTCCACTTCGGCTGATTCGGCTTCGATCTCCGGGTCAATTTCATCCCGGTGATCGTGATAATAGCCAAGGGCCGCATGCACCTCCGCAAGGGTCAGGTACGGGTACTGGCGCACGATCTCTTCCGCTGACCATCCGCGGCCTTGGTAATCCATGACAATCATGGCAACCCGCGTGCGCGGATGACGTTCCAACCTCGCCGGCTGATTCGGCTCCTTCGCGATGTGCGGATATGTCAGTTCCACGGACATGGGACCAAAATTGCAGCTTCAACCTCGATCGTCAATGAACCATTGTACTGCTCTCCGCGGGGCGCAGAACCAATTTCGCCTTTCAGGCTGGCCTTGAGCCGCCAGCGCTCAGCCCAGTCTTCTGAAATCGGAAATCTCGGGTCTGAGGTCGCCCCCGTGCCCAAACTCCCCGGTGGCCCTTCAGCCCCGGCGCTTGCATGCCCCCCCGCCGGCCCTTCTCTTCCGTTCGGCGACCGCCTTTTTCGGCTTCCAGCTTGCTACTTTCCGCTTTTCCCCAAAGAAATTGTGTAACAGCCCCGCCGTTTTCCTGTTGAACAGCACTGAATACAGACCTCAATGCGCCTATGAATCACATGCCAGCCGCTTATCAGGGCCAGCCCTTCCGATTTCGGGTTTCAGGTCTTCAAGTCTTAGACCCCGGGTTTCAGGTTTTCAGGTCTTGCCTTTCCATTTCTGTTTTCTATTTTCTGCTTTTCCCCAGAAAAAGTTTGTAACAGCCGCCCCAATTTCCTGTTGAACAGTAGTGAAAGGTTATTCGACGCGCCTATGAACCAGATGCTAACCGCTTATCAGGGCCAGCCCTTCGGATTTCGGGTTTCAGGCCTCAGGTTTCAGCTTTTCAGCGCCTTTCTTCACTTTTCTGCTTTCTGCTTTCCCATTTCTGCTTTTCTGGTGAGATAGTTTGTAACAGAGCTCCAAATTTCCTGTTGAACCATAGTGAACACAGAATTCTACGCGGCTATGGATCACATGCTAATTGCTTATCGACGCCGGCCTTTCAGATTTCGGGTTTCACGTCCCAGGTCTCGCCTTCCCATTTCTGTTTTCTATTTTCTGCTTTTCCGATGAGAAAGTTTGTAACAGAGCCCCAAATTTCCTGTTGAACAGTAGTGAACACACAATTCGATGCGCCTATGAATCATACGCCGACCGCTTATCGAGACCAGCCCTCCGGACTTCAGGTCTCAGGTTTCAGCTTTTCAGCGCCTTTCTTCACTTTTCTGCTCTCTGCTTTCCCATTTCTGCTTTTCTGGTGAGAAGGTTTGTAACAGCCGCACAAATTTCCTGTTGAACAGTACTGAACACAACATTCGATGCGCCTATGGATCGCATATGAAAGCGTTATTCCATCCAGCTATGGGGGAGACATTTGTGGATTACGGGGGGGGGAAAGAGCCGTAGCGTAGCCGTCCTGCCGCCCCGTTCTAAGAGCCACGGCAAGGCAATGTCCCTGCCGCCCGTCGGAACGGCGCAGGGCCTACCCCACCCCTTCGTATCGAGCCCAGGGACACCTAGCCGCCAGCGCACGCCCAGGCGGCTCCTGCTGCTGGAGTTGTGCTTTCTCGCCGCCTCCATCGGGCCATACGGCCCCCCGAACGCACACGGTGGGGCGGCGACCGTAACCCAGGCAACCATCTCGCTCGCTGTGGATGGAGAGACCGAAACGACCGGCGGGCTCTACGGCCAAGGCGCCGGTTACGGGCCAGAGTACTACGAGTCCACGAACTACGGCTGCGAGGGGGCGTTGGCCTGCACAGACGCCGACCTCTCAGGTGGCCTCTCGGAAGACGCTTCGACCAACTGGGTGTACAGCGCGGCCAGCGTTAACACAACAAGTAAGGCTGGCATCACGACCGGCCAGTCCCCGGGGGGCATTGTGACGATATCCGCCTCACTGACGCTCCAGGCGGGCGCTACAGGGAGCTCGATGGCCGAGTACTGGGGCGGGAGCGCGTCAGGAGACTCGAGCGCGAGTCTGAACGTTAACGTCGACGTCTCGGGGGCGCAGCCCGTTCCGTACCGGTTGCAGTACTCTTTTAGCGCCCACAGGAACTCCCCTCACGGGCTCCTCGATAATAATTGGTACAGCAGGGCGTCGGCGGGATCGGTCGCCAATTGGGAAGAGAAGACTCTGCAAGTGGACTGTTCTAGTTCAGTGGCTACAAACGATGGCGCGTCCGGCGCCGTCGAAGGCGAGCTTCCGCCTGGGCCGCACGAGCTCAACATCGGCGGGTCCGTCGGGGTCGCCTACAGCGCTTGTCCTCTCCCTCCCGCCTCAGCGGGGGTCGCGTGCTCAGTCACCTTGACGCTCGGCCCGCCGACGGCCGAATTGATCTTTCATGCGCTCCGCGCTGGAGGCTTGGTTTTCGCTACGTCGGATGGAGTTGACGATCCCCTGGTGCCCGTCACAGACCCCGCGACGCTGAGTAGCCAACCGGTGATCTCCGGTGGGTTGGTGGCAGACGGAGTAACACCCCTGCTTGGTGAAATCAACTTCGGCGCACCCCTGCCGACCCCATACACTTACACCATAGCGCTCGCGCCTCCGGTCGGGGGTACTGCCCCCATCCAGCTCGCAACTCTCAGCGCGGCGGGCTGGCAGGATGGCAATTCCGTCTCAGTGCCTGCGGGGATGAGCAACGCATTCTTTTACATCAAGCCCCTAAAATGTGAAGACGTGCAGCTTAACGGGAGCCCAGACGTCGGCGTGGGATTGAGCCTACAGGATGACATTCCTGGCTACGTCGCGGCAACCAACACACTGCATCTGCGGAAACCTCCAATCGCGCTTGTGCATGGCTACGCCACGGACCAAAACACCTGGTCGCCCGAGTTCATAAAGGCGCTGGAGGCCACGCGGCCCGCCGACTTCATTATTCCCGTCGCTTACGGCACCGCGAACGGGGACGAGGACAACACGTCCGGAAAACTGGACCATTTGGCGCGCGTATTGGATGAGCAGCTTCGTCAGCAGGTGGAGTCGCCGCTCTCCAAGGACTGGGCCTTCACCCGCTACGACGTAGTGGCGCATAGCCAAGGGGGTGTCCTGGTGCGCATGCTGTGCCAAAACGTCCCGCCCCCATTCCGCCCATTCGCGCAATCACCCGTCGTGTCGGCCGACAACTTCTACAGGGGGCGGTTCCGCCGGGTGATAACGATTGGCGCCCCGCAGAATGGAAGCCTGATTGCCCGTTACGGCCTTGCTCTCAAAAGCAGCGCGAGCGACGTCGTCCAGTGGCTCCTCGGCGCCGCTGGGAAGTACATCCAGAAGAAATTCGACCCATTCGGCCGTCAGATCGCGGAGATCAACAACCCGGCTTTTCCGGTGGACCCCCGCACTAAGTTCCTTTGCCTGGCCACGACGATCGACGGTGGTAAGCCACCGGACCAGTCCACGACGAACTGGTGGTATGCGCTGCTCGGACTCCGTTTCCCCGGTCCGGGGAACCAACTGACCCGCGGGCAGGTCCTGCTGCCAGAGGGATCTGACGGGGTCGTCGCCCCTCCGAGCGCGTTTGGCGGGGCGGGAACTCGCTCGGCGCTGCTGGGAGATCGCGACATCGCGCATTTCGAAAAAATTGCCCCAGGCCCTGACATGTCCCAGACGACATCCCCGGAAGTGGCCGCCAACATTCTGACCTTCCTTGATGGTCCGAGTTCGGCATTCGGCTCCTTCGTGTTGCCAAGCCCGCTCCCACCGACACTGGCCCAAACCATCGACACGCTGGCGGCCAGCGTCACAAGCGGCGGCATAGTTGCCCCGTACCCGCACCCGCTCTCCGGACAAAGCTTCTCATTCGGTTTGGCGCCTTCGGCGCCGGCCCCCGCAGACGGCACGGTCAATTGGCTTGTCCTGCTCTACGGCACGAATGGCGTGTCAATGGACCCGTCCGCGCCCGGAGTCGAGCTTACGACCTCGACGAACCCTATAAGCGCGACGGTTACGGTGGACGATTCGGTCATCGGCCAGGTCTTGCTCGAAGCGAGCTATACATTGACCACCGGCACGCTCGTGTTTTCGACACCCACCCTGGTGGTGTCTCACCTCCCAGGGTCGCTGACGGGAATCGAGCTCAGGCCGGCTGCGATAGACCTTTCGCCCGGCGACGCGGTGAGCACGGAGCTCTGGGGCACTTACGACAATGGCCAGAGCATGCCCCTATTCCTCACCAATGGAGCCGCGTCGTTCAGTTCGTCCGATCCAACCGTTGCGACCGTGGACAGCTCCGGCACGGTGGCCATCCAGAGCTTCGGCGATGCGAGCATCACGGCCTCTTACGCCGGCTTCAGCGCGCAGGCGGCGATTTCCACAGGACCGCCTTTTGTCGGGGCCATAGAGCCGCTGACCCCGACCAACGGCCAAACGCGGTTCGTATTCAGCAGCTCTGTCGGCAGCACGGACACGATCGAGGCATCAACGAACCTGGTTGATTGGGCGCCGATCGCGACCCTGCAAAGCACAAACGGCCTCGTGCCATTCCAGGACGATACGTCGCAGCAGTTCCCGATGAGGTTCTACCGTGTTGAGGCCCATTGAACCAGCGAAAGGACAGCCCATGGCGACCTCAAATCTCGCAGCCGACCGGACCGCCGGACCGCGGACGGACGCTCCGAGCCTCGGGGTATTCGCGCACCTCGTGGATGTCAGCCCATGCTGCTGCGCTCCAAGACCGGCCAGAGCATCCCATAGCGCTCGGCACATGCAGGCCGCTCCTGAGCGTTTCGGCGCGCACGCGCCGCTTGACAGACGCTGTCGCGCTCTGCGGCCGTCACTTCCCGGAGCACGCAGCGTCCGCACAACAACGCCGTCGCAATGTCACTGGCCGGCCCATTTCTCGTGGGTTCGCACACTTCCAAAACGGCCCGCACCGCGCGTGAAGCGCGCTCGCCGGGTCCCAAACCGGCGCCGCGGGGGAACCGCACAGTGTCTTGGCAGCGGCTCGTGGCGGCGCCATGCATCGAACAAATAGAATCAAATCAACTTAACCAGTGGAAAGTATTATGAGAGACATTTGCGACATCTACACAAGCGCGGTGTACGGCAACCTTCGTCCACTATACGGGAATTGGCTACCAGACAAACCCGTTGAGCTGGGGGACTACGGCATACTGCACGACAGGGCCTTCATGCAGATCGGCAATGTTAGGCAGTTGGGAATCACGTTCCAGCCCCGGAAAGATTCAGCCGGCGATCAGATAATCTTCTCATCGAAAGGAAGCGCAAGGGTCACACTGAAGCCCGCTGGCTCCGGGCCTGTCGCCGGCGGCGCTAATGTCAAGGCGAGCCTGCAGATTGACTTCTCCAGTGAGGACTCGGTCTTCTTCAATGCGGCCGGTTGCGCCTACAACATGATCCAAGACAAGGCAGGCTTAGGAAAAGACATTATGAAGCGGTTTGAGAACCGTACGTGGGACCGGCAGTGGGCCGTCGTCACCGACATCGTGCAGGCTGGCGCGACAACAATCGCCGCATCGGGAGGCCATAGCTCCTCCATCGTCTTTGAGGCCGACGGCAACGTGCCGCAGATAAACCTGGCCGATGCCTCGGTTTCGCTGAGCGTCGCTTCATGCTCGAATGTGGCCCTCCAGATCGCAGCTCGCAAGGGGCTGAGTCCGCTGATCGGGCTGTCCAGGATTCAGCACGTGTTTCTGTTCTTCGGTAGTCAGTTCACGCCCGCGTTTTCGTGCTTTGGGAACTCCGGATTGTCGAGCCGCATAGAAGACGCGGGAAACCCCGCCACCCCTGAGCATGCCGAGGACAAGCCCTCGAACTTCTATTTCGGGCAGATGAAGTGAGGTCAACCATGGAGCACGGTGCGCAACGCGACCCCGCGTCGGAGCGACGACTCTTCCGCGGTCGGTTACGGCCCCGGGCCAACCTGGGGACGGTTCGGCCGAATAGGCCCAGCGGGTTCACTGCAGCGACGGTCGCTGTCCTTGCTTTGCGCGTCCCGGTGTGCAAGATGCGCGGCAGACGGGTGACGGATATCGAATGTCTAGAGAGCAACCAAACCGCCGACGGGGTCTCAGTTATACCAGAGACTGGAGCGCATAGGCGAATGAACCGGCAAAAGCGGAATTTGCTAAGTCCTTACCGCTGTGACGCTTGCAAAACGAGTTTCTAGAGAGGAGCCTATGCACTTGTTGGACCTGCTGTGGGTAGCAGCCCTCGCCGTCGGCAGCGGCTTTGCGGGCGTTGTTGTGTCGGAGTTCATGACTCGACGGAGAGGGAAACGTGAAATCAGCCTGCAGATTGTTAAGGACATTTTCGGGCGCTACAGAGATATCGCGAAGGCAAAAGGAATCCTACAAGATCCAAACGCCAAAGCAAGGTTGCGGAATCCTGCGGATCTCAACGCGATTATCGAGGTAGGTGACTGGTGCGACGTCGTGGCACACCTTTATGCGGCTCGGCTCGCAGATCGCAAACTATTCGAGAAGCTGGGAATTCCAGACATGCTGCGCTCCCTCCGTGATCTAATTGACCCTGTGGCGCCATGTTCGCAAGACCTTGACCAGGCATACAAGTCCTGGACGCATCTCCGACAAGTACAGTAAGAAAGCGGGGCTCCAATGACAGACAAAGAAAAGACGACAAAGCTGAAGAAACAACTGCAGGAAGGCATCGAAATGTTGGGGGCTCTCGATGAGCCCGAGAGGGCCTTGCATGAGCTTATAGCTCACGTGCATCACATTTGCGCAATGCATGGCCCGGTTGGGCAAGGGCAACCGAGCACCACCCTGTCGACGTTTACGTGTCCCCGGTGCGGCGGTACGGTGAACGCGACCTACAGCTGAGAACTTCGACCGTGGAAACCGGACCGGAGACGGGGCGCCAACGGTTTTCCGGGTTCACGGGGACCCCACGCGCGCAGGAGGCTGCGGCGGGCTACGATGCGGTGCGACTGGATTGGATCATCGGCTCGGACAGTTTGCGCTGTTCCTATGCCCGCTGTTCGGGACAGCGGGCGGCTCGCGCCACGAGGTGCCGGCGCACACAGGCGTGGAACTAGCCGAGGATGCCGCCATTGCCCTCGCGGTGGTGCCAGGCTTCACGAGGCGTCTCGATAATGGCCACCTGGGGCGGATGAGCGGCGTTTCAGTGGCTTTCTGCGAGACTCCACCAGAGCCTTTTCGAGCCGGCGCCGTCGATGGGGTCAGACCGTAGAAAGATTCGATCTTCATCCGCCAACGGTGAATTATCCATCTGTCCGGCGCCTTCCGGCTCATGTCGGCTACCGGTGGCCCCGTCGCATGACGGTGCAGACTCCGGCTGGCCGCCATCGAACTGCCCAAGCGCAGCCGCGCGGCAGTCGCTTTTAACGAGAGGGCCGCCTCCCGCCTGCGCCGTGGCCCCATACCAAGCTGGGGGCGGGCCGTAAAGGGGTCCCCGCAGTCGTCACCCAAGCCAGTTTTGCACTTTTAATCCAGGCACACGCCCGCGCATCCTTGGCGCGACCAAGCGGCGGTTTGAGTACCGGCGGCGCCAGTTGGCGCCGGCAAGGGACTTCCGCCGACTTATGTTGACATCGTCCCAATTCCGGTATATTTTCCAATGTCAATATGCCTGCACAAACATTGGAAGCAAAGACCGATGCAGCCGGGATCGGGGAAGAAATCGCATCGGTGGTCGAACGCGGGACAGAGACGCTCAAGCGCGTGCTGCCGCGTGCAGGGCGGAAGAATATCAAGATGCTGCACGTTACCGTAAATGAGGTCGATTTTCTGATCAGAGCCGCACAAATAGCCGCTGCAACGATCGCTCAGCCCGACCCCACGGAGTTGAAGCTGCACGAGGCCCGGCTGCGCGGATTGAAGCGAATTGTGGAGCTGCGCAAGGCCGCTGAGCCGGTGATGGAGACGGGTGATGTCTGTGAATTGCTGGGGGTCTCCCGTGAAACCATCCGCAAGAAAGTGGACCGACGGCAGATGATCGCGCTGCCCAAGGGCGGCGACCGGGTATTCCCGGCTTTCCAGTTCAAGGAGGGCGCGATTCTCGAAGGCCTTCCTGAGGTTTTGGGGGCGCTGGACACTGAGTCGGTTTTCACGGTACTGTCCTTCCTCCTGAGCAGCAACCCGGATCTCGACAACCGAACCGCGCTCGAACTCCTTCAGGAGGGGGACATCCAGCCCGTTCTAAGCGAGGCCCGCACCGTGCTGAACCATGGCGGCTAGCGTTACGCTTCCCGCTCCGCCGGCGGACCTCTCCAGTCGCAAACTACCCTTGGTCACACTGAGGTCCGACTTGTACCGCATTCACCGTTCGGCGCACAACTGGCGGTATTTTGGCAAGACCCTGTCCGAGCGTTTTGACGATCCGCAAGGCCTATACGGGATGCTTTACGGGGCCACGTCGGCCGAGGCGGCATTCGCCGAGGTTTTCTTGCGACACCTCTCTTGCATGGATATCGCGGAAACAGATCTGACGGTTCGCTCGATGAGCACCTTTGGCCCGGAATCCCTCCGGTGCGTGGACTTGACCGGCCCAGGGTTGCGCAGACTCTCGTGCGACAACCGCATCGCGACCGAAAGGCCTTATCGCACGACGCAGCAGTGGTCGCGCGCACTTCACATGCATCCCCAACGGCCCGACGGCATCGTTTACCGAAGCCGGCACAATCCGAGATTCCGATGCGTCGCGTTGTTCGACCGTTGCACTGGAAAGCTCGCCGGTCTCAAGACGGAAGAAATGATGGGGCCGGTGTGGCGAGCGTGGGTTGCAGACCAGCTCCTCAAGTACCGCATCGCGATGACTTGATTTCCAAGTTGGATGGCAACCGAACCCCGTAAGCCATCAGCGGTCTTTACACAACGGTACACCCGAATGGCCCCTCCCGCTCCACCACGTGTCAAGACCCCGGGGTGCCGCCGGGACGCGCCCTTTCTCAAGGTCTCGACCATTTCGAACTGGCGCTGCTACCCCCTGCGTGCCACCCTGGAGACGCGAATTCCCCGGAAGAGCGCGCGGGGGATCGCGCCGGGTCGAGAGCGGGCTGGTAGAGATCGATAGAGATCAGCCGGCTAAATAACGGCGAACTCGACATTTCCTCACGGTTCGCGGTGCAAACGCGCGGGAAAGCCGCCCGGTTGGTGGCGGGCGGTGGTCTGGACAGTTGCAGATTGGCAGACGAGCGGCCTGGCTCCGTCCAATCTGAGGGCGGCACTCCGCCAGGCTGCCTGGGAGCGGCGAGCCGTGGAACATCGGCTGGGCGCGGTGGAGCGATGATCGTGAGGTGAAACTTGAACTGGAACAACTCAGAGCGAAGTGAGGAAGAGCGTGGCGGAACCGTACGTGGAGATCTGGCAGAACCGCAGAGGCGCGAAACATACGACCAAGCATCCCGAAAGAGCGGCTTGCTGGCTTTGGGCTCCTTGCGCGCCCTGCGGTTGACTTCGGCCCTGCCGATTAGCCGCAGAGAACGCAAGGAACGCGGAGAGGGTAATTTGGCGCGAGGGCTATGCGCTGGCGCGCTGGTTTTCACCTTTGCGATGGCCCTGCAACGGGCGGAGGCTTGCGGCCCGGATTTTCCAAATTGGCTTTTGGCGGGAGGAGACGGGGCGGTGCTGGTCGCTCCAGAAGGGAATTTCGCGGCGGAATTGAGCCGGATGAATCTGGGGCAACCGCGGGAGCAGGCGGTTCCGCCAATAGCTGTTAAGCGAAGGAGGTCTGGGTTGTAGTATTGCGACCGGATTCATTAGATGGTCGGATGGAGCGGTGTGTTGTTCAGGCGCCAGGAGTTTTTAG
>JAJYHY010000163.1 GCA_021784555.1 bacterium
CAACCTCAGTCTGCAGGTGGTGAACATCCGCAACCGTCTGCTGCGCGCCTTGGTCAACGTAGTCGGGGCTATCCCCAGTCTGCTCAAGAACCCGCAAACCGCCGTCGGCAACCTCCTGAGTTCACTCACCAAGGGCAAGACCGCGGGCGGGTGGGTCGGCCTGGCTGACCAGTTGAACCACGCGCCGGTGCAGCAGATTGTGGTGCAAGGGACGGTTGGCAAGGGGCGCCTGGACCTTCAGGATGCCCTGGTGCAAAGTTCCGCGTTCGAGGCGAGTGCGACCGGCGCGATTACCTTGGCGCCTATCCTCACCAATTCGCCGGTGCTCATCCCGGTGAGCATCTCGCTCAGCCATTCCATTGCCGATCAACTCAACCTCGTCCCCGCCGGCACCCCCACCAATGCCACATATGCGAAGCTCCCGGATTTCGTAACGATGAAAGGCACGGTCGGCGATCCCAAGACCGAGATAAACAAAGCGGTGCTCGCCGGGGCGGTGCTCAAAAGCGTGAGCAACATCCCCCAAATCGGCGGCAAGGCCGGTAGCATCTTGCAGGGGCTTGGCGGTTTCCTCGAAGGCAAAGGCCAGGGCGCAACCAACGCCAGCACCAACCAATCGACCGGCAAACTCCAGGGCCTCCTCAAGGGATTGGGTGGCGTCCTCGGCAACCAGGCCGCAACCAATACCCCTGGTGCCAATGTGAATAAACCTTCAAACCAGCTCGAAGGCATTCTCAAGGGTCTTGGCGGAGTTCTCGGCGATAAGAGTACGACCAATGTCCCCGGCACGAACACTAACCAGCCTGCCAACCAAGTCGAGAGTTTGCTGAAAGGACTTGGCGGTGTTCTCGGTGGCGATCACTCGAACCCTACGAACGCACCGAATACATCTACTAATGCGCCCGCCTCTAAGAAGCCTTCGCTGGGCAACTTTTTCGACCGATTCCTAAACCGTTAGCCCGGATATTTCATGCTACGAATAGAACGGCGACAGTCTGTGGGTAGGGCGCGCAGAGGACTGCGCGCCCTACCCATTTGTGACATATTCGGGTTGGAAAAAATAGACATCTATTACCCATGCAACCGGTTATCGACTACCTCAAACAAAACCAATCACGCTTCATCTCCGAGCTCTGCGAATACGTTCGCTTTCCCAGCGTCTCGGCCCAGCCCGAGCATCGCCAGGACCTCCATGCCTGTGCCGAATGGTTAGTCAAGCACTGCCAAGACGTCGGGCTTCAAGCGCGGCTTTGTCCCACCCAGGGCCATCCCGTTGTCCTGGCCACGACTCCCGCCCGGAAGGCGGACTCCTCCCGCCGTCCTCGCTTTCTTGTCTATGGCCACTACGACGTGCAGCCGCCTGAGCCGCTTGACCTGTGGAAATCACCTCCCTTCGAGCCGCGCATCGAGGGACGGTCATTCTTCGCGCGCGGCGCCAGCGATAACAAGGGCCAGAACCTCGCCCACCTAAAGGCGGTGGAGGCCTATCTCAAGACCGGCACCGGTTTGCCTTGCGACCTTACCTTCGTCATCGAAGGAGAAGAGGAGGTCGGCAGCCGCAGCCTCGCCTCGTTCCTCAAGGCGAACCGCGCCGAGTTGGGTTGCGACGCCGTGGTGATCTCAGACACCGGCATGCCCACACCTAAGCACCCTGCGCTCACTTACGCCCTCAGAGGCATCACTGCCTTGGAAATCACCCTTCGGGGCCCCTCCCGCGACCTGCACTCCGGCATCTTCGGCGGCACGGTTGATAACCCGGCGATGGTCCTATGCCAATTGCTGGCCCGGATGCGCGACAAACGCGGACGAATTACGATTCCTGGTTTCTACGACGACGTGCAGAAGCTTTCCGCCTACGAGAAGAAGCAGTATGCTCGAATTCCTTTCAAGGCCACCGCCTACCAGAAGTTCCTTGGCGCCCCCAAGCTCTTCGGCGAGCAGGGCTACACGCCCCTCGAACAACGCTCCGCCAGGCCCACCTTCGAGATCAACGGCCTGACCAGCGGCTACCAGGGCGAAGGCAGCAAGACCATCGTCCCCGCCTGGGCGAGCGCGAAGATCACCATGCGCCTTGTCCCAAACCAGACTTCAGCGCGCATCAGCCGCCAGGCCATTCAGTATCTCAAGAAGCTCTGCCCGCCCACCGTGCGCATGGGCATCAAGCCCGGTCACGACGCGGAGCCATACCTGGTCTCGCCGACAAGCGCGCAGGCCCAGGCCGCGCTACGCGCGCTCCGATCCGCCTTCAAATGCGAGCCCGTCCTGCTGCGGGAAGGCGGCTCCATCCCAATCGTGACTGATTTCAAGAAGATCCTCCACGCCGACTCGCTCATGTTGGGCCTGGCCTTGCCCGGCGACAACGCCCATTCGCCCAACGAAAAATTCGACCTGGATTGCTTCGCCAAAGGACAGCTCATGAGCGCCTGCCTCTGGGAGGAGTTGAGCCGAATCTGACTCCGGCTCGTCCGACCAGTCTGACTGGTCTAACGCGTCCGACATCACTCGGACGGCACCGCCAGCGGCGCCACGTGCCCGTCCATATAGACCACATTCTTGCCGGGCTTGGGCGGGCGGGGATGGAACTCCTCGTAGTCGAGCAGGAGCGGAGTGGTGCTGGGTGGGAAACGCAGCGTGAGGTTGGTGCTGATGGTCGGCCCGCCGTCCCTCCGCATGACCATATACAGCTCTGCCGTTTTGGTCTCGTCGATTCGGTGGCCGTTCAAATCCGAGTTCCATTCGTAGCTGGAGCCTTCGGCGGCGAAGTCGCCGACCTTATCGGAGGGGCATTTGAACACCGTCATGCTGTTGGTGTTGTTCGTGCCCGCCGCCTGGCCGACGTACGAGGCCAGCACGTCGCAGATGCGCGGCAGTGGTTTTTGAGGATCAATCGGGTCCGTGGGCAGGATTTCGGCACTCGGCAACCGGCTGTTGTTGTCCTCGGTGTAGAGGCGGGTCGCAATGCCGAGTTGCCGGAGATTATTAACGCAAACGGTGTTGTTCGCCTCGGCCTTAGCCCGGCCCAGGGCGGGCAGGAGCAGGCTGGCCAGGATGCCGATGATGGCAATCACCACGAGCAACTCGATGAGCGTGAACGCGCGCAGGGCCCACCGAGGCCGGGGCCGCTGGGGCGCGGAGTGAGAATGATTGGAAACGATGTTACTTTGCATAGCGAGAGCTTTGGTATCCTGAAAGGCCATGGTTGGTGGGTTTACTGATGGACGAAGCGCCCGCGCTGGCGCGCCTGTTCGACACGTTGTTCTGGCGTAAGATTCTCAAACCGCTCGTTGGGATTGGGCAGGTGGCCAAACACCCGTGACTGGCCAAACTGCCGGCCCGGCTTCGTAACGGCCGGTGGAGGCGGCGGCATGAAGCCGACTCCCATGCTCGATTTGCTGAACGCCAGGTAAGTGGTCCATTTGCCATCCACCTTCCTGGCAGTTTGGGCGGCCACCTCGGCGGTCGGCGCCTCGCTGTGACTTCCTCCGAGCCGCGGCGCCAGCGCGGATTCCACCACCAACTCCTCCGGATACCACACTTCCATGTGGCCTCCCGGTCCGCTCATGAAGATGGCGGAGCCTTTGTTTCCGTGCCGCATCATCATCATCCCTCCCATCCGTTGTCCTGGCGATGGGGCAGAGCCAACCGGGGCCTGTGAAAAGGCCGGGCCATCCGGAGGTTGCTCCGGCGCCCCGGCCGAGGGAGGTTCTGGCGCGATGCGCTTCCAGCCTGCGGACTCGAGCTTGCCATTCCCGCGCAAGGCCGCATCCAGCGCCTCCAGCGCCCGTCCCGAATCATAGACCGCATAGAGGGTGGACCAATGTGCGCCGGCCTGTTGCCCGATGCGGTTCAGAACCTCGCGCAGGGGCATGTCCTTCACGTGGAGGGTGATGCGCGCGGTGTTGAGCGCCTTCTCGGCCCGGATTTTCGCCCAGGTCTGCCTTTCGATTTTCCCCAGAACCTCTTCAATCGGCATCTCCCGAACATTCAAAGTCACCAATTGCCGGTGCGCCCGCCATGCCGCGCGCGCGAACCAGAACCCACCCCCCGCCAGCACCAGCACCGCACCCAATAGTACATATTTCGCTTTCATTGATTTGGCTTGTGGGTTAATAAATCGAGGTGAGCACCCTCAACGGCTGCGGCAAACGCAACCCAGGCCCATGATGTTGCAAGCGCATGTCCGGCCTGAAACCACAACCAGTCGAGGGTGCTCACGTCAACGCGCCTCAATCTAATAAACCCATTTGTATGCTTTTGTTTCAAATTTCGTCCCTACTCTGATCCGGCTGGCCAGGTCTCGCGACTGGAATGTGACCAACAAACACCGAATTCGGGACGAAACGGGCGGCACGAGGGACGGGTGTGGACGGATTCCGGCAGACGAGGAACAGAGGGGCCTGTTTACGGGACCTGCGGGCTAGACATTATCCGAAAAGGTCCGGTCCGGCTCACTTCATCGGCCACTTCATCGCCCACTTAATCGAGGATTGAGGAAATTCGATAAAGTGGCCGATCAGGCGCCCGATTAAGTCGCCCTTTTTGGATAGGCTCTGGCTATTGGAATTTCAAAATGCCGGTCCCTCTTGAGTGGGTCCTCGGTCGGCAGTACAGAGCGACCAAGCAGGCATGTTCGCGCTCCGCCGACACGGAGCCAGATTAGATTCTTGAAAGCTTTGGCAACCAGGTGCAAGCTCACGTTGCGTCCAGCGTGTCTATGCTTCCGGGTTGGCGGGGGCGCTTGGCAGGCGGACAAACCCGGGCAAAACGAAAAAGATTCATGTTAACATTGCTCGAATTCGAAGACTTCAAGAGCTTTCGCAAGGCCAAGATGAAATTGGGCCCCCTGAACGTGGTGATCGGTGCAAACGCCTCGGGCAAAAGCAACATCCGGGACGCTGTGCGATTTCTCCACGGCGTTTCCCGGAGCTACACGTTGGCGGAGATAATTGGAGAGAAATACGCGGAAGGCTACCTGCAATGGGACGGCATCCGGGGAGGACTGAAAGAGATCTGCCGGGCGGGGACAAACCACTTTTCGCTGGCGGTTGGGTTTCGGGCTTCAGGCCACAACGGCGCCAGTGGCGCAGTCTATCATTATCGCATCGGAGTGACCGTGGATGATACACGTGCGGCTCCCCGCGTGGTTCAGGAGAGTCTCTATCGGGGTGAAACCTTGGTGTTTGATTCCCATCCGCAGGTCTCGCCACCGCACCAGGACGATCCGATGCATGTCTCGGTCAGGCTGCGCGGCGGCGGCGCATACCGAAAAATGGGGCCTCGATTGAAGGCGATTTCGCACCAACCGGTCCTGACACAGATTCTCGAATTAGCCAGGCAAAGGAAGTTGCAGGGTAAAATCAGGGACGAGGTCACCGAGACGCTTCAGGAGCTGGAGTCGGTGCGTTTCATCGACCTTTCGCCAGAGGCGATGCGCAAGCCGTCTGTGCCGGGGCAAACAGCCCTGAGCGATCAGGGGGAGAATCTGTCCTCAGTACTGCATAGCATCTGTCAGGACCCACACCTGAAGTCCGTCTTGTCCTCATGGATTGGCGAGCTCACGCCAATGGATGTTGTGGACTTCGACTTCGTCCCTGATCCGCAAGGCAAAATCCTCGTGTACTTGGTCGAGAAAAGCGGGCGCAAAACCTCCGCCTACAGCGCCTCAGACGGGACGTTGAGATTCCTGGGGATTCTAACAGCTCTTTTGGGCCCCAAGTCCTCGAAGTTTTACTTCCTGGAAGAAATCGACAACGGGATCCACCCGGCCAGGCTTTACCTGCTGATGAACCTTCTGGAGGAGCGGACCAGTGAGGGCAAAGTGCAGGTGTTCACCACAACCCATTCACCTCAACTGTTACGGCTTATCCGCGGAGAGAACTGGCGGAGTGCGGCAGTGACCTACCGTGTGGAAGGCGTGGAGGAAGCGCGAATCAGGTCACTGCCAGAGGTGCCTCACCTAATGGAAGTGATTCGTGAAGCCGATATCGCGCGGCTCTTTGAGGGTGGTTGGATGGAGCAGACGATGTTCTTTGCGGAGGGAGAACCAGCGCCCGTCCAGACAGGTCCAGTCGAGGAACACGAGGGGGCGCGATGAATGTGTTGGTTATTCCCGAGGACTTCCGCAGGGACCAATACGTCCTTCGCCCCCTGATTCGGAGCATGATGGCCTGCCTTGGCCAGCGCCGCGCCCATGTCGATGTTTGTCGAGATCCGCTGCTGGGTGGCATTGCGCAAGCCCTCCGCATAGAGAATCTCCAACTCATCGTGAAGGCTAACCCGATGGTTGACCTCTTCCTGTTGTGCGTGGACCGGGATGGGGAAGAGGGGCGTCGAACTATTCTCAGCAACGTGGAGATGCGATTGCGGAATCAGATAAAGAAGGCAGGGGGCGCGTTTCTGGCGGAAAACGCCTGGCAGGAGATCGAGGTCTGGCTGCTGGCGGGACACGAGTTATTAAAAGGATGGCGGTGGAACGAAATCCGGGCCCATCGCGACCCGAAAGAGACCTACTATGTCGTTTTGGCAAGGCAGAGAAATGTTGCGGACGACGACAGCCAAGGAAGGAAGGTTCTTGGTTTGGAGGCAGCAGGACGCTACCAGCGCATCCGTCAGCTATGCCGGGAGGACATCCTGGTTCTAGAGAAGCGCGTCGGCGCATGGCTGACAGACAACGCCCACGTTTCCTGGGATGAGGCGTACAAGGAGATCCAAGCGGCGGAATAGCCAACGGTGCGATTTAAACTGTCGGTCAAATGCGCCAAAATGAGAACCGCTGCAAGTAGCCAAGCGCGAGTTGACAGCCCGCGCAACGCCTACTAGCTTGACCCGAAATGGGCTACGCACACGTCACCGTCTCTGTTTTCAATCTGCAGAGGTCCCACCCGCCATTTACGGCCTTATTCCTCGTGGACACAGGCGCCATCGCGTGCCTGGGGCCAGGCAAGGACCTGCGAGAAGCGGGTATCGAACCAGAGGGCCGGGATGCCTACGAGCTCGCCAATGGGGCGTCCGTCGAATACGAGTTTGGCTTCGCGCGCCTCTCCTTTATGGGTTCGGACACCGTCACGAAGATCATTTTTGGGCCGGACACCGTTGAGCCGCTGCTGGGCGTCACCGCGCTGGAAAGCGCCGGCATCGGCGTCGATCCGGTGACCGAGACCCTCAAACGCTACGCCGCCCTGCCGCTCAAGGCCTTGCCTATTGTCAAATCTCCGCCAGCCGCGCTTGCAGTTCGCTAAGCCTGCAAGTCATCTCCAGCCGGGCACCCGTCTTCAATAAAACCGAATACTGGCCGGGACCGAGGGATTGCACCTCCCGAACCCGCGATAAATTCACGATGGCCGAGCGGCTGATGCGCATGAACCCCGCCTGGGCGAGGCGCGCCTCCATGGCGGCGGTGGTCTCCCGCAGAATATGCCGCTCTTTGCCGGCGTGTAGCACGACGTAATTGCCGGCGGACTCGACATGGTCGATCTCGTCGGGCTTAAGAAACAGAATCCGTTCCGGCGACCGAACCAGGATACGCCCGCCGCCGGGAGTCGTGCTGTGAAGGTGGTCCAGAAGCGCCGAGAACCGCGGGTCCTCGCCCCGCGGCGTGCATTTTTCCAACTCGTCCCGAGCGCGTTGCAGGGCCATCTTGAACCGCGCCTCCGTGAAAGGTTTGAGCAGGTAATCGAGGGCATTGACCTCAAAGGCGCGAATGGCGTGCTCGTCATGGGCGGTCGTAAAGATCACCACCGGCCTGGCTTCCGGCTCCAGCGCCTCCAGAACCTCAAACCCGTTCAGCCGCGGCATCTGCACGTCCAAGAGGAGCAGGTCCGGGCGCAAGTCCTGCGTGGCCCTGAGGGCCTTGGCTCCATTTGGGCATTCCGCCAGAATCTCCACGTCCGGCTCCTCCGCCAGGAATGAGCGTATCCGCTCGCACGCCAGCGGTTCGTCATCGGCAATAATGATCCGAACTTTCACGAAACCTTAGAATGGCTGGGACTTTCGCCACTGGGTGCTGAGCGCCAGGGGATGTTCACTCGCACGGTGAGACCTCCCTGAATCCGGGGCACCAACTCGAGCTTCTGGTCAGTGCCATAAAGCGCCTCCAGTCGGGCCTGCAGATTGGCCAATCCAATTCCCGTCCCCCGCCGCGGGACGAGATGCACCGCCGGGACCGCACCTGTCGGAGCAGGCGCCGGGACGGCGTTGGCCTCAACATTCGTGATCTTCAGCCCCGGCAGATCGGCCATCGTCTGACCGAGACCCACGCCGTCGTCCTCGACCGACAGCTCCAGCCTCCCGTCGCGCCGCCGCGCCTCCAGCCGCACCAATCCCGCCTTCCCGGCGGGCTCGATGCCATGCCGGATGGCGTTTTCAACTAACGGCTGCAGCACCAGCGTCGGCACCAGGCATTCCAGCGCCTCCGGTTCGATGCTTTCGTCGAACCGCAGCCTCTGTCCAAAGCGCGTTTGCTGGATTCGCAGGTAGCACTCAACGAACCTCAGCTCCTCGCGCAACGGAACTTCCTGCGTTTCGGAATGGCTCAGCGCCAGCCGCAGCAGCTCGCTCAGCGATATCAGCGTCGCCTCCGCCAAGCGCGGGTCGCGGCGAAGCAGCGTGGCGACGGCATTCAGGCTGTTAAAAAGGAAATGCGGCTGGAGTTGGGCGCGCAAGGCGTTGAGCCGGGCGTTGGCCAGGTTGGATTCCAGGAAGAGCGCGCGATGTTCCCGCTCCCGGAACCGGCGGTAAAAATGGACCGAATGCGCCAGCCCGGCAATGGCCCCGTACGCCAGGAGGTCCAGCAACAGTGACCAGAGGCCCGGGTTCGGAAGTGCCAGCTTGGGTGAAGCCGGCCCGGAGCGGAGTCGAAGGAGCAGGTTCGCGGCGTTTGTGTCGGCTGAGAGATTGAGCGGCGTTTGGTTCTTTGCGCGCCAGAGGACGCTCTTGCTGTCACTCCTCGCCGCCGGCCCCTCCAGCGCAGCCGTCGATCTGAACCCTTGCGAGACCGAGACCTGTACCCCGCTGGTCACTGATTCGGCCTCCGCCCTGGCGGGTTCGGAGTTGACGATGGTCACCTTGGTAAAGAGCATGCGCGTGTGAGCGTTAATCCCATGGGAGGCCGCCAAGAACGCTACACATGTAGTGACATTCAGCGGCAAATGGAGCCCTAACCTGCCGCGCTCCAGTGGGAAATAGGAAGCTACGAAAAAGACATAAGGGCCGAACAAAAGCCAGGGGCACAGCCGTGGGAACCCCATATCGGTCGTCACCCACCCCCGCAGTTGTTCCGTGCCCGGCGGCAGCACCGATTTTCCCTCGTGAATAAACCGAACCTGAGGTCCCGCGTTGCCTCGCAACAACCACCACAGAGACAAGCCAACAAATATCGTCCACGCCCCGGCGGAGATCAGCACCATCCGGCGCCGCCTTGCCGGCCGCGCCCTCTCCGCCGACAGGCTCTGAACGGGGCCGCTCACTTGAACCGCTCTCTCATCCATACAGGTGGCCTGCTCACATTTCAATCTTCATCCGATTCGAACCTATCCCTCCCCCGCCCCAAATACCACTCCACAGTGACCAACCGGCCACAAGCCGGGACGAGACCCTGGCCGCCCAGGGAGTAACCGCAACCTTTGCTGATAGAGCCTATCCCAGCATCGCCCACAGAATCATGGCAGGACAGAACCATAAAGGAAGAACCTCGAATTCATTCTTTACCTCCGGGGTCTCAAACCGGCAAACTGCCATTGTCTCTTATGCGAAGCCTCAATTGTTTTGTCGCCGCCGCCGCAATGGTCGCCCTGGTCTCCTGCACTTCAGGGCCCCGCCAGACCGCCGCCCAATTCAGCGATCCCCCCTCCCTTGCCCTGATGCATCCGCGGATGCCCGGCAGACAGCCTGATGGCTCGATCCTCCTCCACAACCAATGGTCCCTGCGTCCGGCGGGACGGCAGGTGGAGTTGGCGGACTTTCCGGTCAACGTCGCCGTCCATCCCGGCAGCCGCTATGCCGCGGTGTTGCACTGCGGTTTTAGCGCGCACCAGATCCTCATAGTCGATCTTTCGCGGGGCAAGGTTGTCTCACGTATGCCGGTCCATGAGGCCTTTTATGGACTGGCCTTTTCGAGTGACGGCAACAAGTTGTTCTGCAGCGGGGCGGGGGACGAGGTCATCCACGAATATAGCTTCAAAGACGGCAAACTCTTCAACCACGTCAAAATCAAGCTGCGCAACCCCAAAGAACGCGCCGTTCCAGCCGGACTGGCCGTGGACAAAGCCACGCGCCACTTATACGTGGCCAACGTGTGGGGGCATCGGCTCACCCGTGTCGATCTGCTGCCAACGCCCAAGACGCTGGACATCCCTCTGGGCAAGAATCTGCCCGCCCTCTCTGTCGCGCCCGTCAAACCTTCAAAGGATTTTGCCATAGCCGCCGCCGACAAACGCGCCCAGGCCGCTCTATTCACGGAAAACCCCGGCGACACTTTTCCTTATGGATGCGTGCTCGACGAAAAGCGAGGACGCCTCTACGTCAGCCTATGGGCGCGCTCCGCCATCGCCGTGCTCGATCTCAAAACCGACCATGTCATCGCCACCTGGCCCGCCCAGGAGCACCCGTGCGAGATGGCGCTGACCCATTCCGGCAAGTACCTCTTCGTCGCCAACGCCAATCGCAACACCGTCAGCGTCTTCGACACCGACGCGGGCAAACCCCTGGAGACAATCTGGGCCGCCCTCTACCCGCATTCCCCTCCCGGTTCGACTCCCAACAGCCTGGCCGTGTCCCCGGACGACAAGACCCTCTTCGTCGCCAACGCCGATAACGACATCGTTGCCGTATTTGACGTGAGCAGGCCCGGCAAGGCCCGCTCCCTCGGTTTCATTCCCACGGGTTGGTATCCCACTTCCGTGCGCGTCACACCCGATGGCCGGCGCCTGCTCATCGCCAATGGCCGCGGTATTACCCCGTTGGCCGACCCCTTCGGCCCTGAGCCGGGCCTGACCTCGACCAACTTCAACCGGCAATACATCGGTTCCCTCTATCACGGTACCCTGAGCATCATCGACCTGCTCCCCCGCGCCGATTTCCTCAAACGGCTCGCCGTCTATTCCGTCCAGGCCATTCGCTGCAGCCCGCTCAACGCCGACGCCACCGTCACGGCAACCCGCCCCCCGAACAATCCCATCCCGCTCAAACCCGGCGACCCGTCCCCCATCAAGTACTGCCTCTACATCATTAAGGAAAACCGCACCTACGACCAGGTCCTGGGCGATATGCCTGAAGGCAACGGCGACCCCAACCTTTGCCTCTTCCCCTGGCGCGTGACTCCCAACCACCACAAACTTGCCCGACAGTTCGTCCTCCTCGACAATTTCTACGTCAACAGCGAGGTCAGCGCCGACGGCCATGAATGGAGCATGGGGGCTTACGCCACCGATTTCGTAAAGAAGATGTGGCCGCTCGCCTACGGCCACGACAGCTCCGGCAAATTCCCCTATCCCAGCGAGGGCAGCTTCGCCATTGCCGCCCCGGCGGATGGGTATATATGGGACCGCGCCGAGCAGGCCGGCGTGAGCTATTACAGCTACGGTGAATTCATCGCCAATGGCCGCACACCGAACGAACCCGGCTCTACTCGCGTCAAGACCCTCCAGGGTCACTTCGACAAGTTCTATCGCAGCTTTGACCTGAATTACCCCGATGTCAAACGCGCCCAACGGTTCATCACCGACCTGAAGGGATACGAGGCCAAGGGCGGCATGCCCCGCCTCCAGATCCTGCGCTTGCCCAATGACCATACCTACGGCACTACGCCAAAGAGGCTCACCCCAACCGCGCTGGTGGCGGACAACGATGTGGGTCTCGGAATGGTGGTTCAGGCCGTCTCTCATTCTAAATTCTGGCCTCAAACCGCCATCTTCGTCCTGGAGGACGACTCCCAGGATGGCCCAGACCACGTGGATGCCCACCGTTCCGTCGCTTTTGTCATCAGCCCCTACGCCAAACATGGCGCCGTCGATTCGACCATGTATTCAACCACCAGCGTGCTTCGCACAATCGAGCTTATCCTGGGACTCCAGCCCATGACTCAGTACGATGCCGCTGCCACGCCCATGTTCAACGCCTTCCAGCCCGTGCCCGACCTGACGCCCTACGAAGCCCTGCCGGCCAACGTCAACCTTCGCCAGCGCAATCCGGTCACCGCCTGGGGCGCCAACATCAAGATGAACTTTGCCCGCGAGGACGCCGCTGATGACAACCTCCTCAATGAAATGATCTGGCACTCCGTCCGGGGTCCCAACAGCCCCATGCCCGCCCCTGTCCACGCCGCCTTCGTCTATACACACCCGCACGACGATGACGATTGACCCGCCTCCACAGCGGGGAGTAATGGATTGGTGGAGTGGTGGAGTGATGGAGCGTAATTGATGGACGGCTGGATGATTGGTCCTGGATTAGCTCCATAGGAGCAGGCACCCCCGCTGGAGGCTGTTCCATGGAAGAAGCTTTCCGCGGTTGTCGCGCGGGAGGCAAGAACCGTTGCTTTCCAACCTGCTCCAGCACAAGCAGTTCCAAGAGGAGTTTCTTGAAAGCGGCGCAGTCCGGAAACACGATTACCAGTGGGTACTATTCAACCCCATCGTCATCAAGTACGATCCCTCGGGAACGACCGCGCCTTGGCTGTGGATTCGGACGATAACCTTTATGTCGTCGGTGACTCGGGAACAACGAACGAGGCGTCCGCCTTCGCCCTGCGGCGATATGATGCCGGCGGAACCCTGATCTGGAGGACACTGCAGCAAGTCAATCGCACCAATGCCGATCTCCCGCACATCCTCCTGCTCAATGGACGCGGGCGGATTTACGTGGCGGGCGCCGGCGGAGTGTTTCAGTTTGATTTGGCCGGGCAGCCAACCTGGGCTATGACCAACCTGGACTGTGCGGGCGCGTGCCTGTCCACTGACGGACTGGTGGTGACCGGCTATCCTGCCGGCGCCAGGGGGAGCCAATATGTGACCGAATCACTGAAGGACGACGGAGTCCGGGAATGGGTCGCCCGCTTTCGGACCTTTCCTGTCCCGTTGTATCCGTGGGATGACAGCCAAGGTGTCGCCATCGATCAGGAAGGGCGCGTATATGTGACCGGCAGGTCCGGCGGCGCCATGGTGACCCTGCAGTATCTTCCGCTTCCACCGACTATTCGCTTGACCCAGCCGCGTCTCAATCAGAATCAATTTGCGTTCGGCCTTCAGGCGCCCGCCGGTCTCCACTTCCGCATCCAAGTCTCCGACGATCTGTTCCACTGGACGGATTGGAATTCGGGCGCCAGCACTAACGGGCGAGCGTCCTTTTCCGCTCCGGTCTCTGAGTTTGGGGCGCGGTTCTACCGGGCTATTGTCGAGTAACCACACCGGCCTCACTCACGAAGCCCATCCTGTCATGACGCCCACGGTTGGCAACGTGTCAGCGCGAGGTGAGCGCCAACGACTGACCTATTCCTTCGGGAGGATCACCGTAACGCGTTTGACGCGGCGCAGGAGCGGCTGCGTTTTTTTCTTCTTCTTCTCATTGCCGGCCTGCGTGGCGTTGCTGGCGGCTTGCTGGGCGGTATCACTGCTGGACTGCTGTGCGGCGGCCTGGCTGGCGGCAGTAGGGGCGGCGGTTGTGCCGAGGGTGGATTGAGCCGCCCCTCCATTGACTGACACGTTCTGGCCCAGCAGGGTCGCTGACACCCCTCCGCCCCCGCTGGCGGTCACACCCCCAATACCAATGACCGCGCCGGACACTGTTCCACCCGCCGAAAGGTTGGCGCTACCTCCGGAGAGCACCGTGCCACTGAAGCTTTGGGCCGCCACCACCGTTGAATTCTGCCGCGAGACGACGAGGCCACTGATGTTGCCATTGGCCTTCAGGTTTACCGTCCCGCCGATGACGCCGGAGTTGCCCAGGTCAATGTTGCCGGTGTAGCCGGGCGAGCCTTCCGAGGGCGCGGTGCCGGCAACGAGGGTCACCGTCGGTCCTGAAGAGAGGTTCCCGTTGAGCGCCTCCTGCAAGATGCCTCCCTGGCTGGCGAGAATGTCGCCCCGCGGCGTTTGAACGGTGATGTCCCCGGGGACAGCCGCGCTGCCGGGAACTTGGCCTGCGCTCACCAAGGTTTCCGCGACGATCCCGTTGGCATACACGTATTCGAAGGGCGTGTTCGGGTTGGGATAGCGCGGTGAAAAGACATTGATCGGGATGGAGACTCTGCCGCCGCTCCCGGCGTTCACATTGCCTTGGAACGACTCGACATTGACCTTTCCGCCATTGAAGGTTCCAATCCGCGAGCTATCGACATTGATATCGCCCAGGGCGCTCACGTTTACGTCTCCACCGCCTGACGTATAAATGCCCAAACCCAGGTTGTCCGCCTTCATAATCTGCCCTTCAAAATCGACCAATTCTTGCGAACCTAAATCCATTGCGCCATTCACACTCGATACGGTCACACTTCCCCCGCCCAGGGCAGCAATTGTCGAACTGGGCATATTCAAATCGCCGTCTGAATTGACTTTGATGCTGGCGCCTCCGTTAATATAGCGCGTCAAGAATGAGTAGTCCCGGCCCAGCAACGCGCCGTTGCCAAGCGAGATGATGCCGTAAGCGTTGCCAAGCGAGATGGAGCTCGCTTGGACATCGAACGCGCCGCCGCCTCCGACCACATAGCCGCCACCCGAATCCGCGAGCGACGGCGCGCCCTGGCTGGCCTGATAGAGCCGGTCAATGGCGGTCGGGGAGACCCAGGAGATGCGGTCGGTCACGAAGTGGCCGCTGGAGTTCACGATGGGACGGCCATTGGCGTCATAACGCAGCAGCGTCAACGGCTGGTCGAGGGCCGCCTTGATGGTCGGTGACATGGAGCCGATGAACGTGAGCTTCTTGCTGACCGGGTTGTAGGCGAAGCTGGATTGGAGCGAGTCGCCGAACAGAAGAACCTGATTGATGTAGCCGACGTACTGGGAGGGAGCGATGCTGGCCGGGATGGTCAGGCTGGCGACCTTGGCCGGATCAACCGCCAGGCTCAAGGCTGTCTGCCAGTTGACCATGGTCTCCGGAGGCAAGTCCGTCAGCGGCACGTTTTGAATCGGCTGAGAGAGAAAGACCCAGTTGAACGAACCCTCGTTGTAGATCCGCCCTGCGACCTTGATCGAGGTGACATCATCCGCATGGAGGTTTTGGCCGGAGAAACTGCAATCGATCATATCACCGCCCACCGTTATCTCCGTCTTTTTGGAGGTCTGAAGGATAACATTCTTCATGTCTCCCGAGATATTGATGACTGCCGGATCGGAATTGTTCAGTTCGGTGGGGACGGTGCCGTGGTCCGTTGGGCTGAGAGGCTTGGGACCGGGCGGCGCCGATTCAGGTGGGATCCAGCGTTTATGAGCGCTGTCGGACATCACCAAACTCGAATTGTTCGCGCCCGCGAACTCCCCGCCCGCTTCAGTCGCAATATCGAGATTCCCCTCCGCGGACGGAAATAAAGTCATGCTGGCATCCAGCAGGATTCCCCCGGCACCGGCAGAGATGCTCAAGGTCGGAGGTAAGAGTATCGGGACATCGTCAGCGGGCCGAGGCAGGTTCTGCCCGGTCAGATAGACGGCGTCGCCAGCGGTCAGGTCCACGGAGGCCAGGGCGTCGTAATCGAAGAGGTGGTAGCCGGCGCTATTCAGACCGCCTTGAGTGTTGAAAACGCCGTTCGGGTTCCGCACCTCCTGCAGGTAAATGTCGCCGTTGGGGGCCTCCACACTCCAGCCCCCTTTGACAAGACTCAGGGCCAGGTTGTTGTCAGGGCCGCCGGCATCCTTGCCCGCGATGATCGTGCCTTGGCCGTTGACCTCCACGTAATGGCCATAAACGCTTCCCTTGGCCTCAATCGACACGTTCCCCGGTTGCGACCCAAAGGCTCCCGTCCCCGGATCACCCGATGGCGTGGAGGCGGGATTATTGGGGCTGCCCACGGGGAGATAGCTCACAACGTCGCCGCCGCCACTAATGCTCACGTCCCCACCGGCTGCGGTGCTGATGCCGCCGAGAGTAGTGTTGTTGCCGATCGTGCCCGTGAACGGATTGACAGAAAAGGGCGTATAAAAGGGCGCGTTCTTGAGGTAATCGAACCCGGACGTACCACCGCCGGAATTCACATCCCCATAAGTCGTGGTGACCTCGATGTTTCCCCCGCCGGTGGTAATGATTCGGCCCGTCCCGGAATTGGCGGCGCCCTTGCTGCTGCTCTGGCCCGACCATCCAACCTGCACCTCATTGGCGGCTTTGAGATGGATATCGCCGTTCTGAGTCTGGAGGTAAGCGTTGCCTGCCAGGTAGATTCCGTCCTCGCCGGAATTCGGAGTGGTTCCAGCGGGCAACGATGTGCCCGCGCTTAGCTCCAGGCTCCAATTCTTGCCGGCATTGATGCCGGAGCCGTTCTCCAAAGTGATGTTGTTCCCAGCCGACAAGCTCAATGTGGCGGACGAGTCGGCGTCGGCTACCGTCCAGAGGGTGGACAGCTCGATATCGTGGTCGGCCTGGAGCTTGACTTGGGAGAGACCACCACCGGTGATTTGGCTAGTCAATGAACCCACGTATGCCTGGTCCAGTGTGAGATCGTAAGGATCCAATGTCAGAATGGCCCCCGCGGAGCCCGCATTCGCGTGCCCGTCAATCGTGGAGTGAATGGAGCTGACTTGAGACGCCGAGATCTCCACTTGTCCCCCGTTGCCGCTCCGGGCGCCGCCGGAGACATCAATGGCGGAGCCTGCCTGGTCCGAAAAGGTGTTGCCGGACTTGAGTGTAACGCTCCCGCCGGAGCTTACGCCCTGGCCATCACCGTGGGCCGCAATCGTGGAGTTGGCGCCCAGGTTCAGGCTCTCGCTGGCGACCAATTCAATCGTGCCGTTCAGCTCCCGGGCGGAATTGGCCTGAACCAATCCCCCTTGATTCACCACCTGGGCGTGGAGCGCAATGCTGCCTCCGTCGGCAATCACCCTTCCGTTGTTATCGATGGAGCCCTTGGGGAGCGTGACCTCGGCGCTCAATCCACGGCCATCCGGACTGGTCGAGACCAATACCTTTTCCCCGGCATAGAGGCCGATCTTGCCCCCGGGATCTGAGAGTGTCCCATTGTTCTCGATATCGCCGGCTATCAGGAATAGCGGCGCCCCGCCCGCCACCTTGATTCGGCCATAATTGACGATTCTTGCCGTTGGCGGAGGGGCATCGAATTCCCATGCCCCGCCGCTCAGGAGGCTAGGAAACTGGACGGGGGCGGTTGTCAGGACCAGCCCATGGGTGCTGATTGCCGCCTGCCCTCCAATGTAGAATCCGGAGGGGTTTTGGAGCACCAGGTAACCGTTGGCGTTGAGTGTGCCGAGGATCTGGGAGGGATTGGGGTCGTTGATCCGGTTCCAAACCAGCGAGGACGAGGACGGCTGAACGAAAGTGGTTGTCTCGCCCGCTCCGATGTTAAAGCTCTGCCAATTGATAAAGGCCTGCTCAGAAGTCGATATGGTCAGTTGCGCGCCACAGACACTGAACGCGGCGGCGCCTTGCGTTACCGTGCCACCCCTTGGATTCCCACGCGCCGAAGCCAAACCGAGCCATAAGGCTAGAAGGGCTATCACGAGCCCAGACGCGCTGCTGTTTTCGGCGTGTCGCGTCCCGGAGGGACTTATCATAGCAGCCCAACGGTTCGAACGTTGGGAAGCATCATCGCTCGTCCAACAAGTCCCGGAGGGACGGCTGATCCGGTGGCGTGCGTCAATCCTCAGCCGTCCCTCCGGGACTCGTCCCCACTCCA
>JAJYHY010000563.1 GCA_021784555.1 bacterium
CATGAGCGCCCGCCATTTGCTGGACGTTAACGTGCTGCTGGCGCTGCTCTGGAGCGACCACGAGCACAATTCGCGGGTTTGGAAATGGCTGGATGCGGAAGGCAGAGTAGCCGTGTGCCCGATTACCGAAATTGGCTTTCTCCGAACCCATCCGCAGATAAGCACCGCAGAGGACTGTCTGAGCCTTTTGTCTGTGCAACGCGTGGGAGCGGACGTGCGTGATTCGTTAGTGGCCGCGTCATTTTTCGGCGGCGATGGTGGGGCTGTTCCCTCGGCTCGGGTGCTCAGCCAATGCGGACGACCACGAGGGGAGCGGCCACGGCGGTTTCTGTCCCGCGGCAACCCCGGCTCCAGAGTGGAGCCGGGACGCCGCGCGCGGAGGGTTCACACTCCCACGGCTTGTCCTCGGGTCTGCTGCTGGCCCAGGGTACGGGCGACCGCGCGCTTGGCCTGCCGGGCAATCTGCGCGATGGCCGCCTCCCGCTGTTCTTCGGGCAGGTCTTTGACCAGCAGGTCGTAGGCGCGCTTCAAATCGGGGTTGCGGTTGATCTGTTTGAGCACGCCTTCGCGCAGGCGCTGCTGCCGGTCCAGCTCGCGCACCTCGTTGAGCACCACGGTGCTTTCAAGCCGGTCGCGAGGCATCCCCTGGACATAGGCCCAATACTTCGGGTTCTCCTGGATGTAGGCGTCGATCTTCGCATTCACCTCCGGGTTGTTCCGAAAGGTGGGCGGGTCGGTGGGAGCGGCATTGCCGCCGACGCTCGATGGCGCGGATGGTCTTGTTCTTGTCATAACTGAACTCTGGTTTTGTGTTTGTTGTTCGCGGCTGGAGCTGTGCTCGGCACAGACCGTAAAGCCGCGTTGCGGGTCGAAGCCGGTGACGGGCTGACGACAGATCCGCCCGTCCTCGGTGTAGGCCCAGCAAATCGCTTTCATGGTCACTGCGGTGAGTCAGACGGGGTGTTGGTTGGCCCTGGATCGGCTTGTAGCTTCTCTATCTCAGCTTGGAGCAAGTCGAGGCGCTTCAACGCCGTATTCAACTGCTGGCGAAGCTGTTGGTTTTCCCTGGCAACGGAGCGCGTTTGACGGATGGCCTGGCCGAGTTGCTGGAGCGCCCCGGTGAGCCGGCCGGCCTCAGCCAGCATGGTTTGTGTGATTTGCCTCTGGCGGTTGACCTCGGCCGCCACGGCGTCATTGACCGGCACCGGCGAATAGGCGGCGTTGGTCAGGGCGCAAACCGCACTCGGCGAACCCGAACTTGCCGGGTCAGGATGGAGATTCCAGGTGGACTGGGCCTCGACACGATAAACGGTGTGCTGCTCGTGCATCTCGCCGGGGTGGTCGGGGTCAACGTAGCGGCCCAGGTGATAGGCCCGAACCACCTCGGGATACCGGACCCCGCCTGGCGGCGCCACCGCGGGAGGCGGCGAGAGGTTGAGGAACGCCGGCTTCGGAGGATGAGAGGCGCACGAGGTGACGAGTACGAGCGGGACGAGCATTAGATATTTCATGGCTTGGATAAGGGGACTGTGGGGGCGGAAGCTGGCGCCGGGAGCGGAGGCGGCGCGTTGGCCAGGGGAACAGCGTCTGAGAAATCTGACGGGTTCGGATTCTGCGTTTGGGCGAAGGGTTTGGCCGAGCCGCCGATGACGGCATCGGCCCGGTCAATGGTCTGGAGGACGTAAAGATAGAACTGCTTGCCGGAGGGCACGCGGACAAAGAACCCATCGCGTCTAATGGAATCGTAAATGCGCTTGGCGTACGTTTGGAGCACGGCCTGCGCGCCTTGGAAGGGCGCGTTGTTGAGGGTCGGGCTGACCATCGGCCCAAAGATTGTCGGCTGCGTTTGGGTTAAGGCCCCCGCCGCTCCGGAAAGGAAGGTTGCGGCGAAGAGCTTGATCTCGGCCAGGTTATCCGATTTGAGGAGTTCGCCGCGCAAACCGGCGCTGCCGTCAGTGATGCCCCAGCCATGGCGGTGGCCGGAGAACTCCCGGTCCAGGGCAATGGCCTTAAGCCGGAGTTCCTCACCCGCCTGCCACACCAAGGTCCAACTGGTGCCGGTGCTGATGCGGTCCCGGTGCCGGTCGGCCTGGGCGGTGCCATGAACTTCGGTCCCGGCGGGAATCACCAGCCTGCCGGCGTGATAAATGTTCTCGGTGACCAGGCCGATGATCGGCGTCTGCATCGAGGAGGAATCCACGGTGATGACGGTCTTGCAGGGGATAAGCCAGCCAAAGGGCGCATAGACGGATCCGATCTTCTTTGGCTGGGGCTTGCCGGCGGTGTTGTCCGCGAACAGGCTGATGGGCGGCAGGGGCGTGGGCTTTGGCGCGGGTCGAGGCGCCTGTACGGTCACCGCTGGGACTTCTCTGGATATCAAGAGCGGCGGCGGCTCAGGTTTGGGAGGCGGGGGGTGAAATGGCGTCATAGGCCGTTCCACCGTCTGCACGCCTTGTGCCGTGGCTGACTGGCTCAGGCGCGACCCAACTGTATGCGAGGCAAGGCCGACAGACACTCGATAGTTGCTTCTCAGCGCGCTAAAGGCCAGCAGCCCGGCGCCGAAGACCGCGACAAACAACAGCAGCTTGCCGCTCCTGGTCTTGAAGAAATTGAGGAAGGCGCGCGGTTTCATGGGTTGGCTTTGTTGGCGGGGGCTGCATTGGTGTTCTCCCATTCTCCAATCGCGCGATGGAGCGTCTGCCGTGCGAGAGCTTCTTGCCCTGGAGTCATTCCGGTGGTCGGCGGTGATTGCGGCGGAGGTGGTTCTGTGGCTTGTGCATCGGGCGCACTATTCGGCGGACAAGGCAGCCGACTGACCAGCACGCTGAAATCGTTCTTGAGCGACAGGTCGTTTCGTTCGCCATCCGGGGAGCCGGTGATGGCGAAATAGACCGTGCTCTCGGCCTTCGGTGGCAGAACGCCCGGCGCGTCGCTGACGGACTGGTAGTAGAGCTGGTCGCCGACGCGCACGCGAAAGCTCCCTGGCAAGTAGCGAATCTGCCGGTCGGACTTGTTCCGCAGGAGGACGTGGAAGACCAGCGTGTCCTCCGCCTCGAACCGGAACACCTCCTCCAGGCGGATTTCGAAGTCATTGAAATCGGTGATTGGCGGGTGGTCGCCGAACGTCCGGGCCGTGGCGTCGGCAACTGCTTCGGGCTGCTGCGCTTTAAGCAGCGGAAATGCCTTGGCCTTGTCCAGCAAACCGAGCAGCCGCGCCGGGCTGAGATGCGGCGCCAGGGGAACGGACTCCACCGGGGTCGGGGCTACCAGGTTGAGCGCCAGGACAGGGGCTGTGCTCTCCACCAACTCGAAGACATACGTGCGGTTGTTCCAGCGGATGTTGAGGTTGGTGTCGGCCTTCGGGGCCAGCGCCCGAACTGACAGCGGAACTTCCAGTCAATTTTAGGCCCTAAAACCGCGTAGCGCCCCGTCCTATAGCCTACACCATCGTGGTCTGACTTTCTGATAATTGTAGGCATGTTATATAAGTATTGCATCAATTATACCGCTTGAAAACTGGAAATACGTCTCTATACTCGTAGTCATGTTTATCGCCGAAGTCGTC
>JAJYHY010000564.1 GCA_021784555.1 bacterium
GGAGTTGGAATTCCACCTTGCCATGCGTGAGGAGAATCTGATCAAGCAAGGCATGTCTCCCGGTGACGCGCACGATGCCGCCCGGCGCGGGTTTGGCAACATGGTGTCGCTCAAAGAATCAAGCCGCAACCTGTGGAGTTTTCCATCCGTCGAATCGCTCGCCCAAGACGTGCGATACGGCTTGCGCCAACTTCGCCGCAATTCCGGCTTCGCGGTCGTCGCCATTCTCACGCTTGCTCTCGGCATCGGCGTGACGACCACGATCTTTACCGCGACCAATGATTTCCTGCTGAGGTCGTTGCCGTTTAGAAACTCTGACCGGCTAGTGTTTTTGAGGGGGTACAGCTCTAAGGACGCTCGACTTTGGGGTATTGACCCGCCCGGCTACAGATACTTGGAAAGCCAGAACGACGTCTTTGGAGAAATGGCCGCCTGGAGCGAGAATGCGAGCGACCGAGATTTTAACTTGACTGGCCCGGAAGGGCCCGAGCGCGTCGCCGCCATGAAGGTCACTGCGAATTTCTTCAGCGTCCTTGGCATCAAGCCCGTGCTAGGCCACACTTTTTCGAATGCCGAGGACCGGCCCGGGGGCGCGAGAGTGGTGTTGATCAGTCACGCGCTCTGGCTCGGCCGGTATGGGGGAAACCCGAACGTAATCGGCAAGATGATCGTCCTTGATGGCAACGGGTACACACTGATCGGGGTGCTGCCTGCCAACTTCCGATTCTCCACCGCCTCCCAAAGCGTATGGGTGCCCTTGCAAGCGTCCCCCGCTGGAGGGTACGGAGGTTGGTACATGAGTGCAGTCGCTCGACTGAAACCCGGCGTGAACCTTGCTCAAGCGCGGGCAGATATGGACACGCTTGCCGAGCGGTTCGAACAGCAGTTCCCGCAATGGGAGCGGAACTGGCGGGTCTCGGTCGAGACGGCGCGCGCCCGATATGTGGGACACCTCCGGCCGGCCCTTTTGGCGCTTTTGGGTGCTGCTGCGCTAGTCCTGCTTATCTCCTGTTCGAACCTTGCCAATCTGCTGCTGACTCGCGGCACCCGCCGTTACAGGGAAATCGCGATTCGCCGCGCCGTGGGTGCAAGTCGGACGCGAATTGTCCGACAAATGCTGATTGAGAGTTCAATCCTGGCATTCCTTGGAGGAGCAGGAGGACTGCTGATGGCCTTCGGGGGCGTAAGCGTGTTGTACTCCGTTTTGCCTGCGGATTGGCATCCCCTCACGCCAGGAGGCATCGACGCCTCGGTTGTCCTCTTTGCAGTTCTGACTTCGGTCTTGACTGTCTTTCTGTTCGGTACGGTGCCTGCCTGGACGACGACCGGCTTTAGTCTTAATGAAGCCCTCAAGGAAGGTATCCGAACGCCGCAGGGCGGCAACCGATCACTTCGTACTGCCTCGGTGGCGACCGAAGTCGCGCTCGCGACCGTGCTTGTAGCTGGCACGGCTCTGCTCATGGAGAGTTTCGTCAGGCTCTCAGCGTCGAGCATGGGCTTCCGGCCTGAGCATGTCCTAACCGTTAGCCTGGAGCGAACCCGGGGGGATGTAGACGGATTTTACAAAGAAGTGCTGGAGCGTACAGCAGCCCTTCCAGCAGTGCGCGCGGCCGGGGCCATCAATATCGTGCCATTGTCGGGACTCGGCTGGGGGCAGGATATCATGATCGAAGGGCGCCCCCCGCTGCCTCGCGGTCACTACATCTGGGCCGCCCACCGCTCGGTAACCGCTGGGTATTTCCGCGCCATGGGAATCCCGTTGCTCATGGGGCGGTCGTTTGAGGCCGGCGACCAGGACAAGCGCGTGGCGGTCATTAGTGACACTATGGCGCGAGACTACTGGCCTGGTGAAGATCCTATCGGCAAGCGCTTTGGCGTCAACTGCTCGAACTCAACATGTACGTGGAATTCGGTCATCGGGGTGGTGGGTGATGTCAAAGAAGATGGTGCGACTGGCGCTCCCACGGCAGCCATGTACTTCGATGAGAGTTTTCCGAGCATGACTCTGGTGATTCGGACCGCCAAGGATCCTACGGTCCTCACAGCGGAGGTTCGCGACATCGTTCGCTCGGTTGATCCGAACCAGCCCATCGGCAGCATCAGCACAATGGAAGGTATCGTGGCGGATTCCATAGCGCCTCAGCGGCTCACGACGCTTACTGCGGCGCTCTTCGCGGCGCTCGCGCTGATACTCGCGGTTATAGGGGTTTACGGAGTGATTTCCCATTCAGTCGCACAGCGAAACCACGAATTCGGAGTCCGTATGGCGCTGGGCGCCCGGCCCGGTGATATGCTAAAACTGGTCATCGGACAAGGGCTCAAACTGGCGTTGCTTGGCGTAGCCATCGGAATTGCCGGCGCGCTGGCACTCACGCGATTTTTGTCAAGCCTGCTTTACGGAGTCAAGCCGACCGACCCTCTCGCGTTTGTTGGGGCCTCTGTGGTCCTCATGGCTACGGCGCTCCTGGCCTGCTACATTCCCGCCCGTCGCGCGACCAAGGTGGACCCGATGGTTGCCTTGCACTATGAGTGAATAGTGCTGGTCCTAATCGCGCCCGCCTGTACGCCAGAAGCGGACAACATCGAGAACGATTACTGCCGCTGTCGCCACGTTCGCCACGGCCATGATGGGATGTTCGAGCACGATTGAATAGGCGATCCAGCCGTTCAGCGCCGCCAGAACAAGAAGCAAAACTCCAAACAACTTAAAGTGTTTTTCGATCCATTTCTTGAACACGAGGATTCCTTTTGGGACTTGGGTTCTAACGCTGTGGCGTGTGGGCGGTTCTGTAGATGCCAGAGGCGAGAGGCACGAAAGTCTTGTGAGGGTTTTCAGGGTACAGAAATCGGGAATCGCAGCGGACTATGCCGCGGAGTGGGCTAAATCACACTCAAGCGAGGCAAGTAGTCGGAAGAAATCCCGGCGCGCCTCCTGACAAACGCGGCGGCAGGATTGAATGGCAAGACATCCTTTCGCCCCCGCGTTCGGGGTTTGCCTAGGTTAAATGTGTTCTGAGAACGGCCGCGCGCCGCCGGTCGAGCGGCCCACTCGTAAGCCCTCATATCACCCGCCGCTTGATGAGATAAGCGCGGTGCCATTTCATAAATTCGTAAGCCTTTGTTAGTGTTGCCGCGACAGCGCCGAGCATCCGCTCGTTAGCCCCGACAGCGTCGATCGCGCACCGCAGTTGAGGCTCATAGCGCTTCAGCGAATCCGGCAGCTCCGAGAGCCGCGTCAGATATGACACGAACTCAATTACCAAGGCCGCGTTCTCGGACAAGGACATCGGCAACTCACGCAGAAACTGGATCGCGAGCCGGCCCCAGTACTTCGGGCACGTCCAGCGGGTTGCGGCCATCAGATCGCGGAAGGGTTTGAGCGGGAGCCAGAGATCGTCAATGCCGCAATGTTCCAACCCTCTCACCCGTGGATAACAGTCACGGCAATACTCACCGCCGGCAACGGAGCGGGTCTCCCCTCGCTTGTTGCACTCGTCACAGGTCGTGTACGCGGTTTCGTGACGCATGGGACTTCTCTCCCTCCCAGCCCACTGAGATCCCT
>JAJYHY010000164.1 GCA_021784555.1 bacterium
GATCTCGGGTTGTAAGACGACCGATGCCGTCCAGTTGCTGACACTGGTCCATTCCAGGGGCCGCGGTGCGCCGTTGAACCACAGGGCCTGGACCGCGATGGGGGCCGTGCCCGCCAGCAGCGCCACATCGTTGCTCGCGGTCACCGAGTCGATGGCGAAGGGGGCCTGGACCTTGGCCAACTGCGCCTGCAAGGCCGCTCGCCTCTGGCTGAACCAGGTCTCAACCGCGCCGGGGGTGGTTAGGGACTGGCCGTCGCACCACCGAATGCCGTTGGCAAAGAGGGAGCGCGATTTGGCCTCAATAACCGGGTCGCATTGCGCGGCGTCCAGCGGTCCGTTGACCGCGTTTTCCACCGTACGCCAATAGGCCCGGACAAACGGGGGAAAGGCGTACATCCGCTGGATAGTGGGGTCGTCGGCATTGAACAGGGGGCCGTTGCTGGCGGTGTAACGGGAGTTGTAGCGCGGTGCGGCCAGCATGGCCCAGTCCAGGTCAAAGAGATAAAGCTGCCATTTGCCTCCCGGCGGCAGGTAGGCGAACATATTCTTTCCGATCTCGTGCCCATAAGCATCGAAGTTCTCGATGATGTGCTCGGTGGCAAAGATTCCCATCCACTCCTCCATATCCACCAGACCCAGCGTGGCGCTCGTGTAAGGCTCCGGCGCCGCCGCGTTTACCGCATCGACCAAGGCAAAAATGTTGGTGTAGTCGTCCCGCAGACCGGTCGAGCGGAACATGAAATTCCAGCGGTACTTCTCCCGCTTCTTCACGCCGCCGGTCGTAGTGAAACTCTGCAAGCGCGGCTCCGGGTCGGCCACCAGTCCATCCGAGTCGCTCATCTCGAAGGCGCGTTCGATCTTGAACAGTTGGCCGCCCTGATGCCCCGGCGCCCACTCGGAGACGAAGCTGCCGTCGGGTTGGACGACCGCCTCAAACGTAGCCTGGCGCGCATCGTCAGTGACACCATTGATGTGAAGCCGGATGGTGTAACGATAGCTCCAGGGAAGGTACAAACGGTCGGCTATCCAGTAGCACATTTGCTCCTGGAGCGCGGTGGTCTCCCCGCCGTGGCCGCCGGGCCAGTCAATTACAATTTCATTGGCGCCCAGGAATAAATCGTCCGGCAGGAAATCAATGGCATACCCACAGCGCCCGCAGGTGAATTCGCAATAGCCCGGCGAAATGTAAGGACTGCCTTTGAATTTGGCGCCGACGTTGTAGAGGACCCGCTGGTTTCCCAGGACGAAGGTGGCGTCCTGGAGGGTGTTGTCCAATCGGCTGTTGCGATTGATTCGATTGAGCGTCGCTTGGGCCAGCCACAGGCGGTACACGGGAAAATTACCCGTGGGCTGAACCTCGCCCACGCGAGCCAGACATTCGCGCGCCGGGGCATCGTTGGGGAAAGTGCTGGTCGCTGGCGGGATGGACGCGCCGCCGAGGGCGGCGGCACTCCTCCCGTCATCGGTCGCCTGGATGTAAAAGGCGACCATGGTCCCGGCGGCTTCACCGGGAATGGTGGCGGTGAAAACTCCATCGTTGGCCACGGCGTCGCCGCCAGTGCCATCGTCGTTCATCGGCATGGTGATGTAAGTGGTGCTGGGGTCCAGGCGATAGTTGAGCAAGACGGGGCCGATGCCGTCCGGGTCGTCCACGCGGGCGGTCACCACGATTGGCTGGCCCGCCGCGGGCAGGACCGGGGACGCCATTACGTCCGTAATCGCAGGGGGCGCATTGGTGATATAGCGGCTGTTCCTTTCGCCGGGGGTGCCGGGGCTGATTGGCGGCGCCAGTTCGCCCGCGCATTCCAGCCAGTTGCCCCGCAGCCGCAGCAGAATCTCCGGGTCTCCTTTGAGCCACCGGACGGCGGCGCGGATGGTGACGTTGGTCGTGCCGGGCGTCAACGAATGGGACAGCAGTATTCGCACCCGGTTGACCTGATTATCCCCCTTCGCCCCCGCGCGGATGTGATAGGACTGGGCGCTATTATAGCCCTCGGTGGTCTCGAGGCCGGAGTGTTTCTCGTCCCCTTCGGCAACCCAACCACTGGCGCCGGTTTCAAAAGTCGAGTTCGGAACCAGGTTGGCGCCGGTTGGGGTGAGGACCTGAACGTTGTCGATGAGGCATTCGCCGGCGCCTTGGAGCAGGACTTGGAGTTCATCCGCGGCCACGTCGCCGTTGTCAATGGTCCCGGTGGCGGAAATCACCTTCCATGGCGCCTTGTGGGTTTCGTCGCTGTCGGCCCAATTGGAGGCCAGGCGGTGATTGCTGTGTGGATCGATGAGCTCCAAGCTGCTGCCGCCGCCATGGGCCCATTGGCCCCATCTTCCACCCTTTTGAAAGGTAACCTCGTCCACAGGAATCTGAATTGCTGTTGAGCTGACGGTGCCGTCCGCATTTAACACCGCCACGGCATAGGGTTTGGCCAGGACCAAGCGCCGTCCATTGCCGGTGAGTTTGCCGCTGAAATCGCCCACCGTATTGCCCGGATTGAGGTTCGAATAGAGGCTCATCAGATGCGCCGCCGCTTTGGCCACCACCATGTAGCCGCCCGGTCCCACAACCGTGTTGGCGGGAAACGTGAAACTGACGCTCCCCTCCAGGCTCCAGCCGCCGAGGTTCGCGGCATTAGTTCCCTGGTTGTAGAGCTCGACGTATTGGTCGTTGGGGTCTCCGGAGATGGGTTTGTACATCAACTCATTGAGGACCATGTCATCAATGAGGATAGAGCAATTGGGCGCGCCGGGGGATTGCCGGGTTAGCCGGTAGAACTGGTCCGCGCCGTCCGGATACCGCCCCATCGGCACACCCGGTTCCTGAGGGTCGTAGCGCACCGCGTCCAGCACGCGGGTTTGGGCCGGGTTCTTGAGATAGAGCGTCCCACCGGCGGGGTCGATGCCGAAGCCCAAGGCGGCGGAAGTGTAGTAGAGAAAGCCATCGGCGGGAATCGTTGTGCCAGATGGGATAACGAATTTATTGAGGCCGGGGTCGTCCGTCAAGACGCAGCCGGAGAGGTCCAAGGACTGAGGGCTGTGGTTGTAAAGCTCAACGTAATCGAAGTCGTTGGTGGCGCGATGGGCGCAGAACTCGTTGATGAAGACCTGGCGCAACGGATCTGGCGTGTAGGGGTCCAGTCGCCCAGGCGATCCGCCAATCGAATCACTCGCCGCCCACGCCAACGGATTATCCTCCCCAAGGGATGGCCGGGCAAGCACCAGCGAGTGCCCCGCGCCATCGGCGGCGACGGGCCAAGGCGGCTCATCGGAGTAATCGACTTCGAGCAAGAGTCCACCGCCCTGGCTGGTGAGCGTGACGGAACCGGCCTTGTTCGGCAGGTGCCCGGCATAAGGTCCCAGCACGCCGCTGATGCTGTAGGCGGCCTCCAAGTCCGCCGGCGAACGCGCCACGACCAGAAAACCACCGCCGGGAATGGCCGTTCCCGCCGGGAAGGTGTAACCGACGCTGCCGCCCAATTGATAGCCACTCATGTCCTGCGGTTCGCCTCGAGAGTTAAACAGCTCGACAAACTCCAGCGCGCCGTTCGTGGGGTGATACATGATTTCCGAAATCACCAGGCTGGTGCGGCGGCTGCATTGGCCCAGCGGCTCGAACGGGGGTGGCAAGGCCACGGCCGGATTCACCACACTGCCAAAATCCCGAAACGCCGCGGTCGCCAATTGGCCCGGATGGTGGCTGGCCACGGCGAACCCGACACAGATCGTGCCTGGCAACGAGACATTCGCTGACCCGAGTTCCGTCCAATGCTGGCCGTCCACTCCGGCGAAACCGGTCAGGACGTTGCCAACCCGCTGGAGGCGCAACCACATATTGGGATAATCCACCGGAAAGGAGCCCGAAGACGCGGATGTCCCGTTGGTGATAGCGCGGGATTCGAAGAAGCAGCCGCTGATGGAGGGAGTGGCCAAAACCGCCACCGAGCGGGCGCCTGGCGTGAGGTCCTCGCGCGCCATCAACCCGGCCTCCGTCCAGGCATCGGCCAGGCTCAGGGAATCGACTCGAACCCTCAGATCGAAGTCGCCGGTGCGTTGCAGGTAGGCAAACTGAAACTGGTCGCTCGCCCCGGCAATGCCAGAACCCGCGCCGGAGAGGTCGATGCCGTTCCCCGCCAGGGCTTGGCTGCCGGCGGGGGCGGGGTTTCCGATTCCGACCGGGGCGTAAAGATCCGCGGTGAAGGAGGCCTGTGAATTCGCGGCGATCGAGTTTGCGGCGTGGGTCTGGTCGGTCAAATGGTTGACGGTCACGGTATAGGCCGCGTCCTCGGTCAACGCCGGAACGCTCAGCACGACGTTGCTCTGGGAAGAATCGAGCGCGGCATCGGTAATCGGGACGCTGCCGATGGGCCCGGTAAGCGCATAGTTCAATAGGTTGGTCGCGCTTGCTGCACTCATCGCCTTGGAGAATTCCAGAACGACCTGGCTCAAACCCATGCTCCGAGCGCCCAACAACACCGGCGGGTTGGTGTCGGCGATGACGGTCAGAGTCGCGACGGCGCTGGTGACACTGTAGGTGACGTTGGTAACCAGGTTTTGCGCGACAACCTGGAATCGCGCCCCATTTTCGGTGTAACGAGCCGAGGCCAGACGGTAGCTGGCGTCGGTTGCGCCCGCAATGGGCTTTCCGTCCTGCAACCACTGAAAACGCGGGGCGGGGTTCCCCGTCGCGCCCACCGTGAAAGCTGCCGGTGACAGCTCGATTACCGTTTGGCTCCGGGGTTGGTTGGTGATGGCCACGGGCGTCTGGATGAAACTCTCCGGCGCCACCAGAATCTGCGGCAGCCCGGCGGCCTTGATCAGCACGTAATCCACGTCGAACTGGAATGGACTGCCCGAACTGGCGGTGATGCCGGCATACCCGGTTCGCGCCGGATGCGCCGAGGTATAATCCCAGGTCAATTGCCAGTTGGCCGGTTCCGGTTGCGACCCATCCGCCAGCCAGATCTTGGCGAAAACATCGTCGCTGCCTCCCTGCGCGTTGGGCTCATGCCGCAGCCGCAGCCAATACCAGGTGTTCGTTTGCCACACGAACGGCTGCACCGGCCCCCAGGCCACCAGGTCATCCAGCATGGCGGTATGATAGGTGCCCTGGCCATCGCTGGTGTTGTCCCGGAACAGGTAATTGATTCCGCGCCCCGAGGCCGGGTCCACCACCGTCGCCACTCCGCCGCGGACCAAATCGGCGGAGCCAAGGCTCTCCACTCGAAGGCGGGCCAGGACCTCCTGCACGGAGTTGTCGTAGCCCGAGACCTCATAAAGAAGGTGGTTGGGATCTCCCATAGCGGGAGCGACATGCAATTGGCCGTTGCTGACCGTGAAGACATTGTCGCCCGTGGCGACCCAGTTCGTTCCAAGAGTGGTCCCATCGAAATCGTCTTGGAAACCGTTGACGACCGTGCCCACGTCCGTCGGAAGGTAAGTCTGAGCCTGACCACTGAAAACCAGCAAAGCAACGACGGCGCAAGCTAACCGGGACTTTTCTTTCACAACAGCGGCCAGTTTGCCGCTGGTGAGGACAGATGTAAATCCTGGATTCCGTCGTCGCGCTAGCTGCCCGCCGAGACGACTCCTGTCCGGTGCAAGATAGCCACTTCGGTGGGGGAATTGGGCGCAACCCCACCAATCACCATAATCCTCCGGCGGCGCGGCCGCAGGCTGTCCAGCGGTATCCGGTTCGGACGAAGCGGCATCCATGCCGCCGCCGGCCCACGAACAGGGGCGTAACGGGTCGTCAACTCGCAAAGGCCCGGGGCCTCTTCCAGCAACGTCATCGATCTGAGTCGGCACGCCATAATCTTAATAAGACTGCCGAGAGAGCAATCGACGTGCCAGGACGCCCGCTCCGCCTATCCCCTCCAAAGGATCAGCGCATAAGCGTTTGGATTGTGCGTATAAGCGCAGCCAAATTGCTCTCGGAGGAATGTGCCGACGTGGATGGCGCGCGAGTCAAACCCGTGTCGAGCGGCCGTCTGGCGCAAGTGTCCCAGACTGAGCCTGTTCCAATAATAATCATCCACAGGAACCACGACGTGTTCCGTTATCTCGTCCACGTTAAAGCATCCGAGGCAAAGGCCAAGCCGCGTCACACGGCAGAGCTCACCCATGGCGGCATCAAGACCCTCCAGTGAGAGATGTTCCAACACGTCATGCAAGAAGCAGAGATCGTAGGAGGCATTCGGCGCGTCGATGCTAAAGAGGTTTCCTTCTTGGAAGCGGACGTTCGGAAATAGAGCGCATGCATTCTCGACGTTCTTTCGGCAAAGGTCAAACCCAGTATAATCGATGAGCGGGGCGATGCCGCTGGCGTCCAAGAATCGATAATCGTTCGCGGAACCGCAACCCGGTTCGAGCACACTCATCCGCGCTGCCGCCGGGGCATTCATCCGCGTATCTCCGTCCCGAGCTTCGCCATGGCCGGCGGCGACTCCGTCCTGTGGTTCGGCACCGCCGGGGACGAGAATCTGGCGCCAGAGGCCGCAGAAAGTGTTCATAACCTCGCCGTCCGCCGCCGCCAAAAAGCTCTCGATGTAGTTCGGCGCCACGAGGCCGGCAACCTCCGTTGGCACGCCCCTGAATGTGCTCAGAACAAATCGCGGCACCTCCACTCCTTCGGCATTATCCGCCCCGGTCCGCAAGGCATGAAGAACGGCAACGGCCTCCTCCTCGTCCGCCGCAAACCGCATCAGCCAGTTCATCGCCGCGCCAAACCGGCACTCCTCCATCATCAGGGCGTGGAACCGGTCACCGCTCAAGGCGCGTATCAGGAAATGGCGGGAGAGGATGCTCTGAAGGTTGATACGCGGGTCCTCGACCCCGGCCACGAGGTAATCCCGCAGCATCGCTGCGTCGTGCCGCAGCCACGACCGCGCCAGCCTCTCCGATTCCTGTTCGAGCGATTTCAGCATTCACTCAATATCGGGAATAGCCCGTGGGGATTCAAACCTGGTTCTGAATTCTTGAAGAGGCGCCGATCTCCAAAGCAAGACGGCGAACCCTGCTCAAAAATGTGAGATGCGGGCACTCAAGGGTGCGGGCGCAAGACAAAAATCTTCGGCACGTGGCGCAGCCCCCATCGCCTGGAGCAAAAGGTTGTGTGCGTTGCAAGTCCGAGGCGTGGGGCCAGGAAAGGGTCCAGTCTGTTTCCACGGGATCAGGGGTGCTTAGACTGCTGCCAAGCCCTCAGGTCCGGCGACCAAATCGCAAATCGCAAACCCAAAATCGCAAATTGATATGGAGGAATCGACGGCACGCTGGCACTCGTCTTGCTGCCAAGGAACCAGCAACCCTCGGCGGATCGCGCGCAGTTATGAAGATCGAGTCAATCGGCAAGATTATCGCAAACAGAGTTTGTCTCCTGGCCCTAGCCATGTTCTGCCTGCAGCTCTTGGCTGCCGGTTCTGCCGGGGACGGGAAGAGAGACTTGAAGTTCGATCTGCTCAGAATCGGGACGCAGACGTTCACTAATGTGACAGTCGGCACCCGAAATGCGGACTACGTCGTGCTCCTCCATAGGGGCGGCGTGATCAGCTTTAAGGTGGCGAAGCTCCCAGACGATGTTCGAGCCAAACTCGGTTACAAGGAGGCCTCCCGCGCCAGGCGCGCCAAGGTTGCGACCTGGGCAAAAGCAGCCGTTACGCGGATGAAGAAATCGGCCGAAGTCAAGAGTCTGGAGCGGCGATGGCGGCAGCGGGTGAAATCCGTCCTCGCCAATCCCGCCTTGGTCAACGCGAAAACGATTGTTCTGGCCATAGTGCTGTCATTACTTGCCCACCTTTTCTTCTCTTATTGCGCTCGGCTCATTTGCCGGAAGACAGGGAATGAGCCGGGTGGCCTCATCTGGATTCCCGGTTTGCAGCTCATTCCGTTGTTCCGCGCGGCGGGCATGGTACCGGCTTGGGTTTTGGGTTTGCTGCTGCCGGTGCTGAATCTCGTAGTCTATCTGGTCTGGTGCGTGAAGATCGTCCGGGCGCGCTCCAAGAATGGATGGCTGGCCCTTCTGCTGGTGCTGCCCGTGGCAAACCTATTCGCCTTCCTCTACCTGGCGTTCTCCTCGGGCCCGGAACCGAAAGAGACGGCGACTCCCAAGATTATGACCCTTCAGGCGGCTTAAGGCCCCAGTTCATGGGTTCACCAACCGATTTAGCATCGGAACGGGCGACCAATTCTATGTCCCAGGTGGGACACGGAATCACCCTACCATTGCGATGTCCCACCGGGGACATAAGAACGGTCCAAGCAGAGAGTAACTCATCGGGCTTGTGAAGTGAGGCACTTCGCGTCTGCAGGCGTTCACAACACCGAGTCCGGACTGGCGGGGGAATCCTCCGCGAAGGAGATATGCGGCACCAGGGCCATGCGCCGCTGCAACCAGACCAGGCCGAAGAATGCCTTGCGGCGGATGCCCAGCCTCCAGCCTCCCTCCAGCTCTCCGGCCAAAATCGCGACAATCGCATCGGGCAGACCGAAGGTGGGACGCGGCTCCAGGAACAACTCCAGAAATGGGGTCGTGTAAAAAGCGAGCGACGTGTCCCAGAAAAAGCGCATGGCCCGGAAGACCCTCCTTTCATACAGGCGCAGCCTGGCTTGGCCGCCCCCTCCGGCGGCGAGTGAGTCGATAACGGTCCGCGCCGCGAGCTTGCCGGAGTGCATCGCCAGGTAAACACCGGCCGAGAAGATGGGGTCCATGAACCCGGCGGCATCGCCGACCCGCAGCAAGCACGGGCCGATCAAGCGCCGGTTGTAATAGGAAAAATCACCGCTGGTCTGGAAGGGGCCGAGAGGGGTGGCCCGCTCGAGTCGCCGCCGCATGGCCACGCTCGATTGCCATGCGCGAGTGAAGGCCTCCGTCGGCGTTTGGGCCAAGCGCGCAAATTCCTCCTGGTCCATCACACAGCCGACGCTGACTTTTTGCCGGCTGAGCGGGATGAGCCAAAACCACTTGTCCGCCAAGCGCACGACCACGGTATCGCCAGCGGAGGAGCCCTCGTCGAGGGCAACCCCTTGAAAATGGGCGAAGATGGCCACCTTTTTCAGCTTCGGATGAACGAGGCGCAGACCATCCCGGTTGCCTGTGAGGTTCGCGCGCCCGCTGGCATCGATCAGAAATCGCGATTCGAGCCTTTGCGTCTCACCCGCTCCGGCACGGGCCTGGACATAAGCCCTATCCGAATCATTACCCGCCGCCGTCACGGTCCAGCCTTCGCGAACCTCGGCGCCCGAGGCGCGGGCGTGTTGCAAGAGCAGGTGATCGAATGCGGCCCGCTCCACCTGCAGTGCCTCGGTGTGGTGGTTGAAGCGCCCATTGCGAAACACGAGCTTGAGGGCCTTGCTGCCGTTGCCCAAGTGAAACTGGGCGCCGAATTTGCGATTGAACCCGGCCGCCTCAACCTTTGAAAGCACCCCCATTTCCTCAAAGAGCGCCCGGTTGTAGGGCAGCAGCGATTCCCCAACGTGGAAGCGCGGGAACCGCTCCTTCTCCAGTACCAGAACCCGCTTGCCAGACCGGGCCAAGAACGTAGCCGCCGAACTGCCTCCAGGGCCGCCTCCAATCACCAGCGCATCGTAAATCTCTTGGGCCATTGTGCTCTCATTAAGTAAGCACATTTCCAGCGCGGAGCAAGCCGGTCGGCCCTCGCTTCAGCAATGCTCACGGTGGGTGCCAGCGCGAGGCTGCTCAGACGGCCACATGTGTCCTCTGCTCCATCCAGGTTTGGCCCAGGGCCACGAGAGTCTCGTCTTTCAACGCCCCCTCGGCCAGCGGAAAGACGATGCGCTCCTCTCGGTCGAAGTGCTGGCGCGAGTAGGAAACCGCCGCCAGCAGCAATTCGCGCGCCGACTCCAGACGGGTGGCGTCGCGCACGCTTCGGAGGGTGCCATCCAGCTCCCGGTGTTCCTCCAGGAAGGCGTCGCGCTGGCCCAGTTGTTCGAAACAGTGCTCGAGCGGGCCGATAAAAAGCTCGTCTTCGGTGTCGGAATGATTCCTGAGGAGGGCTTCCATAAGGGCGGCGAGGGTTTTGACCTCGCCCAGTGTGCGCAGTTGGGGCGCCACCGCCTCGATATGATCAAACATGTGGTGGAACACCAAGTGCTCGGCGAACAACGCTTCAGTAATTTTCATCGCAAACTTATTCCGACCCGTACTGGTCTGGGTGTATCACAAAATCCCCGGCGCGACCATCCGTTTTTTGCGTTTCTCTGGCCATGACCCCCGCAACGATCTTTGTTCAACTCGATTCAGGCGAGTACGCCTCCATCCCCGCGCACGTACAGATCAAGTTCCGGTCGCCATAGACATTGTCGATGCGCCCCGCCGCGGGCCAAAACTTGTAATCGCGGAGCCATTCGGCGGGGAAACAGGCCCGCTCTCGCGAGTAGGGCCGGTTCCAATTCTCCAGGGCGAGCATGTCTGCGGTGTGGGGGGCGTTCTTCAGGAGATTATTCTGTTTGTCGGCGGCGCCGGATTCGATGGCCTGCATTTCGCCATGAATGCTGATGAGCGCCTCGCAGAATCGGTCGAGCTCCGCCTTCGATTCGCTCTCGGTTGGTTCGACCATCATCGTCCCCGGCACCGGCCAGGAAATGGTGGGCGCGTGAAAGCCATAATCCATCAACCGCTTGGCCACGTCTTCGACCGTCACGCTCTTGAACTGGCGCAGGTCGAGGATGCACTCGTGCGCCACCAAGCCGGCGTGTCCGCGGTAAAGCACTGGAAAGTAATCCTGGAGCCGCCTGGCCACGTAGTTCGCATTCAGGATGGCGTACCGAGTCGCCTTCGCCAGGCCGGCAGCGCCCATGGCGGCGATATAGATCCAGGAGATGGGGAGAATACCCGCGCTGCCCCACGGCGCCGCGGAAACGGTCCCGACCGACCTCTGGCCGCCCAGGTTCATCACGCCGTGGCCGGGCAAAAACTCCGCCAGGTGCCGCGCAACGGCGATCGGTCCCACTCCAGGGCCGCCCCCCCCATGTGGAATGCAGAACGTCTTGTGCAAATTGAGGTGGCACACGTCCGCTCCGAAGTCGCCTGGACGGCAAAGGCCGACCTGGGCGTTGAGGTTGGCGCCATCCAAATAGACCTGGCCGCCGTTGGCATGAACCATGTCACACACTTCGCGGATGCGCTCCTCGAACACGCCGTGGGTCGAGGGATAAGTGACCATCAAGGCGGCCAACTCGTTCCGGTGCGCCTGGGCTTTGGCCTGGAGGTCCGCCACTTCAATGTTCCCCTCCTTGTCACATGCGACCGGCACGACCTTTAACCCCGCGGTGACGGCGCTGGCCGGGTTAGTGCCGTGCGCTGAAGTGGGGATAAGGCAAACATTGCGGTGGCTTTCCCCTCGGCTGCCATGATAGGCCCGAATGACCAACAGGCCCGCATACTCGCCCTGCGAGCCGGCGTTGGGCTGGAGCGAGACCGCAGCCATGCCGGTAATCTCCGCCAGCCATTGTTCCAGTTGCTCGAAGAGGATGCCATAGCCCGCCGCCTGGCTCCGAGGGGCGAATGGATGCAACCGGCTGAATTCAGGCCAGGTTACCGGCGCCATCTCGACCGCCGCATTGAGCTTCATAGTGCAAGAGCCGAGGGGGATCATCGACGTGGTGAGGGAAAGGTCGCGCGACTCCAGCCGTTTCAAATAGCGCATCATCTCCGTTTCCGAATGATACCTATTGAAGACCGGATGCTTAAGATAACGGCTGCCGCGGGCAAGCGTGGGCGGATAGCCGGTTCTCGCCTCCCTGGCCAATGCGTCCGGCGTCAGATTCGCCGGTCGGCCGCCGTTGAAGACGCGCCAGATGTCGGTGAGGTCGGCTTCGCTTGTGGTCTCGTCGAGGGAAATGCCCACCGCGTGAGCGTCGATTGGACGGAAGTTCATCCGGTCGGCCTCGGCCAATTTCAAGATGTCCGCGGAGGCCTTGGCTCCAAGCTCAATCCGCAGCGTGTCGAACCGTTGTTTGGGAGAAACGGTGTAGCCCAGCTTCCGGAGGCCGGCGGCAAGAACCTCTGTCAGCAGATGGACCCGTGAGGCGATGCGTTTCAGGCCATCCGGCCCATGGTAGCACGCATAGAGCGCGGCCATATTCGCCAGCAAGGCCTGCGCGGTGCAGATATTGCTCGTGGCCCGTTCCCGGCGGATATGCTGCTCGCGCGTTTGCAGCGCCAGCCGATAAGCGGGCCGGCCTCGTGAGTCTTTTGAAACCCCGACGATGCGCCCCGGCGCGTGGCGCTTGAGGGCCTCGCGCGTCGCAAAATAGGCGGCATGCGGACCGCCGTAACCGAGCGGGACGCCGAACCGCTGCGCGCTGCCGACGGCAACATCCGCTCCGAACTCGCCCGGCGGCTTCAGCAACGTCAGGCTCAGCAGGTCCGCCGCTACGACAACGAGCGCGCCGGCGGCATGGGCTCGTTCCACAAGCTCCGAGTAATCATGAATTTCGCCGCAGGTGTCGGGATACTGCATCAGGACGCCGAAACTCCGCTCACCGAACTTCATCGTCTGGTGATCGCCCACTGCGATCTCAATGCCAAGCGCCGCCGCCCGGGTCTTTACCACCTCAATGGTTTGCGGGTGGCATGCCGCCGAAACATGAAAAACTGCCCGGCCCGGCTTCAATCCCTGGCACATTCTCATCGCCTCCGCGGCGGCGGTCGCCTCATCCAAGAGCGAGGCGTTGGCCACGTCGAGGCCGGTCAGGTCGATGACCATGGTCTGGAAGGTGAGCAGCGTCTCGAGGCGGCCCTGGGCGATTTCGGCCTGGTAGGGCGTGTACTGCGTGTACCAGCCGGGGTTCTCCAGGACATTGCGCTGGATGACCGCCGGGGTAATGCAATCGTAGTACCCCATCCCAAGATAGGAGCGGAAGACCTGGTTCTTCCCCGCTATCTCGCGCAACGCCTCCAAGGCCTCATGCTCGCTCCAGCCGTCGGGCAAATTCAGCGGCCGCGAGAGCCGGATCCCGGCCGGCACGGCGGCATCTACGAGGGCCTCCGGGCTGGAGTAGCCAAGGAAATTGAGCATCTGGGCGGCTGCCTCAGCCCGGGGGCCAATATGCCGCGAGCAGAACTCATCCAGGCCCAAGACAGGGGCTGGCGCCATTCCGGCTCCTGCGGGGACGCCAGCGTTTTCGCTTTCAGTGTTACGGTCGATGGGAAGCTCCGTTATTGGCATCCGTGGAAATTATAGGCAGCGCAAAGTAAATCAAGGCCAACCGACCGTCCTCGGCAAAGAGTGTGACTAAATGTGCCGGGCACGGAAGGCGCCGGGATCAGCGGGACGGCGCAGCCTCCGCCAGCATCGCCTTCAACACCTTTAAGGTTCTGCCTCCGATGAATCGGCGACGGACTCGCCCCTGCGCGTCCAGAATCACATTCGTTGGCAGTTCGCCGCCATAATACTGGGCGCCAACCGACCCATCTGGATCGAGCAGGACGATATAGTTGATGCCTCGAATCCTCACCGCGCGCCCGACCCTCTGGCGAATTGCATCCACTCCTGCTTCCTTGTGACCGCTCGTGTTCGCGGACGGCCCCATGCCATCGGAGGGGTTATCAAGAGCAATGCCCAGAATAACCACGCCGGGGCCTTCCGCGTTGCGCAGAGCTATCAAGTCCGGCATCTCCGCTATGCAGTCCGTACACCAGGTTGCCCAGAAGTTCAATAACACCGTCTTTCCACGGAAGTCTGAAAGGCTCACGCGCTTGCCGCTGAGGTCTTTCAACGTGAAATCGGGCGCGGGCGGACGCTCCGGTTCGACCGTCATCGAGCGCGCCTTCCCGGGGACGGGAGCAGGGTAATCTTTGTGGTGAAGCTGCCACCACGCTTTGCGCCGCTGGATACCCTGGCTGATAAGAGCCGCGTCGGCGGGGTCAATGCGACCAGGATGCGCCCCGCCTCCCCGCGGGATCGCCATCCGTGTCCGCACCCCAAAATCCAGTCCCGACCAGCGCGTCAGCGCCGCCTCCGCGCTTGTTACCACCCGGAGATCAGGGTCGTCGAGCAGAGGAATAACAACGGGCACCCCTTGGCGGGCGTTGCAGCGGCGCAGGTAATCCAGTCCCATCAACCGAACCAAGGGGTCCACGTCGCTCAATTGCTCCCGGGCGCACTCGAATAACCGCGTGTCATGCCGCGCCTCCAGCGTGGCCAGGGCCAGTTCACGGACGGACGTGTCGGCGTCCCTCGCGCCGGCCAGGACCAGCGGTTCGGCTTCCCTGAACCACGGAGGCTTGGTCTGTGCGCTTTCCTTGAGGAACTCCGCCACCAACCGCCTCTGCGCCACCCGCCCCGTTCCCCAGCAACGTTCCAGGAAGTGCGCAGGCTGAGCGGATTGGCTGGCCAGACGGTCAAATAGGGCCTCACTGGGGTTGCTGGACCGGAGCGCCAGTTGAACGGCAATCGCTCGGCGGATCTGGCGGTGAAACAGCGCCGCCGTCAACCCAACCAGCACCAGCAGTCCACCCAGGACCCAAGCACGCGGTGTGCGCATACGGTTCACCTCGTTAAAATACTCGCGCGCTGGGGCCAAAGCCAGGTCCGATTTGCCATACTTGCCGGGGTGCGCGCACGACAGAATTCTTCGTGGCGCAGGATTGTATCCTGCTGTATCGCCGATTTCCCAATCGGCAGGGGCTCGAAGTGCTTCCCGGCAGGCAAGTTAGGAAACTTGCGATACAGCAGGTTGGGAAACCTGCGCTACGACTTTGTCAATGGCCGTGCGACGCGAGCCTCGCTACAGATCGGCTTGACGTCCGGCGGTCGAAGGCGTAAAATTTGAGACTATGCGTGGGCCTGCCGGGAAATCGCACTCGGCCGAAGCTTCGGGGCCTTTTAGCGGGCCTGACCGAATCCTGGCGTTTACTCTCATCGAACTCCTGGTCGTCATTGCGGTCATTGGCATCCTGGCGGCCTTGCTGCTTCCCGCACTGAGTCGAGCCAGGGATGAAGCCTATACCACCGGGTGCCGGAGCAATCTGCGCCAGTGGGGTGTTGCCATGCAGTTGTATCTCAGCGACTTCCAGACCTATCCTACGGGTGCCTATCACTTCATGGCGGAGTTGGGCCCATCCGTTGGGGAGAAATACGTTCCTCCCAAGGTGCCGTCGGGTCAGGATAAGCCCGCTCCGAATCTACCGCGCAACAGCGTCTATCATTGCCCAAGCTACGATCGGCTTCCAGGCGGCTATAACGATTGGCCCCCGGTCGGCAGCTACGGCTACAATGCATTCGGATGCGTGACCATTACCGTCGGCGGCCAAACGCCCGGCGTGCCTGGTTTCGGCTTGGCGCAGCTTGGCGGTTGGCCGCCGGTCCGGGAGAGCGATGTTTTGCACCCGGACAGGATGTTTGCCATCGCCGATGCGCGCCTTGATGTGCAGAGCCCGGCTCCTTGGGTGAACGGTCATGGCTGGCACCCTTATCTCGTTGGAGCTTTCGCCATGTGGCCCGCAGGAGAACCCTTCAACATACCGCAGGGCGCTGACACCTACAACAAGTTCGACTCATCTTCCCGGGTCATCGGACTCTCCGAAGGCGTGTATCAACGCCGCCATGGGGGAAAATTCAACGTCCTGTTTTGCGACGGTCACGTTCAGACGCTGAGTATCTCCGAGATATACAACGGCGAGTCAGACGCCGTGTTGGAACATTGGAACAACGACGGCCGCGCGCACCGCGGAGGTGTTTTTCTGCCCTGACGCGCCCGCAGGATGCACCAGACAGACGCCGAGCCGGCCTCGCTTCGTCGTTGTTAAATTGCATCCAAAATGGCTTCGATTCCGCTGCCCCGGAGCGCTCTCACCCGCATTTCTTTGCCACCACTTCTTTTGCCGGAGTCCCTCTGTCCGCGATCCTCCTCCCTGTTCGGTTCTGGCCTTGCCGGGTTAGGATTTCGAGTGCGGAATCACTTCCGATCCACCGCGTTCAATGCATTTCCAGGGCCTCCCTGGCTTTCTGGCGGTAGGCCTCGATTTGGGCATTTCCAGATGGGGGTTCGTCGGCGGCCAATTTCCAAGCGGCGAGGGCCTCGGCTTTGCGTCCCAGGGCGGCGAGGGCCTCGCCGCGGCGGTACTGAATATGGGCCTCAGGGGTGTTCTCGAGTTTGCCAGTCGCCAAATTGGCGGGGTATTCCAGAGCGCGGTTGAATTGAGCTAGCGCTGCCGCGGGATGGCCGGCCTTGAGTTGGGCGTCCCCCAGGGCGAGGTGGGCCTTTTCGAAAAGGTCATGCACTTCGTGGGCGCCCTCCCAGATGGTGACTCGCACCGTGTCGAGCATCCGCGCGGCTTGCTCGAAGTCTCCCAGCCGGTCCTCGGCGCGCGCCAAAAGCGCCACGAAATCGGAACGGCCTTTGCCCTGTTCAAACGCGGCCTGGAGCTTGTCCCGTGCCTCCAGGGTCAACTGGCGGCGGTCGGCGCCGGTCTCGTCGGCGAGGGCAAAGAGGACATTGGCCAGATCGCGAGCGACGATGGCGTCCTTGGGATCGGCCTCGTTAGCCTCCTCCAGCCAGCGGCGGGCGCCGGCAAGGTCCTCATCAAGCGTCCGGGCGGCCATCCCCAGCGACCGGCAGGCAAGGATGCGGCACCGCGGGTCGCCAAATTCGGCGGCACGTTCCCACGTCTTTCGGCCCGCGGCGTAATGGCGCAGATGGAACAGCACGTCGCCCAAGTACAGGGCGGCAAGGGCGTCATGCGGGTCGCTCCGGAGGGCCGCTCGGAACACGGCGACGGTCTCCAACCGGTGCGGAAAGGCGCCTTCATGCAACCGGTTGAACTGTGGCAGGGGAGGCTCCGTGCCGGCCTTTGCCGATGGCAGTTGGGAGGCGAGAAAGCGGGCCCAGTAGCAGAGGATGGGATCGCGAAACATGGGAGGAACTCGATCCAGGTAAAACTGCCTAATGATGCGCAATGCCAAATCGTATTGCTTGAGAGCGCAGTAATCGTTGGCCACGTCCAGGACGGGCTGGACCTGGCCCGCCACAACCTGGTCCAGCCGTTCAGGGGCTCGACCTTGAGCCAGCCAAAGAATGCTCAGCGCGAAACCGTCGAGCGGGTCGGTTCTCAAGTTGGCGCGCGCCAGCCTGGCGGCGGCTCTCGATTGGCCTAGCTTGAGATGCGCAAAGGCATCGCGGTCCCGGCACAGCGGGTCCGTCTGCCATGGCCCGGGGGCGGAGAGCGCCTCGACCACGGCCTGCCACTGGCCACGCCGGGAGAGGATTTCGGCCACCAAGGCCCGGGCAGGGACGGCGCTGGCGGGATCGAGCGAGGCGGCCCAGGCATGGTCGAGCGCGGCAGATTCGTTCTCATCCAACGAGGCGGCGGCAAGGGCGAAGTGGGCCGGACCGTATTCCGGGTCGGTTGCGAGAGCGGCTTTGGCGTTGCGGCGGGCGGCAGCGGGGTCGCGGAAAAGGTCCAGGAAGGCAAGACCGGTTCGAGCCTCGATCAGACCCGGATCGAGCGCCACAGCGTGCTGGAACTTGGCTTCGGCGGCCTGGTAACGAGCAAAGAGATAGTCCTCCCAGCCTGCCTGGGCGATTTGGGCGGGGGTCTTGATTTCCGGTTTCGTCTCCGGCGGGGTTCGGACCGGCAGTTCAAGTGGAACGGTGAACCGGGCCAACGATTTACCATCGGCTATCAATTCAACCTTCGGATGCCTCATTCCGTCCGGCAATCGCAAACTAAGGCGCGTGCTCCG
>JAJYHY010000565.1 GCA_021784555.1 bacterium
TTTCGCCCCCGTTCCGCGGCCGCTTTTTGGGTGGAAATGAGGAGCCGGACGGCGCGACTGCGGATCCTCCGGCCAACTGGCGGAGGATCACACCGCCTGCTCGCCGGTTTCTTCGGTGCGGATGCGAAAGGCGTTTTCCACGGGGAACACGAACACCTTTCCGTCTCCGATCTTGCCGGTCTTGGCCGCTTTAAGAATGGCGTCAGTTGCAGGGCCGATCATACCGTCAGCCAGGACAATTTCAATCTTGATCTTGGGTAAAAAATCGACCGTGTACTCGCTGCCGCGGTAGATTTCGGTATGGCCCTTCTGGCGCCCAAATCCCTTTACCTCTGAGACGGTCATGCCTTCGACCCCAAGGCCGGAGAGGGCTTCCTTCACGTCTTCCAATTTGAATGGCTTAATGATGGCCTCGATCTTTTTCATAGCTTGCGTCCGTTGAGCAGCGCCCGATAGTAACAGCGGGTTAACCCCTGTAAACAGGAATCTCAGCCTTCTTGCAGGCGGCTTTTTGAACGTTTGAGGTGGAACGATGTCGGAAAGAGTGGAAGCACAACTCGGAGGGGCGGGAGCCTCAGTGATGCGGTTTTGCTTATTAGCATCTGAAGTGGGGTTAATACTTATTTAATCCTGTTGACAACTTGCGGGGCCGGTGCTTAATTATAAGCAAGAAAGCGCTTTAAGATTTGTGGGCGCGTGATGATTGTTCTTTGGCAGGCTGAATGAAAAATACGATTTCGGACCTGGTCCGGTACAGGCCAGGCCCGATGTTCTCCGTAATCCTACAGATGTACTAATTCGAAAATTCCCCGGGCTCTTCGGTCACCCCCTGACTGACTAGCCCGGTTTTTTTTGCCCCCGCTAGAGTCTTTGGCTCCGAAGAACTCTTGATTCTCAATTCTCAATTGCCGGGGACAAGAGCAAGTGGTCCGAGAGCCGGCCTGCCCGGAGGAGTCTTTGAACGCCCTTTGTATCGCTTCGGCTTGCGGCCTGGCGGCAATCGCCTATTTTTTATCCTGACATTGCGATTGGAAGTTAGTATCCGATGAAACAAACGAATGTGGAAAACGCGAAAGTAGAGGCGGCTCCGGCTGAAGCGGCTTCACCCGAACCGTTGGTCCCCGTTGAACCATCCACGGTGACAGACCAACAACTGGAGGAGCTCAAGCAGAGGGCGGCGAAGGCTGATGAGAATTGGGACCGGTTGCTCCGGACGACGGCGGATTTCGACAATTACAAGAAACGCGCGGCGCGGGAGAAAGCGGAGGCGAGCCGATTTGCCAATGAGGGCCTGCTCCAGAAGCTGATTCCAGTGCTTGACAGCTTCGATATGGCCCTGGCGGCGGCTCAGAGTGTTCAGGGGGCGGCCCTGGAGTCGCTCCAGACCGGGATTACCATGGTTCATCAGCAACTCAAGGGCGTGTTGATCCAGGCCGGCTTGGAGGAGGTGGATGCGATGGGCAAGACCTTCGATCCGAACCTGCACGAGGCGGTGTCCCAGCAGGAGACTGCGGAAGCGCCCGAAGGCCAGGTCGTGCAACAACTGCGAAAGGGGTATAAATTGCGCGAGCGCCTGTTGCGCCCGGCCAGTGTGGTGGTCGCCAAGCAACCTGTCCTCTAGCCCATGGCCAAGCGCGATTACTATGCCGTCCTGGGGGTTGAAAAGGGGGCCTCGGCGGAAGAGATAAAGAAGGCTTACCGCAAGCTGGCCGTAAAGTTCCATCCCGACAAGAACCCAGGAGACAAGACCGCCGAGGAGAGGTTCAAGGAACTCGGCGAGGCTTACGAGGTGCTCAATGACCCGCAAAAGCGCGCCACCTATGACCAATTCGGGCATGCCGCTTTTGACCGGCGAGCGGGCGGGTTTGGCGGCATGGGCGGGTTCCATGACCCGTTCGACATCTTCCGCGAAGTCTTCGGGGGTGGCATTTTTGAAGACCTCTTCGGCGGAGGGCGAGCCGACCCGACACAACCACAACGCGGCGAGGACCTCCGTTACGATCTGGAGTTGACTTTCGAAGAGGCGGCCCACGGCTGCGAGAAGGAAATCTCGGTCAGCAAACCCGATGTCTGCGATCAGTGCCATGGAACGGGCGTAGAGGCCGGTTCCCGCGTGCGCGCCTGTCCAAGCTGCGGGGGCCGCGGCCAGGTTATCACCTCGCGCGGCATTTTCAGCATTGCCCAGCCCTGCCCGCAATGCCGCGGCACGGGGCGGATCGTCGAGAGGCCCTGCAAGGCCTGCCGTGGCTCAGGCCGCCTTGAACGCACCAGCAAGATCAAGCTGCGCATCCCCGGGGGCGTTGACACCGGCTCGCGCCTTCGCTCCTCCGGCAATGGGGAAGCGGGCTTGCGCGGGGGCCCGGCGGGGGATCTGTATATTGTGCTGCACGTGCGCCCTCACGAACTCTTCCAAAGGGACGGCGACGACTTGCTCTGCGAGGTGCCGATTAGCTTCGTGCAGGCCGCCTTGGGCGCCGAGGTGGAAGTGCCCACGCTGGATGGGCATTCGACCATCCGCGTCCAGCCCGGCACCCAATCGGGAAGCATGTTCCGGCTCAAGGGCAAAGGCGTCAGGAATATTCAGGGCTACGGTTACGGAGATCTGCACGTGCGCGTGCATGTGGAAGTCCCCACCCGACTCTCGCCGGAGCAGCGAGCCAAACTCCTTGAGTTTGCCGAGCTGTGCAATGGCAAGGAGAGTCCCCTGACCCAGACGTTTTTCGAGAAGGCAAAACGATTCTTTCATCCGTAAGGCCCGCCGCCACGGCCATTGACAGAGTCGTAGCGGTACCCCTGATTTCCAACGGCTTGCGGTGACTTTGCCATAGCCGTGGGCGCCCCCTTCTCTTGATTGTCTTGAAGGTTGACTTCCGCGCGCAACTCCGCACCTTTTAGTCATGGCCCGATGTCGTTTGATGGCTAGTGAAGCTGGCGCCCGCCGGAGTGGTTGGGCGCTGACGGATTGCGTATGAACGATCCAGGCAAGCAGCGGGACCCGGGCAACCAGTCCCCTCCTCCAGGCAAGACGGTCTATCTGCTGGACCAAACCGTCGTGAGGGATTTAGCCGGCGCCCTGCACTTGAAACCATTCAAAGTTCTGGCCGACCTCATAGAGATGCGCATCTTCACGTCCACCGAAGATACCCTCGATTTTAAGACCGCCTCACTCATCGCGCGCAAACACGGTTACCGGGCCGAGAAGCCCCCTCCCGGCATGCTGGTGCTGTAGCCCCTCGGATTTCAAGCGGCGCTCCTTGTCGCCAAGTTTATCCCCCGCCTCTCGGGAAATGCACCGGTTTGGAAAGAGTGGCCGACTGCACTTATGCTTTGAAGCTTCCGCGGGTTTCCCTGGGCTTCCGCAGGTTTCAGCAGCCTACACTATGCGGCAGCGAACAGGGATCTGATCTCTCGGAGGAGGAGGGCGGCTAGCGGAAGTTTACAAGTTATTGAGTAGTGGCGTTGATGCATCGGTGGAGCGATACTAATATCCGATCGCCAACCTTGCACCTGCCCTGGTTTTACCGGCCTTCCCTTCGACCGCCCTCCGCCAAG
>JAJYHY010000165.1:0-2045 GCA_021784555.1 bacterium
TGAGTTCTTTACCTTCCAGATTGGAGTGTACGCGTTGAGGCACATCGGCCCGCTCAGCATGGCTTTCGCTGATCTCAAGAAGGATCCCGGCGCCAAAGCAAAACCTGGCGCAACTGCTCAGGCCAGGCTGCCTGGCGCACGCGATAGGAGCGCGGACGCCCTCGTCCGTGTCTCGGGAAATGAGCAGTCGCGGACGAGGGCGTCCGCGCTCCTATCACGACCTGAGCGGTTACAAGCCAGCGAGATCCCCCCGGCGGCGATGCGTTGTTTGAGCCTGGGCGGGATGGGGCAGGATGGCCGCCCCTTTACGAAGGCGATCAAGCTGGCTCCCGGCGATTTGCAGGCCTTGTGGATTGGCATCGACGTGCCGACGACGGCACACGGGGACCTTTACGGGTTCGCGGCCTTGCGTCTTAACAAGACCACCACCGTCCCCGTTACCGTGAAACTCTCGGTCAGTGGCGCTCCGGAATCCGACCACGGCGTTTCCGTGGGCAAGAACCTCTGCCGCCTGCGCTGGCTCGACTCGACGGCGGGCAGCGAGCCCATTCTAACCCGGCCATTTGTCCCGGTCCAAACCTCTGGCCGGACGATATCCATTCTAGGACGCGAACTGGTCATCGGCGAGGATGGCCTGCCCGCCCAGGTTATCAGCCACTTCTCTGCCGCCAATACGCGGATCGAGGAAAAGGGCCGAGACGTACTGGCGGCGCCGATGGCTTTCGTTGTCCAAACCGGCGAGGGGAATGTTCACTGGCAGAACCATTTTCAGAGGTTGTGGTATTCCAACCTGGAAGCCGACTGGATGGCTGAGAACCGCGGGGACGGCCTTCACACCGAGGTGACGGGCCGGCTGGATTACACGGGCTCGGGCCGGGTGTGCATCCGGCTGATTGCGGACCGGGATCTCAACCTCAAGGATGCGCGGCTCGAAGCGGTATGGCGGGAGGATGCCGCAAAGTACTTCATGGGCCTGAATCACCCGGGGGGCAAACGCCCTGCCGAACCGGTGCATTGGAAATGGAATGCGGACCGGCAACAGGACTGTTTTTGGCTCGGCGACGTCAACGCTGGAATGATGCTGCGGTTCAAAGACGCCAATTTTGTCCGGCCGCTGGTCAACGTCTATTATCATTTTCGGCCGTTGAACCTGCCGCAATCCTGGGCAAACGATGGCAGAGGCGGCATTGACATCGGCGCCATGCACAACGGGACGGTTCCAATTCGAGCCTACTCGTGCCCTCGCGTGCTGCGCAAAGGCCAGTCGCTCGACTTCATCCTCGATTTTTACCTGACGCCCTTTCACACGCTCGACACCGAAAAGCAGTGGTCCGTCCGCTTTGACCAATCACCCTCGCCGGCCCGGGTCATTGGCCAATGCGACCCCAAGCAAGGCCCCAACGTCGTCAACATCCACCAGGGGAACTATTACAATCCCTACATCAATTACCCTTACAGTGACGCCTCGTTCCCCGCTCTGAGCAGCCTGGTCCAGCGCGCCCATGAGAAAGACGTGAAGGTGCGCGTCTATTACACCACCCGCGAGCTGACGGTGAACATGCCCGAGTTCTTTCCGCTGTTTTCGATGAACGGCGAGATCGTCTTTCCCGGCCCCGGCCCGGCCGCCCGCACTCTCATCCACCCGAACGGGCCAAGTCCGTGGCTGGTAGAAAACCTGGGCACGAATTTCATTCCGGCGTGGACAAGCAAGGTCGGCGGCAAATACGCCGCGATGGATTACTCGGTGATTACACGTCCGGACTCGCGTTGGAACAACTTTTATCTGGCCGGTCTTAAGTGGATGTGCGACACCGCCGACCTCGACGGGATCTACATCGACGACTCCGCCCTCAATGCCCGGAGCCTGCGCCGGGCTCGCCGCATCCTTGACAGGCGGTCCGGACGTATTATCGACCTGCACTCCTGGAACCACTTCAACCGCTATGCCGGCTATGCCAGCAGCCTCATGCTTTATATGGAGATTCTACCCTACCTCGACTCCCTCTGGCTGGGTGAAGGGTTCAATTGCAACAAAGTCATGCCGG
>JAJYHY010000165.1:2055-17629 GCA_021784555.1 bacterium
GGATTTCTGGCTTGTTGAAATGTCCGGATTGCCGTTTGGTCTGATGAGCCAGATGCTCGAGGGCGCCAACCCGTGGCGCGGCATGGTTTTTGGCGAAACGGGCCGCCTCGGTTGGTCAGAAGACCCGCGCGGGATGTGGAAGGTCTGGGATGAATACGGGATTCAAGGCACGGAATTCCTGCCGTTCTTCATCAGAGATTGCCCGGTGACCACCGGAAACCCGAAGGTGCTCGCTACCGTCTATCGCCGACCGGGTCGTTCGTTCGTTGCCCTTGGCAGTTGGGACAAGGAGAACACTCAAGTCAGACTCCACGTGAACTGGAAAGCCCTGGGTTTGAACCCCTCCCGCGCCGCCTTTTACGCCCCGCCCATCCCTGGCACGCAGACCGAACATCTCTGGAAACCGTCCCAAGCCATCCCGGTTTTGCCGGGGCGCGGCTGGTTCCTCGTTTTGGATGAACAGAGGTCTTAGCCTGGATATTTCACGCTCCACGGGTCCGTTCCCATTAGCACCGCGGCTTTAGCCCGGTGAACAGGCGAGGCGAGGCCCAGCCGGGGAGTCGGTCGGAGCGTTCAAACCGGCCTCACAAAAAATGTCCCACCTGGGACATTGGATTGGCCCGATCTGAGCAGTGTCGTACCACAAGTGGGGCGCGGCGAAAGACGCACAAGAAATTATTTTAAAACTGGTCACCTTGTAACACGCTGCGAATAGCGGACTTACGAAAACACGACTTTCCGCCTGATGGTTTGCTCAGACTTCTGATCAAGTAAAAAGGAGGATCGAGGGGATCTAGTGCGACAGCAAAGAAATCGCGAAATGTGAAACGTGGGTCCTATCTGCCGAATTCCGCCTTGCCATGAGTGCCTCACGTTTTACGTCTTACGTTTCACGGCACCAGTCTGCGCGCCGATTGGGAACGACGCCGCGGCGGCTCCAGTGCTCCTCGAGTTGCTGCTTGAAGGCCAAGCTAACGACCTTTGCTCGGCTCTGGAGGCAGTCGTCAGCGTCACGCCGCAAGTAGATACCTTCCATTGGAACGTGGCCAACTTCGGAGGAACCTAACAGAGCAGGAATCTGATGGCGGTGAAAGCGGCCGCGACTCACCTCCGGAACGGGTGCAATGCCCCGGCCCTGAAGCCACCGGTTTCGACGGTCAACCGACCAGAAGCGGCCCGAGTGGATTTCGAAAATGTCGAACGCGAGAAACCAATCAGGCAGCGCGTCATACGGAACCGTATGCCTGGCATAGCACCACTCGCCGAAGAGAATCAGTTCGCCTTGGAGGCCCTCTTCCAATCTCTGGCGGCGTTCGGCCAACCATGGCCAAAGCGGATTCCATTGCGGATGGCTCTTGCCGGGCGCCAAGTAGTTTCCACGGCTTTGCGCGCCCACGCGGCCATCCTCGTCCAGCGAGAGGCCCAGGTTGGCGCCATCGACCTTTTCCTCGACAACAATTTCACTGGAAAGAAACTCGGCTACCTCGTCGGGCTTGAGCACCTTGTCCTGCCGAGGCGTTCCAGGCCCAAGCCAAACCAGGTGCGGAGTGTGGGGGAACTTGTGAAAGATCTCGTTCATGGACTGGACGCCACCTTGCGCTGCCGAATGGCGCCCAGTTCACGGTCTGCCACCAACGATTTGAAATCCAGGAACACGAAGGGCCTCCGATAGGCTTCGGTGCTTCCAGCGGCGTAGGAGACCCAGAGCCTCAGGGCGGTGGCATCAAAAACCACGTCCATCACATTGCCTCCGCGGATGGGGATGGCGCAGGCGATCTTTTCCAGGCGCTCGCCATTGAGCCGCCCATAATCTTTCTTGAGCAAGGGGAAGGCCCCCCGGCCTTCATCCTGGTACACCACGTCCTTCAGCACGTTAGGAGCCAGCTCATCCGAGGGATCGTCATCCTTCCAGATCCACACCCGTTCCCCGGCGGCCTTGGTCGCCCGCAGACGGATCTTGACTGCCCGGTGCTCCGCTCTCCCGTCGCCAAAGACAAAGTGATAGCTCTTGGTCAGCGGCAGGCTCCGGAACATATCCAGCGCGCTCGAAAGATTCGGCGCGTCCCAGAGCAGCGTCCGGAACCAAGTCATAAAATGCGGGGCGTGGACGTTGTAAGGCTCATCCCTTGCGGGCGAATCTCCCATTTCCGAGAGAACCAAGCCGTCGGCGTTCATTCCGCAGTTGGCCCCGGCCACTCCGGCAAAAGTCGGAATGACGTGCGCGATGCCATGAGCCGGCAGATAGACCACCAAGGCCGGGAAATTGTGCGCGCCGGCCTTCATCGACCAATCCAGGTCGCGCGTCTGATAGAGATGCCCATCTTCGGTCGCTTTGCCCCAGGCGGCGATGCTGCTGCATGAATAAGGCATGAGCAGCGGCAGGCACTGAACATGTTGCACCGTGCGCAAAGGGATGCCGGCTCCGTCCGCGATGCCAAGCAACTCCTGCTCAAAGCGGTCGTCGGTGTAGGCCGCCGTGGTTGCCCACACCTTGTCCAGCGATTCATCCGAAATCCCCTCGCCCGCCTCCAGTCTAGCCAGCGCCGAGGGAAGGAACTCCCGGATTTCCGTTTTCATCAGATGCCCGATCTGCCAGCCCATCTGATACGGAGTGCCTCCTACTACGACCACGGGCACGCGTGCCACGCCATTGGAAATCACGAAACGATAGCCGACGCCCTCCATCGTCCCCTCGGTATCCAGCAGGCGCAATCCCCTGCCCTCTCTTGCGCCTTGGCCGCTCGAAGTCATAGCTTGGATGCCAGCCGCTACTCCCTGGGCTTGCCCTACTCCTGCCCCGCCCCTGGTTCCCTCCGCGGCAATTCGCGCAACGGTCTTTCCCGTAGAGGAGATTGGCATGGAGGCTCCGATCCCAGCGATGCAAAGCAAAAAGAGAAATTTCATGTTCCTTTCGATGCACGAAAACCCTTGCTTTGTCAAGGCGAAGCCCACCTGTAGGTGCGATAAATCCGTCGGTTAATCGCCAGCCACTGCCAAAGCGGCAGAGGACTGCCGCACTCCAAAACCTGGCGGAATTAGCCGCGCCCCGGACATCGCGATAGCGTCTTGGAGAGCGGCGGTCCTCTGCCGCTTTCACTCCCCCGCGCGGGCGTCGCTATATGGGAGCGGTTTGCGATTCACCTTTCTCGACTCATGCTCCATACTTCGCGCCTAAGCAAGATGCGCATGAGAACTCTTGGCACCATCGACATCCTGGTTTATCGCGCGGCGGATGGCCTGACCGAGCCGCTGCTCTACGCGATGATCCTGTTCAGCCCATGGGCGTTCGGCACGACCCAGCCATGGTCGATTTGGACCATGAACTTTGCCGGCTACGCCCTGGGCCTGCTTCTGTTGCCCAAACTCGCCATCCGCTGGTTCAAGGGCTATGAGCCGTCCCGGTGGGGACAACAAGCCACGGCACCGCGAAACCTCAAGGCCGGCGGAAAGCCCGCATCGGCGCGGCGGCACGCCGGCAACAAGCCCATTTTCGTTCTGGCTGGGCTCACGGTCGCAATCCTCGGCTATTGCCTGGTGAGCGCCGTTAATGCTCGGGCCACTTACAATCCGCGGGAACTGGGGTTTGATTATCACTCTTGCATTAGCTGGCTGCCCCACAGCTTTGACAGCACCCGCACCTGGGCGGCCTTTTGGAACTACCTGGCCCTGGCTTGCGCCTTCTGGGCTGCGCATGACTGGCTGCTGGGCAAAAGCGATACTGAAGCGCGAACAGGGCATGGCTCTTCGTCCAGTTCAAAGCCGCCGGTCGGGTGGCTGTTTCCGGCCCGATTGCGCCGGCTGCTCTGGGTGCTGTGTGTCAACGGCGGTGTGCTCGGGGCGGAGTGCATCGCGCAGCGGCTATCGGGCACGGGGAAACTGCTCTGGCTGGTGATGCCGCATATTCACAAAACGGCCCTCACCCAACTTGGACCTTATGCCTATCGCTCCAATGGCGCGCAGTACCTTAACCTGCTGTGGCCAGTGTGCCTGGGCTTCTGGTGGACCCTAAACCGGTCCCGCCAGAGAAGCAGCGCCCGGGAGAGCACCGAGACGGTTCAGGCGGACCGGGAGCCAACCCCAGTGCCTATGAGCTCACGCCACCGCGGACGCCACCGGTCGAGAAGGCGCCACAGCCACCACTCGTTCAAATGGAATTTCTGGCGCCTCGGCTTCCGGCAGCACGCGGGGCCCGGCCTGAGCAACCCTGCCGTGGCCTTGGGGGGTGGACATCATGTGCTCTTGGCCTGCGCGGCCCTCATGGCCGCGGCTTGCATTATCTCGACCAGCCGTGGCGCCGCATTCGTGGCGGTAGCGATTCTGGTGGCGGCCGGCGTGTTTCTCTCTGTCACCGAGTTTCTCTTTGCGGAGCACCGGATGGGCGACCATCGGTTGCATGAGGGACGAGTCGCCGGTGGAGGTGAGGTTCCCAGCGAGAGCGCCTTGAACGTCCAACACCTATCCGGCGCACCTGCCGTGACGCTCACGAAAAGGATCACGACGGCCCCTGCCAACGGAGGTGGCAAACGAATGACTCCTGTGTTCGTGCTTGTCTTTGTGGCGACCTCCCTGGCCTTGGGACTGGAGTTTGGGTGGGGCAGTCTCCAACCTCGGCTCGGTTCCTCGGAGATTGAGCAGGGGATGGCCGGACGTGAGGCGACCTACGCCCAAGCCCGGCCCATGGCCGCGGATTTCCCCTGGTATGGAACCGGCCCCAACACTTTTGCCACGGTGTTCCAGCTTTATTTGCCCCCAGGCCAGCCGTATTGGATTCAGTTGCATGATGACTGGCTGGAGACCCGGATTACATTTGGCTGGGTGGGCAGCGCGCTGATTGGGGCGGCGCTTCTGACGGTGCTGTGGCGCTGGTTTCGTCCGGGAGGGATTCACGGGGGCCGGCGCTTTGTCATTCTGGCATGGCTGGCGCTGGGCGGGTGCATGCTCCACGCCCGGTTCGACTTTCCTTTCCAGGTATATTCCATCCTGTTTCTGTTCCTGGTGTTATGTTCGGTGCTCTCGGTATTGACGCGATGGCCGGGATAAGGTCGCTCGCTTAAAGCGGGGGCTTGGAAAGCCCTGTCGGAGCTGCTACTCTGTGGCCATGAGCGAAGCGAACGAGGACAGAGGCTGGCAGGAGTTTCGTGAGCAGTGCCGCCGTCAAATGCAGCGGCCACTGGAGCAACGCATCCGCTTTGGCTTCTTCCGCATGTACAAGCCCGTGCTGGATGACGCCCCCTGGCGCGTCTTTGATACGATGGCCGATTATCGAGCCTGGTGCGAAGCTCAACTGCCTGATTACCTCGGCTTCAAACGCCCCGCCAAGTGACTCGTCCCCAGTTCCAACCTGAACAAGCCAGACTCATCGCCAACGCGTTCGCGGGGGAAGGAGTGGACTACCTGTTCATCGGCAAGGGAGCGGCTATCCTGCTTGGGTTCCCCGCCATGACGCAGGATGTGGATGTCTTCCCAGCCCGCACGCGGGAAAACGGCGAGAGGATCGTCCGCGCCCTGCGCGCGACGGGCTTCGAATTGTCTGGCGAGCTCGAAGAGGCAATCCTCCACGGCAACGATTTCGTTCAGATAAAGTCAGGTCCATTCGACCTGGACTTGGTCTTTGCGCCGGACGGGATTCGAGGGTTTGCGGAGGCAAAGGCGCGTTCCTTAACCGTCCAGGGCTTCCGAATAGCCAATCTGCGAGACGTGATTGCCAGCAAACGGGCGAGCGGGCGCGAGAAGGACATCCTGGATCTTCCCCTGCTTGAGCGATTCCTGCAAGAGTATGAGCGCCTAAACCCGACCCCGCTCCGATCGGCGGCCGATGCGGCTCGAGCTCGAACCGTCCGGCCCCAAAACTGACTTAGGTGCTTGTTCCCCCCCGGCGAGAACAGTCTTGGAAAGTCCCGTCGAGGCCGCTACTCTTCGGTCATGCGCGAATCGAATCACGACACGAAGGGTTCCAACGTCCATTCCACATTACGGCGTCGGGGGGGCGTTCGGATTGTCTGCCTTGCCGGCCTGCTGGCGGTTGGTCTTCCGCAATGCTGCCCGAATGGGTTTGCGGGCTCTGCTCAAGTCGAGGTTCGGACGGTTCAAATGCCTCCAACGACACGTTCCAACCCGTTCTATACCGGCAACCGGTCGCCGCTCGTTCCCAGCCCGCTGCTCAAGCTGCCCATCGGCGCTATCACCCCGAAAGGCTGGCTCCGTCACCAACTCGAACTGGAAGCCGACGGTATGACCGGCCACCTGGAAGACCTCTCGAAGTGGTGCAACTTCAAGGACAGCGCCTGGGCCTCGCCCGAAGGCCAGGGCCAATTTGGCTGGGAAGAAGTCCCTTATTGGCTCAAGGGCTTCGGCGACCTTGGCTACGTGCTGGGAAACCAGCGCATCATTAACGACGCTCGCAAATGGATCGACGCCGTCCTCTCCAGCCAGGAACCGGACGGCTACTTCGGACCGCGGGCAAATCGCACCGGCCTGAATGGGAAGCCGGACTTGTGGCCGCATATCGTGATGTGCAACGCCCTCCAGTCTTTTTACGAATACACCCACGACGCCAGAGTGCCGCCGTTTCTCACCCGGTATTTTCAATGGCTCAACTCCCTGCCTGCCTCAGACTTTGGCGCCGGCTATTGGCCCAAAATTCGCTTTGGCGACAACATCCAGACTATCTACTGGCTCTACAACCGGACAGGAGACAGGTTTCTCCTGGGCTTGGCCCGCAAGATTCACCACAACATGGCCCGATGGGACACGGGCGTTATCAATTGGCATAACGTCAACATCGCCGAGGGTTTTCGTGAGCCGGCCATCTTTTACCAGGAAGCGCATAATCCGCGCCTGCTCCAGGATGCCGAGCGCAACTACGATACGGTCATGGGCATCTACGGGCAGTTTCCCGGCGGCGGTTTTGCCGGCGATGAGAACTGCCGGCCCGGCTACACCGGCCCGCGCCAGGGATTCGAAACATGCGGCATTGTCGAGTTCATGCACAGTTTCGAGATGCTCACCAAGATCTCCGGCAACCCGCTTTGGGCTGACCGCTGCGAGCAGATCGCCTTCAACACTTTTCCCGCCGCCCTGACCCCCAACCTCAAAGCCCTCCATTACCTGACCTGCGCCAACCAGGTGCAATTGGACACGCGGAACAAGTCGCCTGAAATCCAGAACGGCGGCTGCATGTTTGCTTACAGCCCTTATGGCATCTATCGCTGCTGCCAGCACAACGTCTCTCACGGCTGGCCCTACTACGCCGAAGAACTATGGCTGGCCACCGAGGATGGCGGGCTGTGCGCCTCCCTCTATTCCGCCAGCGAGGTCTCGGCATTGGTCGGAGATGGAGCCAAGGTCAAGCTCGATGAGGTAACGGAGTACCCCTTCAGCCAAGCAGTCCGGTTCAAGCTCTCCTGCGCCCGGGCGGTTGCCTTCCCGCTTTATCTCCGCGTTCCGCGCTGGTGTTCGGCGCCCGCCATTGAAATCAACGGAGAACCCGTTTCAATTGACGCCAGGCCGCTCTCCTACGTCGTCCTTGAGCGGACGTGGAAGCCGGGCGATAAAGTCAAACTCGAGCTCCCAATGCACGTGGCCGTTCAGAAATGGACGAAGAACCATAACGCGGTCTCCGTCAATTATGGTCCCCTGACCTTTTCTCTGGACATCGGCGAACGCTGGCAACAATGCGGCGGCACCGCGGAATGGCCCGAATACGAGGTCTTCCCCTCTACGCCGTGGAATTATGGCTTGGTGCTCAACCAGGAAGACCCCGCCGGCTCATTCAAGGAGGTCAAGAAGACCGGCCCGCTCGCTATGCAGCCTTTCACGCCCGATACGGCGCCTGTTGAGCTCCTTGCGAAGGCTCGCAGAATCCCCGCCTGGAAGCTCGACCGCTTCGGCATGGTCGGCAAGCTCCAGGCCAGCCCTACCAAATCCGCTCAGCCTCTCCAGACTGTTAGGCTTATTCCCATGGGCGCCGCCCGGCTGCGCATTTCAGCCTTCCCGGTAATTGGCCAGGGGCCGGACGCCCACCAGTGGGTGGCGCCCAAGGTTCCGCCCGTGTCAGCCTCGCACTGCGGCCCAAACGACTCGGTTGAGGCGATGATCGACGGCAAAGAACCCAAGAACTCCAATGACCACAGCATCCCGCGATTCACCTGGTGGGACCACCGCGGTACCCGCGAGTGGGTTCAATACGACTTTGGCAAACCACGGCAAGTATCCAAAGTCGAGGTGTATTGGTTCGATGACACCGGCCACGGCCAATGCCGCGTGCCGCAGTCCTGGAAGCTCCTTTACCAGGACGGCGAGCGATGGGAACCGGTTCAGGCCGCTTCCGCTTACGGTATACGCTTGAATGCCTACAACCGCCTGAGGTTTGAGCCGATCCGCACGACCGGGCTGAAGATCGAGGCCCAACTCCGGCCCGGTTTCTCCGGCGGAATCCTGGAGTGGAAAGTAGGCGAGTAGGCGTTCATTCATTGCCCCAAGCGCCCGCGCGGGCTGCCGGACGTGCTGGACCGATTTTTCGTGCATACATGCGTGATTTTTCGGTCCAGATCGCCGCGTTGAGTTTGCGACCAATCTTTCGTGTGTATGCATGAAAGATTCGTCAGGGGTCCGCCCGCTTTTTTGAGAGGGACCGCCGATCGAGCCTCTCCGACCTCCCCAGTGCCGCCAGACGCCCGTAGGCATCAGCCAAAGAATACGCTTTGTGGCGAACTTGGCGCGTGATAGACTGTCTGCATGGATACTGCAACCATTGAGAGCAAGGGCATCGCACCGCGCGCCCTCAGTTACGAAGAGGAAAGGGGCAAACCAATGCCGAGTTACAATCACTCGTGGGTTCAGTCGAACATCATTGTGGGTTTCTCGAGAAACAAGGACTACCGGGTACACAGCGAATTGACGCTCCAAATCCAAGGGCGGCGCTACACGCCGGACATTTCGCTTTATCCCCGGAGCGCACCCATAGATTTGCGGCACGATGTTATCGCGCAACCACAGCCGCCGCTGCTGGTCGTTGAGATCTTGTCACCCGAGCAGGGCTCCCACGACGTGATGCAGAAGCTCGACCTTTATTTCGCCCACGGAGTCAAGAGTTGCTGGGTTGTCACACCCCCGGCTCATGCATTGTCGATTTACCTCCCGGACGGCGCGACAAAGCATTTCACCACGGGCACCGCTACGGACCCGGTGCTTGGCGTGAGCGTGGACGTGGACGCTGTCTTCTCGTAATTCCGTCCGCGGCTAGAGTTGTTGAACTTCAAGACTTGTTAACAGGGGTCTGGGACCCCACTACGGCATGACAGGAGCGCAGGCCCCAGTTCTTGACAAGGGGCGGGCCGGCGTGGGCCTGCTCCGCTCCACCCACCGCTGCCCTGACCGGACGTGGCAGGACCGGCGCCTCCATTACCCCATTTCCCCCTTCTCATTGCCTCACCACTCCATCACTCCATCAGCCGACCGCCTCCGCCACCAGGTCTCCGACCTGCGAAGTCGTGCAGCCCATCTTGCCGGCGCTCAGGCTTTGGATCTTTTCGCGGACGACTTTCATGACCGCCGCCTCAATGGCCTTGGCAGCCGCAGTCTCGCCCAGGAAATCGAGCATCATCTGGCCCGCGCAAATGGCGGCCAGCGGATTGATAACGCCCTTGCCGCTATATTTCGGCGCGCTGCCGCCAATCGGCTCGAACATGCTGGTGCCGGACGGGTTGATATTGCCCCCGGCGGCGATGCCCATGCCGCCTTGAATCATCGCGCCCAGGTCCGTGATGATGTCACCGAAAATGTTATCGGTCACAATAACGTCGAACCACTCCGGGTTCTTAACGAACCACATGCTGGTGGCATCGACGTGCGCGTATTCCCGCTTGATGTCCGCGTAGTCGTTTTGCCCAATCTCATGGAAGGCGCGCTCCCACAAATCGAACGCGTAGGTCAGCACATTGGTCTTGCCACACAGCATCAGCTTCTTTCCTTTGGCGCGCTTGCGGCTGAACTCAAAGGCGAACCGCAGGCACCGTTCCACGCCGCGCCGGGTGTTCACGCTTTCTTGTAATGCGACCTCATTCGGGGTTCCCTTGAACACGATGCCGCCCGCGCCGGTGTAAAGGCCCTCGTTGTTCTCGCGCACGACCACGAAATCAATGTCCTCCGGCTTCTTGTCTTTCAACGGACAGAACCGGGCGTCATAGAGTTTGACCGGGCGCAGGTTGATGTACTGTTCGAGCTCAAATCGCGTTCGCAACAGGATACCCTTCTCCAGGATGCCCGGCTTCACCTCCGGGTGACCGATGGCCCCCAGCAGAATCGCGGGGAAGCGCCGCAACTCAGATAGAACGCTGTCCGGAAGCACTTCGCCGGTTCGGAGATAGCGGTCACCGCCAACGTCGTAGTTCGTGTAATTGAACTTCAGATCGAATTTGGCGGCGGCGGCATCGAGCACCTTGACCGCTTCGCGGACGACTTCCGGCCCGGTGCCATCACCGCCAATCACCGCAATGTTATAGTTCTTCATGATTTAAAGACTCTGCTCTACCCGTGCGCAGAGGGCGCTGATGCTAAGGACTCCGGGTCACCTGGCAAGGAAATTAGAAGGACCGACTCACCTTCGGGCCCCGGCGGCATTTTTCATTAGGCATTGGGCATTTAGCATTACTCATTGGCAATGCCCAATGCCTAATGAAAAATGCCCAATGACGTGGAAAAAATGGTCTGAGGCGGAGCCTCCCTAGTAGAGATGTGGGGGGTACTTGCCGCGATACGCCCCTCACGTCCCGCCGCGGGTCTTCTGTTGCCGCACTTTCTCCTTCTTTTCCTCCAGCTCCGCTCGCAGGGAGGTCCGGTCGCTGGCCAATTGTTTTTCCAGCTTCTCGATCTCCTCATATTCGCCGCGTTCGGCTGCTTTGCTGATTTCGCCTTTGAGGAGCAACTCGCGTTCCGCGAGCTTGGCGGCGTATTTTGATTCCAACTCGGCAATCTGCAGCTTCTGCTCGGTAGTAAGCTTCACGGTTGGCGCGGTCTTGCTCAGCCGCTCCATGGCCAGTTCATACGCTGTTTTCATATCGGTTCATGCCAACATTCCAACGGTCTGCCTCCCTGGTCAATTCTCTTTTCGTTGACCCGGTTGGTCTAAATGTAGTACATCCTTTCCCTCTCCGCGCTCTCATCGAGCAACTGCTGGAACGTCACAGCGTCCGAGGCGGTTTCGACCGCTTGTTGCAGCGTCTGCCAGGCGCGCTGCAATTCGCACGGACAGGCGGGGTCGCTCAGCGCGGGCGTGCTAAACACCGCGCCATGCAGCGCACGCAGGACATCCCCGAGGGTGACTTGCGACGGTGGCCGGGCCAACAGGTACCCCCCCTCCTTGCCACGCACGCTCCGAACCAGGCCGTGGGCCTTCAGTTCCAGCAGTATTTGGATAAGGTAGTTGGCCGGAAGGGCATGGTCGGCGGCCAGGCGCTCGACCCGCACCGCCTGACCGGTGGGGAAATGCCGGCTCAGCCCGAGCACCGCCCTGGCTGCATAATCACTCTTAACGGAGGCAATCACCGGCGCAAAACCTAGCCGGAAAGGCGCTGCCGAGCAAATCTGGGGTCACATCTCAACATTTGACAATTACGTGAACCCCAGCGTTTGTCCAATGCAAATTGTCAAATGTTGAGATGTGACCCCAACGCCGAAAATGTGCTTGCTTGACTTCGGTCCATTTGGTAAAAACGATGGCTGTGGCTCGTGGCTTGCTGTTGGTGAACGCGTTCTTCGGTCCCGATTCATGGACGGCCGTAGAGGCGCGTGGCGGCAAAGCGGGTCTAATAAAGGCGCGCTGAATGGCGCAGAATAAAAAACTCAATCCCCTAATGAAAACACTCCAGAGACCAATCCTCAAACTATGCGCGGTGGCTCTGCTGACCGGGGCGACCGCCTACGGTGGAAGCTTCACAGCCGACTTCACCACTCAAGATACATCAACCTTCAGCCTCAACGGCACCGGCTCCATGCCCGACGGCAGCAGTTGGTTTCCCGTCATTGACACTACCCGGCAAATCGCCCAACTGACCACCAACCAAGTCAGCACCAGCGGTTCTCTGGGCCCTTATGACTTCGACTTCGGTATGCCGGTCGAGGGCTTCACCGCCAAATTCAAACTCCAGTTCGGACCCAGCACCTCCACTCCCGCGGATGGCCTGGCCTTTAGCTTCGGCCCCTCTGTGAGCGTCACCGCCGTGAATAGTGAAACGGGAGACGGGAGCGGCGTGGCGGTTTCCTTTCACACCTATACGAGCAATGACGGGCCGGCGGTGGACGTGTATCTTTACGGCACCCAGATCGCGCACACAAAAATGGCTGTGACCAACATGGACAATTCGCAATTACAAGACGTGGTCATCCAGCTCAAGCGCAATTCCACGCTCTATGTCGCCTACCGTGATCAAGTGGTCTATTCCAACCTCTTCCTGCCGGGTTGGGGGCCCACCAACCTGAGCTATAATATCTCCGCCAGGTGCGGCGGCCTCAGCGAGGAGACCGACATCGGTGCCCTGAGCATCGACTCTACCCCTGCCGGAGCGCCCGTCGCGCCGACCGTAACCATTGCTCCGCAGGACGTTACCGCCGATGAAGGCGCCTCCGCCTCCTTTGGTGTCAGCGTCGATGGGAGCGGCCCCTTCACTTTCCAATGGACGGAGAATGGCAACGACATCGCGGGCGCTACCAACCGGACTTTCACGTTATCCCCCGTCCTTTACAGCGACAACAACGCCAAGATTGCCGTTAAGGTCACCAACGACGCCGGCTCAATCACCTCCCCCGCCGCCACTTTGACCGTGAACAAGGACACCACCCCTCCGACGGTAGTGAAGGCCTCCGGGGACACCACCTTTACCGCCGTCCTGGTGAAATACTCCGAACCGGTGAGCGACACCGCCCTCAACGCCGCGAATTATTCGCTGGATCAGGGTGCAAGTGTAATCGCGGCCTCTCGCGTCGATGCCTCCACCGTGACCTTGACCACCAGCACACTGGCCCAGGACACCAGTTACACCTTGACCATCAACGGCGTCCAGGACATGGCCTACACCCCCAACACGATCGCGGCCAACACCAAGGTCCAGTTTACAACCTATATCTTTGTCACCGGCACCGTCGTGCATAAGAAGTACTTGGGCTTCGGGGACAACACGACCTTTAACGACCTGTTCAGTGACCCGCGCTTCCCGAATAACCCGGACCGGACCGACCTGCTGAACATTTGGGAGTACCCAAACCATTCCTTCGGCGGGCGCAATGCGACCGCCGACCCAGCGCGGGATTACATCGATACTATCGAAGGCTATTTCATTGCGCCCACGAATGGCGACTACGTCTTCCTTACCTGCGGTGCCGATCACTGGTGGCTCTTCCTCAGCTCGGATGAAGATCCGGCTAACCGCTACCAGATCACCGGCGAAAACGGCGGTTGGACCAACCCGCGGGACTGGATGACCGGCCAGGGCGGCACGGACATGTCGGTCAACCGCTCCGACAACTACTACGGTCCTATCACGCTCCAGGCGGGCCAGAAGTATTACATGATCGAAGTCCATCAGGACCCAAGTTGGTCCGGCGCCGATGACTTCGCCGCCACCTATAAACTGGCGGACGAGGCCGACCCGGTGGACGGCGACGCGCCCCGGCTGACCGGCAGCGTCATAGGCTCTTATGTCGATCCGACCGGCATGAGCCTGAGCTTCGCGCAGCAACCTCAGAACGCCACCGCCCAAGCCGGAAACACCGCCACGTTCTCCGCGGGAGTGGCGGCGGCCTCACCTTATGGGACCAACGTGTTCTATCAGTGGGAAACGGCCCCTAAGGGCGGCTCCGCCTGGCAAGACATCTCCGGCGCCACCAGCGCCTCCTACACCACCTCACTGCTTACCGCGTCGGATGACGGCACGCAGTACCGGCTCATTGCCACGATGGCCTTCCTCTCAGCGACCAGTTCCGTCGCCACGGTAACCGTCACCGCCAACACCACGCCGCCGACCGCCTCGGCAGGGGCGATGGTGGACTCGGACGACAGCACGGTGGTCGATGTGGGCGTTGATTTTGACAAACCGATGGACGTGGCCTCCATCACCCAACTGTCCAGCTATTCCATCTCCTCCGGCACGATTGCCAGCCTGACCGAATACACCAACCGGTTTACGGCCGACTCCCAGAACCCCTTAGTCATGATTCCAAAGGAGAGCGTCCTGCTGAAGGTCACCGGATTGACCGGCAGCGCCACGCTCACCCTGAACAACCTCTCGGACATCTACGGCAACAAGATGGCCGCCACTACCATTCCCCTCACTGTCAACACGGCGATGAAATGGGGCGTGGTGGGCGCCAATGAACTCGGCGGCCCAAACGCCGTTGTGCCCGTTGCCGCCAACGGCTGGGATGTCTATAGCGACGGCATTGCCGAGTGGGCCCAGTACGACGAGGCCACCTTCGTCTATCAGCCGGTCACCGGCGACTTCGATAAGAAGGTGCGTGTCATCTACCAGGACGGCTCCAGCACGTGGGCCCGCGCCGGATTGGTGGTGCGCGACGTGCTTAACTTCGGCGTGGACCGGGCGACTCAGACTGGCAGCGGCAGCAGCACGCCTCCGTATGACGGCAAGGCGGGACGCTACCAGAAATGCCATGTCAATCCGGTTGGCATGACCTTGGGCGGCCCGGGCAACGCGGCCTGGGAAGGCAACCGCCGTCTGGACACAGGCGGCAATTCCAGTTCGGCGCTGACCAGTAACAACGGCGTGCCGCAGTATCCCAATGCCTGGTGCCGGATTAAGCGCGTGGGCCAGACCTTCACCATCTATCGCAGCGACGACGGCGTGAATTGGCTCAACATGGGCTCCACCACCTGGGGCGTGGATGACCAGTCAAAGACCCCCATGCCCGACACCGTCTATGTCGGGCCGGAATTCTCGCCCGAGAACGGCAACATCTCTGTCGCGGCCGATCAGGGAACCTTCCTGGCCCAGTTCCGCGATTACGGCGATGTCACCACCGCCTTCAACCCAGGGCTGAGCATCTCGACCGACCCGTCAACGGGCAAGGTGACGATTTCCTGGACGACCGGCACCCTCGTTTCCTCGCCAACCGTCAACGGCGCTTATTCTGCGGTCACCGGCGCCACCAGCCCGTATGTGGTGACCCCCACGGGTCAGGCGACATTCTATCGCGTCCAGCAGTAGGCTTGGAGGCTTGGCCGAGTCACTGGCCATTAGCGCCAAATTGGTCTAACCTAACAAGGGCCGGGCGGCTTCCGCCCGGCCCTCTCCCTGTAAAGAATCGGAATCGGACAGACGCATCCCGCCGGGCCCCGGCCAAAGAGATGACTCACATTTTGGCGATAATCTCGGCGATCAAACCTCACCAACGCCCCAACTCTTCGCCCTCGAATCGGCCCCCCATGCCTTGGGAACCGCTCTGGCCAGGGACGCACCCGCCCACACGAAGTTGTCGCCCCCACAAGGTTTGCCAGCCAGGGGGCGCGACAATAAAATGCGCGGCCGCGTATTTTATTGTCGCGTCAAAGAGGGCGGACGAACCC
>JAJYHY010000566.1 GCA_021784555.1 bacterium
TCCCGCGAGAGCCAAAATCCTCTCCCTTGTGGCACTTGCTTCATGAGCATTTTGAAGGTTTCCAGCGCAGTACGGCGACAAGTTTATCAAGGACGATGGTTAGCGCCCGGTTGTTCCTGAGGTGGTGCGCGGTTTCCTGAAATGCGGTGATTCTCTAGGAGGGGTATACCGGAGGAAGAATAGCCTTCGAATGTTCAAATGTGAAGGGCGTCCCCTCGCCCGCACTGCAGAGATCAGTTACGCGGCCAGGCAAACGCGGTTGCGCCCTTCCTTCTTGGCGGTATAGAGGGCGGCGTCGGCCCGCTTGAGGACCTCCCCGAAGCTCTGCCCGGGGAGGCGCGCGGCCACCCCGAAGCTGACGGTGATCCTCCCCGCGCCGGGAACGTCCAACTGTTCCGCCTTTTGCCGCAATTTTTCCGCCAGATCCCGACCCGCTTCCGGGCCGCCTTCCGGCAGCATGATAATGAACTCCTCGCCGCCCCAGCGAGCCAGGATATCCGATTCTCGCACGTTCTCCCGCAGCGCTGCCGCTAGGGAGGACAGGACCTTGTCGCCGACGTCATGGCCGAACTGGTCGTTGACCGACTTGAAGTGGTCAATGTCGCAGAGGATGAACGAGGTCGTTTTCTGGTAACGGTCGGCGCGGCGAAGCTCCGGCTCGACCCGCTCGTGGAAACGGCGCCGGTTGTCGAGCTGGGTGAGGAGGTCGGTGGAAGCGAGCACCTCCTTTTGTTTGATGACGGCCTCGGTATAGTCGAGCAGGAAGTTGATGGAGGTGCCGATCCGCTCAAATTCGTCGTTGGAGCCGGTGTAGATCCGGACCCCGAAGTCCTCTTTTTCCATCACCCTGCCCATGGTCTGCAAAAGGATCGGGAGCGCGGTGAGGATGCGCATCACCGCGAAGAGGGCCAGCGCTCCCACCAGCACCGTGGTGGCCACCGCCACCACCGCATAGCGCGCGAGGGCCGCCCGGCGGGAGGCGATCATGCTGGTGAGCTCTCCGAGCTTGGTCGTATAGATCCCGTCCTCGACTTGCTTGAGCTGGTCGATGAGTGCGGTCGATTTGGCCCACCACCGGAGTGAGGCCGCATGGCCCGCCTCCGGCAGGGGCCCCGAGCCGGGCTGGAGCAGCACGTGCTCGATCTGCTCCAGGACCCATTGGTGCAGCTCCGGCTGGACCAGGGTCGCATATTGCTTCCTCACGGCCGGGCGGGTATCGCGCTGAAAGAAGACGATGTTTTCAGAGAGGGCGCCATAATAGCGCGCCAGGGCGATCCGTTCCGCCGCCTCCACATGGCCGCGGGTGATAATGCGGTAGAGAGTGGCGCGGGCCAAGCCGAGATTTTCCTGGGCGGCGGCCAAGTCGATGATCGGGTACAGGGGACTTTTCATCGTCAGGGACCAGGTGCCGTGGTCCTTTTGGGCAATAGCATCGAGAAACAAGGTGATCCAAGCGGTGTACCCGGTGCGCACCTCATCCCAATCCGCCTGCCCGTGGTCGATGCGGTCCCGGAGGCGCCGGGTGGAGGTTTTTAGATCCGCCCTCTCCCGGTTGGAAACGAGCCCGCTTTCCGCTATGTTGTCCAACGCCTGGTCGGTGTCGGCCCGCTGGGGGTCGAGCAGTCGGCGGTACTCTGGCGAGGCATCGACCAGAAATCCGGCGCTCAGACCACGCTCCCGCTGCAAGTGCAGGATGACGGTGGAGATTCCTCTCTCCCCCCGGATCACCTCTTTTTCCGTCACCAGAGAGGCGACGTCCGCCCGATTTTGGGCGTATTCACGGTAGAAGGCGGCCCCCACCGCAATGATGGCGATCAGCGATACCAGCAGGATGCGAACGCGAATGGGCATAAGGAACGAAGGTCCTTTTATGTTTCATTGGCTTGACCATATTGGCAAGTCACAAACATGGACGGGATAGGGTCAGGCTGGACACTCATGTTCCTCGGCTTCAATCGCAAGACGTAGGCCCATGGCCTGGAGGAGGGCGTAGAGACTCTTTATCTCAGGATTCCCCCGCTTAGACAGCATCCGGTAAAGGCTCTCACGGCTCAGACGGCTTTTTTCTGCAAGGGTGGCCATACCTCCGTGGGTACATTCCGGAGAGCCAGGAGAAAAACGGCGCGGTCTCCCTCCTCGATGGCGGCATTGAGATAGGCGGCGGCCTTACATGGATCTTTGAGGGACTTGAGCAGATCCTGTTGATAGGGTGTCATCTCGCCATGACCCGTTCTCCTCTGGTGATCCCGCCAGAAATTCCTTGCCCTGGCGATGTCTTTCGGTTGCGACGACTTGTCGCCTCCCAGCAGAAGGAGGATTAATCGATTCCCTTCCTGGCCGAAATAAACGCGGTATCCCGGACCATAATCGATACGCAGCTCGTGACTCCTTCTCCCACCGTGCGATTATCACCAACATTGCCGAGCCGGACCCGGTCTAAACGCACGCGAATCTCGGTCCGCCCCTGGGCATCCTGAAGACTTTCCAACCATTCCTTGAATGGCTTCCGGCCAGTTTGGAGACGTAATAATCAATTTCAAGGGGGTATGTCTGCATAGAATGTAGCTTATAAGTCACAAGCTGCCAACGTGCGGCTCTTCAGGGTACCACTTCCTCGCCCTTTGCCTTTCCCTTGATGATTTTCCCCCCTCGTTTCCAACTGCATAAAACCCCAAGATGGTGCGAGCCAGGACGCCTTCTCCGGCAAGCAACCGGAGCAGGTTATTTCTGCTCTGCAATATTGATGATCTTACCGTTTTTGGCAGTCAGCAATTTATCAAGCCGCCGGACCGCCGCCTGTAGCGTATTCTGAACCGCCCCGGTATTCCCGGAGACTCGTTTGTTTGAGTCAGGCCGCCATAGCCTGACCCGCCTGATGATAATACGCCTGCTCAAATTCTGCAGGCGGGACATTGCCGATCGGCCCGAGTAGCCGCCGGTTGTTGAACCAGTCGACCCATTCGAGCGTCGCGAATTCGACCGCGTCCAGGGTGCGCCAGGGTCCCCGCTTGCGAATGACCTCGGTCTTATAGAGCCCGATGATGGTCTCGGCAAGGGCGTTATCGTACGAGTCGCCGGTGCTGCCAACCGAGGGCTCGATGCTGGCCTCGGCCAGTCGCTCCGTGTAACGAATTGACAAATACTGGGTACCCCGGTCGCTGTGATGGATCAGCCCCTCGGTGATCTTGCGCGAATACAACGCCTGTTCGAGCGCATCCAGTACGAAGTCGGTGCGCAGCGAGCTCGATACGCGCCAGCCAACGATGCGACGGGCGAAAACATCAACCACGAAGGCAACGAACACAAACCCCGCCCAAGTGGCCACATAGGTGAAATCCGCGACCCACAGCTGGTTCGGCCGGGTCGCGACGAACTTGCGCTGAACGAGGTCGGCTGGACGCTCGGCTGCTTCCGCCGGGATGGTTGTCTTGAACGCTCGGCCCCGCACCGCGCCTCGCAGACCCAGGCGCGACATCAGCCGCTCCACCGTACAGCGCGCCGCCATAATGCCTTCCCGCTTCAACTGCTTCCAGACCTTCTCC
>JAJYHY010000166.1 GCA_021784555.1 bacterium
GCCGGTCTATAACGCCGCGGAATTCCTGGAGGAGGCGGTGGCCAGCATCCGCGGCCAGACTTACACGCGATGGGAGCTGCTCTGCTCGGACGACGGTTCAACGGATTGTTCCGTCGCGCTTCTGGAAAACCTGGTGGCCACGGATGGGAGAATCCGGCTTTTGCGCGGCGCACCGCATCGCGGCGTGGCGGCGGCCTGCAACGATGCGCTGCTGCTGGCGCGGGGGGAACTTGTGGCCCGGATGGACGCGGACGATGTGTCCTATCCGGAGCGGTTCGAGCGGGAGGCGGCTTATCTGCGCTCCCATCCGGCGGTGGTGGCGGTGGGCGGCCAGGTTGAGATCGTTGATCGAGCCGGAAAACTGCTTGGGCAAAAGCGGTTTCCCACGGGGCCGGAGGCTTCCCGGCGGATGATGTTCCGCAGCCTGGCGGTGCAGCAGGGCGCCATGATGGTCAATCGTGCGCGGTTGCCACCCGATTTTGTGTGGTACACGCCGGGCGCCACGACGGCGGAGGAGGTGGAGCTGTTGTTCCGGCTCCTCCAGCACGGGCAACTGGCCAACATTGGGGAGACGGTGCTCAAATACCGGATGCACGGGAACAATGTCTCGTTGAGGAATCCGAAGCGGGCCTTCGCCCTTACGCTTAAGGCGCGGGTCAAGGCCGTGCGCGCCTACGGCTACCGACCGACGCTTGCCGGGCTGCTGGTGACCGGCGCGCAAGCGGTGGCCGTGGGCCTGCTGCCGGGCCGCTGGGTTTACCCGGTTTATGCGTTTCTGCGCGGGATTAGCGGCGCCGGAGGCGGGCAAAGAGCCCGCCCCTCAACCACGCTCTTGGCCGTGGCTCAGGAAGAGGCGGTGAAATGAGTGTCGCTCGGGCAATGATCAGCGTAACGCTTCCGGTCCTTAACGAGCAGACCCGCCTGCCGCGGAGCCTGCCCCGTTTGGGCCAGTTCTTACGCGATGGCGCTCGGCTCCCGTTCGAGTTCGAGATTGTGATTGCCGACAACGGCTCGACGGATCGGACGCAGGAGGTGGCGGAGCGGTTTTGCCGGGAGCTTCCGGAGGTGCGGGTGGTTCAATTCTCGGAGAGGGGGCGGGGTGGGGCGGTGAAGAGGGCCTGGCTGGGGAGCGAGGCGGAAGTGCTCACCTATATGGACGTGGATCTGGCGACCGATCTGGACGCTTTTCCGGCGCTAGTGGTGGCGGTGGCTTCGGGCCGGGCGGATATTGCCATCGGGTCGCGGTTGATGGCCGGGTCGGAGACAAACCGGGGTTGGCGGCGGGAGTTGATCTCGCGGGTTTACGTGAGGTTGGCGAGGGCGGTATGCCGGCTGCGCTGCTCGGATGCGCAGTGCGGGTTCAAGGCGATCTCGCGGTTTGCGGCCCAGACGCTGCTGCCGCAGGTCGAGGACAACGGCTGGTTCTTCGATACGGAGCTCCTGGTTCGGGCGCAATGGGCCGGGTGGCGGATTGCCGAAGTGCCGGTGAAGTGGACGGAGGACCGCGACAGCCGGGTGAAGATTTTCCGGACGGCGTGGGAGGACGTGCGCGGGCTGATGCGGCTGAGGAGGGAACTGGCCCGGAACCGCAAAGCAGAGAAGCCTGACCTGGCCGGGCCAGAACCAAGCGGCAAAAAGATGGGGGCAAAAAAATAGGGATGAGGGAGAGCCGGGGGATTTGCGATTTTAGATTTGCGATTTACGATTCGCGCCAGGTGAGCCATTGCGATGACGGCGCCGGAGGCACGTATGCTAGGTCTTCACGCGCACGCCTCCCAGTGTACTGCGATGACGGCGCAGGCCGCTGTGCCGGAGGCACTCCCGAGAATAGCTCCGGACAGCAGCTCCAGGGCGATACGCGGGGCATGGCAAGCCTCTGTGCCGGAGGCACGCCCGAGAATAGCCCAACGTTTCAACGTTGGGTGGGCGCGGGAAATGGGCTAAGTCCCGGCAGGGACGGCCGAGGGCCGAATCGAGATCGCTGCTCGCCGCCGTTTCAGCCGTCCCTGCCGGGACTTAGGGCTTTTGTTCAATCCCTGCCCAACGTTGAAACGTTGGGCTATTGTCGCCTGTCCCTCCGGGACAAAGGATGGCGCCGGTGCAGCCTACAAATCTAAAATCGCAAATCCCGTGAGGAAGTTTCGAACAACCTGTCAGACTGTGATATGAACTGCGAACCACGATATGAAATGGCGCGGGGAAGAACCCCGGCCATACGCCGGAGAGGTTTCGTCCCAGGCTTTGGGGGCAGACGCACGGGGCCTGTTCGGCTCGGGCACAAATCGCAAATCGCAAATCTAAAATCGCAAATCGCCCCGGTTGGCTTTACGCTCGTCGAGCTGCTCGTGGTCATCGCTGTCATCGCCATTCTCGCCGCCCTGCTCCTGCCCGCCATCAGCGCGGCCAAGAACAAGGCGCAATCCATCGGCTGCCTCAACAACCTCAAACAGCTCCAGACCTGCTGGCTCATGTATGTGAACGACAACAACGACCGCGTGCCGCCCAACAAATCCGCCCTCGTCCAGGGCATCTGGCGCAGCTCGGCCGATTCCTGGATCGGCAACAGCAGCGCCCCTTACGACACCACCTTCGACAACATCAAGACAGCATCGACGACGCCCATTTCCTGACCTGGCCCGACCCCGACAACCGCTGGGTCAACCTCCCCGCCGGGCGGCACGGCAACGTGGGCATTCTCTCCTTCGCCGACGGCCGGGTCGAGCGTTGGAAATGGAAATGGCCCAAGCAGTTTAAGAAAAAGCAGAGCTACTGGAAACGGGCCGAGAACGCGGCGGACCTGGGCGACTTGCGCCGTTTGCAACAGGCGATCCTGCCCGTCCCAAATTTTCGTGTCCAGCCCTGAATGTCACCTAAAGTGTAACGATCGCGTAACGGTTACATTTTCTCTAAGCCCCTCCGCCGCAGCACGTTCCAAAAGCCAAAAATTTCCGCCGCGTAACGCCTCCCCATCCTTAGAGACCCGGGCCCTGACAGCCCGGACCTGAATCATCAAATGACATCATGAACATCCGCCCAGCGCCGTCATCCGCCCCGCCGAAGCGGGCACCCCACCCCGTATCCAAAGTTCCCGCCCCGCCCACGCCGCCAAACTCAAACGGCGGCACCCAAGCTATACACGACGACACAAATTCTTTGCGGATTGAATTGAACCCCAGAATGAACAGGAGGCAACAGAGAGGGAAGCAACTCTGTTACCTCTGTCTCCTCCTGTTCAAACTCCCAGCAGTCATTTTTGACGCCGTGTACAGCCGGCCATCAGCAACGACTCCCCCTGCGCCGCCGAGGACAAACCCAACCCCCTTTGAAAATCCGGCCTTCGGAAACTTACGGAAACTTACGGAAACCTGTGGAAGGCTATGGAGGGCTGCGGAAGCTTCAAAAAGCGGCTATCAGAACTGGAACTTTGACGTTGAATCCTCAAGGTTAAACGTTGACTTTTGGAGCGAGGCCCCCATGGACGAACACCATCGCGCAGAACTCGATGCCGCCCCCAGGCAGCGCGCGCCCCGTCGTGCCTCGTTTCCTCTGTTTCCTTGGTGTAGAATCCCGGCGCTCCCTTTCTGGACAGCCCTGTTGTTTCTATTCGCCTCGGGCTATATCCAGCAGGACCCGGCGCATTGTCCGACGCCTTTGTCCCGGCTGGACCTGCTCCATGCGCTGGCGCACGGGCACGTCGAGATCGACGCCTACCGCGCCAACACGCCCGACGTGGCCGAGTATGGAGGCCATTACTACAGCGATAAGGCGCCGGGAACGGTGGCGCTGGCGTGGCCGGCGTTTGCGGCGAGCGGGGCCGTGCTCAAGGCGACCGGCGTGGGATTGGATTCAAAGGCGGGCTGGCTCTATTCAAGTTGGGGCGCCACGATTGGTTCCAACGCAATTGAGGCGGCGTTGGGAGTGGCCCTGCTGCTGGTTTGGTTGTCCAAACATGCTGGTGCAAAGGCGGCCTTGATAACTGCGATGGCGGTCTATCTGGGCGCCGCGCCGCTGCCGTACGCCACCATGATGTTTTCCCACGCGCTGGTAGTGGGGCTTATTTCGATCGCGCTGTGGAGCGCTTCCAAATGCGGAGTGCGGAATGCGGAGTGCGGAATGGAAGAGGGCGAAGGCGAAGTGCGGAGTGCGGAATGCGGAGTGCGGAATGCAGGAGGGCCAAGGGGGAGCGGCATCTAAAGGCGGAAGGAAGAACGCAGAATGCACAATGGAAGACGGCCGAAGCGGGGTTGAGAGTGCGGAGTGCGGAATGGGGAGCGCGGAAGGCCGAGGAGCGGGCGGCTTCAAACGCAGAGACGCGAATCACGCGGGGCTTTCGGCTGCGGCGGCTCCTCTGCGTCATTCGCGCCTCTGCGGTTGGAGGAGGTTCCCTGGATTCACCGTGGTCGCCGTTTGGACAAAGGCCAATCGGTGGGACCTTTTGGCGGGATTCGCCTGCGGCTGGGCGCTGGCCAGCGAATACACCTCCGGCCTGATCGTCATCGGGATTGGAGTGTGGCTGATGTCTCACGGATGGCGCCGGCTCATCCCGTTTTGTCTGGCCGCCATTCCGCCGTTGCTCCTGATTCCTCTTTATAGCTGGCTCTGTTTCCGTCATCCGTTCATTCTGCCTTACAGCCTCAACGCGTCCTTTCCCGAAATGAAGCAGGGCCTCTACGCCATCAAATGGCCGGACGCCCAGACGGCCTTCAACCTGCTCTTCAGCCCGGCGCGCGGCCTGTTTTTCTGGTCGCCCTTCCTGGCGATGGCCGGCGCCGGCTATTGGGATCTCGCCGGAAGGGACAAACGCCTGTTCTGGCTGACTTACGCCGTGCCCGTTCTTCAGATTGTTGTCATTTCAGGCCGGACGTGGGACTGGCCGGCCGGGCCGACGCTGGGACCGCGATATTTGGCCCCCATCCTTCCCTTATTGGCGCTGCCGTGCGCCCTGGGCGTCCGCCGGTTCCCCAGGACAGGCCTGCTCCTGGCCCTGTATTCCATCGCCATCACTACCCTGGCGACGCTGACCAACGCCTCGCCGCCGTTTCCCAGCCACCCCGACCCGCTGCTCGACCTGCATATCCCCATGTTCTTGCACGGCCAGTTTGCCCCGAACTTGGGGATGCTGGCCGGCCTGCCGCCCTTCGTGTCGGTTGGGTTATACTACGCCATTCTTCTCACTGGGATGTTTTGGCTGTGGCGTCTGGGACTGGATGAGCCGCGCTGAATTGGCTTTCCAGGCGTCCGGTCGCGGGGACTTCGTGTTTGCCGGTGAAAATGCACGGGTCTTTTTCTGGCGCTTGGGGGCGATTTTTGGCATGTATTGCGTCTGGAGCATGGGTATGCCCAGGCGTGCGCGAAGCAGAACCGACGATCCAGGAAGCGCTGTGGTTTGTCGCCGGTTCTGCTTAGCAATCAACCGAAAACAAATTGATCCTTATGAGTCAAATCCAGCGGCCCGGTAACTTTTTACTCGCGCGAATTGCGCTTTCATTGACTTTCACCGCCGCCTGCGCCGCACTCGCGCGGGCCCAAACCGCCCCTGGGGTTCCCACCCTGGAGATCCAGGCCGGCCGCATTGCGGGTCATGTCAGTCCCACGCTTTATGGCCTGATGACCGAGGAGATCAACTATTCGTATGAAGGCGGGCTTTACGGGGAGTTGATCCGCAACCGGAGCTTCAAGGCAAACCGGACCAGGCCCGTTTATTGGAGCACCGTCGGCAATGCCACCATCTCGCTGGACACCAATCAGCCGCTGAACCAGGCCCTAAATGTAAGCCTGAAACTGGAGGCCGCCCCTGAGGGCCGGACCCCGGCGGGCATCGCTAACGGCGGGTACTGGGGAATCCCCGTGAAGCCGGACACGACCTACCACGCCTCTTTCTACTCTCGGGCGGCGAACGGCTTTGCCGGCCACCTTTCCATTGCCTTGGTCAGCGATGACGGCGACACGACCTTCGCTTCCGCGACCGTCGGCCCGCTTTCTGCGGATTGGAAGGAATATGAAGCGACACTCACGACAAAGAGGGTAGAGCCGTCGGCGGGCAATCGCCTGGTCATCACGACCACTTCGCCCGGGACGGTCTGGTTCAGCCAGGTCTCGCTATTTCCGCCGACGTTCAACAACCGGCCAAACGGCAATCGGCCCGACCTCATGCGGATACTGGCGGGGATGCACCCAAAGTTTCTCCGCTTTCCCGGCGGCAATTACCTCGAAGGCAACAGCATCGCCTCGCGTTTCGATTGGAAGAAAACCGTCGGTCCGATCTCCCAGCGGCCGGGACACGAAAGTCCGTGGGGTTATTGGTCCACGGACGGCCTGGGCCTGCTGGAATTCCTGGAGTGGTGCGAAGACCTGCGTATGCAGCCGGTGCTCGCCGTCTATGCCGGATACTCCTTGAACGGCCAGCATATCAGCCCTGGCCCGGACCTGGAACCGTATATCCAGAGCGCGCTCGAGGAGATTGAATATGTGGTCGGCGGCCCGCACACGGCTTGGGGCGCCCGCCGGGTGCGAGACGGCCATCCCGCGCCCTTTCCGCTTCGGTACGTGGAGGTCGGCAATGAAGACGAGTTTGACCGCTCCGGCAGTTACAACGGGCGGTTTAAGCAGTTTTACAACGCGATTAAAGAGCAATACCCGCGGCTGCAAGTCATCGCCACGACCCCGGTGACAAGCTGCACGCCGGATTTGATTGACGAACATTATTACCTTTCAGCGGAAGCGATGGAGGCCGGAGGCCATCGATACGACAACCATCCGCGCACCGGCCCGAAAGTGTTTGTTGGCGAATGGGCGGCGCATGAAACGAGCTTCCCGCCTTGGGACCGGCGGTCGGCGGCCCTGCCACCCACGCCCGACATGAAGGCCGCTCTGGGTGACGCCGCCTGGATGACCGGCCTGGAGCGGAATTCCGACCTTATCGTGATGGAGTGCTACGCTCCGCTGCTGGTCAACGTAAACCCCGGCGCCCGGCAATGGCGTCCGGACCTGATCGGCTACAACGCGCTCACGTGCTACGGCTCCCCCTCCTATTACGCCCAGGCGATGTTCGGCGCCCATCACGGCGACGAGATCCTTGCCACCCAAGCGGAGAACATTCCCACGCGGCCATGGCGCCGGGGCGGACGACGTAATGGTGAGGGACAATCGCATCGGCCCAGGCAGCAGCTCGACCAGTTGTTCTTCGACGCCACGCGCGACAGCCACACTGGAACGATCTACCTGAAGATCGTGAATTGCCTCGGCACACCTCAGCCGGTGAAGGTTGAAATCCATGGTGCCTCGGTGGGTTCGCACGGGAGGGAGGTCTTTTTGAAAGCCAAGAGCCTGGATGATACAAACTCCATCGATCAACCAAGGAACATCGTCCCTGTCAGCCAGGAAGTGGACGGATTAGGCGCGGAATTCACGCGCACGTTGCCTGCGTATTCGATCAGCGTTCTCGCACTGAAGGCCGAGAGCTTGCAAAGATCCGAAAGACGAGGAAAATAGCTATATGAGGTGGCAAGATATAGTTACCGATCCTGAAGAGATCAAGGTGTTCATGGCCCTCGACGGGCCGCAGTACATGTGGCGCACAATGGGCGGGATCGCTCGTCAAACGGGGCTGGCGAAGCGCGGGTCGCCCAGATTCTTGGCAAGTATGATTTGAGGCTCACGCGGTCATCCGGCACGCCTTCTATTTCCGGATCGGCTCTGGTCGGCCTGATTGAGAGGGTCGGGACGTAGCTTCCGCCTGATCTCCGCCTTAGCCGAAAGCGGCCGTGGAGGGCTGCGTCCCACCAGGGCAATAATGAGGAGGGTGGTGCTGGGTCTGAGGGCGTAAGTATTTTACCTTTGTCACCGGCTGATCGGGATGCGCAGGATTGGGCACTACCCTTTGGTTGCGGCAATCCACCAGCAAGTCCAGCTTCTCAAGCACGGTCTGGCCAATGAGCACCTCATCTCCCAGGACCATGGCTTCCTCCGGAGTATCGCGCCCTCTCTTCACCGCAGTCTGAAGCCGCCGCTGAAGACGACCTCCGCCACGGTGACAATGAGGAAGACGGTGCTGACCAAGGCGTTAAGCCGGAAAAAGGCGAGATTAATCCAGTTGAGGCTGCGGCGGCGGGCTATCCAGTGTTCGAGCATGAGGCAGGCGACGATCATCAGCCAACCGATGAGATAGACCAGGCGGAAACGGCAGAGCAATCCAAAGGCCAGGAGCAGGCCGCACGTGACAAAATGAGCCAGGAAGGCGCCCCGCAGGGCGTTCTTTGGCCCCCAGGCCACTACCAGCGAATGGAGTTGGTGATCGCGGTCGAACTGGTAATCCTGGAGGGCGTAAATAATATCAAAGCCCACCAGCCACAGCACGACAGCGGAGGCGAGCACGAGCATCTGGATGACATCGAGGAACGAGAGGTTAGCGCCTTTCACTGCCAGCCATGCCCCCACCGGGCCCAGGGCCAGCGACAGGCCCAGGTAAAAATGAGTATAGTCGGTAAATCGTTTCGTGAGTGAATAGAAGCAGACCACCGCCAGCGCCACCGGTGAGAGATAAAAGCAGACCGGATTCAGAAAGAAACTGGCGAGGACCAGGCCCGCCGCGGAAAGGGCGCAGAGGGAAATCGCGCTGGCGAGGCCTATGCGCCCGGTGGGCAAATGCCGGCTGGCGGTGCGCGGGTTGAGAGCGTCAAACTTGCGGTCCACGATTCGGTTGAAGGACATGGCACAGGTGCGCGCGCAGACCATCGCGGCAAGGACGAGGACAAACGTGTGGATGCCCGGCCAGCCATGATGCTCACGCGCCGCAACGGCCATGGCGGCCAAGGCAAAAGGCAGGGCAAAGACAGTGTGGGGGAACTTGACGAAATCTGACCACTTGGCCAGCAGCTTTCTCACTCGGCTTCCCCCCATCGCGGCAGAATCCTCTGACCCACGCCGAGATGATCCAGCACGCGGGCCACGACGGTATCAGCGACCTCTTCCACGGTCTTGGGATACGTATAGAAGAAGGGGTTGCAGGGGAGGATGATTGCCCCGGCCAGGAGCAGGAGTTCGATATTCTTCACATGGACCAGGTTCAGCGGAGTCTCCCGCGGCGCCAGGATGAGTTTCTTCTTTTCTTTCAACACCACGTCCGCCGCCCGGAGAAGCAGATCTTCGCTGTAGCCATGGGCGATCCGGCCCAGCGTCCCCATCGTGCAGGGAATAACCACCATGGCGTCCGCGGCATTCGAGCCGCTGGCAAACGGCGCGTTCATGCTCTTGAGGCTGTGGGTCGCAACGCGCGCGGGCAGACGCAGTCCCCCCGGCAGTTCCTCGTTGAGGACCTGCTGGGCGTATTTGCTCAAGACAACATGAATCTCATGCTGGCTGGAGGCGAGATGATCAAGCAGGCGCTGGGCATATATCGCGCCGCTTGCCCCGGTGATGGCGACCAGTATTCTCAGATGCAAGCTGTCGTTCTGTTCGTTCCACCGGAGAATATGCGGGCCTTGGCGCTTTGGAGCAAGTGTGGAAGAACGCTGGCGGCAGAGGGCGGCAGGTGAAGGCCGCGACAATAAAATACGCGGCCGCGTATTTTATTGTCGCGGCCAAGCAGAGACCGGCTTGGCAGCACGCCGGCTATCCGTTAACCTCCCCGCTTTCATAGATGAAAACTCAGTTTCGTACGCTCCAGGCTTGCTTGTTTAAGCACCTCCTCCTGTCTCTTGGTGTCCTCTTGGTCCCGGCCGTAACCCGTGCCCTACCCCAGCCCGACTGGCTCATTAACCCCAAACCGTTCGTTGCCAAAGTGACTCCCGGCCCCTTTGGCGAACAAATCGAGCTGGCCAACGGCCTGGTGCGGCGTGTGATTCGCATCAAGCCGGACGCGGCCACGGTCGCTTTCGACGACCTTACGACCGGGGAATCACTGCTCCGCTCCGTGCGCCCCGAAGCCCAGATTACTATCGACGGCAAGCGCATCGAGGTGGGAGGACTCGAAGGCCAGCCGATCCAGAATTACCTCGCCCCCTCCTGGATACCCCGTCTGAGAGCCAATCCCGCCGCGTTGCATTTTCTCAGGTTCGAGATCGGGCGCACGGTGGCGCGGTTTCCGTGGAAGAAGCAGCGCGAGTGGCTGACGGAAGACGCGCCCTGGCCCCCGCCGGGCGCGTCGCTGACGTTAACCTTCGGCCCCCAGGGGCACGGCGCCGGCCCGCTCGTGGATGTCCACTACGAGATTTACGATGGGCTGCCGCTGCTCTCGAAATGGCTCACCATTCGGAACACCTCCTCCCAACCGATGATGCTCAACTCCATGACGGTCGAGCAACTAGCCGTGGTGGAATCCGAATCCCTCGTCGATGGCGGGGCTTCGAACTTTTGCCGCGCCTACTTTCCTCTCGAGGCCTTTAGCGATTACTCGTTCGGCGGCGCCATGGACGCCAATGTCGATGCCCCGGCCATCCATTGGGAGGCCGACCCGCTCTATCTCACCCAGGTCAACTACAACCGCCAAACTCCCTGTCTGCTCGTATGCTCACCCCCAATCGGGCCGGAAACCGAGATTGCCCCGGGCGGCGTTTTCGACTCGTTCAGAGTGTTTGAGTTGGTGCATGACAGCACTGACCGGGAACGCCGCGGGTTGGAGGTAAGAAAGGCCTATCGGGCCATGGCGCCGTGGGTGCAGGAGAATCCCATCCTCATGCACGTCACCAGCGCCAGGCCGGAGGCGGTCAAGCGGGCCATCGACCAATGCGCGGACGTGGGTTTCGAGATGGTCATCATGAGTTTCGGCAGCGGGTTTAACATTGAAAACGAATCTCCTGAATATTTGGCCGAAATGAAATCCCTGGCCGGTTACGCTTATTCCAAGGGCATTGTCCTGGGAGGTTATTCCCTGCTGGCCAGCCGTTCCATCGACGCCAACAACGACGTCATCAACCCAAAGACCGGCAAGCCCGGCGGCGCCCGCTTCGGCAATTCACCTTGCCTGGGCAGCGTTTGGGGGCTGAACTATTTCCGCAAGCTGAGGCAATTCTTCACCGTGACCGGCTGCGGCGTGCTCGAACACGACGGCTCGTATCCGGGCGACGTATGCGCCTCCACCGAGCACCCGGGCCACACCGGCCTGAAGGATTCGCAGTGGAAACAATGGAAGATCATCACCGGCTTCTACGAGTGGTGCCGCGCCCGAGGCATCTATCTGAATGTGCCGGACTGGTATTATCTAACCGGGTCGAGCAAGTGCGGCATGGGCTATCGCGAGACCGACTGGTCTCTGCCGCGCGCCGAGCAGGAAATCATCGAGCGCCAGAACATCTATGACGGCACCTGGACAAAGACTCCCAGCATGGGCTGGATGTTCGTGCCTCTGACCCAATACCATGGCGGAGGGGCGGCGGCGACCATCGAGCCGCTCAAAGACCATTTGCGGCATTATGAAACGCGCCTGGCCGACCTGTTCGGCGCGGGCGTGCAGGCCTGCTACCGCGGGCCGCGCCTCTATGATGCCGGCCAGACCCGCGCTGTGGTCAAAAAGTGGGTCTCCTTCTATAAAGCCCACCGCGCGATTCTCGACAGCGACATCATCCACGTGCGCCGGCCCGACGGGCGTGATTGGGACGGGTGGCTGCACGTCAATCCCGCCTTGCATGATTGCGGCATGGCCATTCTCTACAACCCGCTCAGCGTTCCTATCCAGCGTCGCATCCGCGTTCCTCTCTATTACACGGGGCTGACCGGCCCCGCCATTGTGCATTATGAAGACGGACGAACTTCCAGAATCCATCTCGAACGGGATTACAGCGCCGAAATCTCCGTGAGCATTCCCGCTCACGGACGCACTTGGTTTATAATCGAGCCCCCTGGAAGAGACCGCTCGCCCGCGGCTAGAGGCAGGTAATGAGCCACGGCGCCGCCAGTACCGCCGGCCCCGAAAGCGAAAAGGCCCCTGCTACCAACAACTACTGGTTCACCGCGCGCTTGACTTCCTACTTGCCTCCGCCGCAAGCTTGGGCCTGTGAACGCGCCCTCCAAGTCCGGTCCGGCGGCGATCAATCGCCGCACGTTTCTAAAACACTCGCTTTTCACGGCAACCACCGGCGCCCTTGCAAACGGCATGCTGCTCGGTCAGCCCGGCGCTGATACGTCTGTGCCTTCCGAACCCGCTGCCCGTCCCGCGCCGCTCCCCTCTTCCACCCCCCACTGGATTCGGACGGCGCGGGTGTTCCTGATTGACGCCTATCAACCGCCATTTGCGCCCAAGCTGGAGTACGATGCCGAGGCCCTGGCGCAAACCATGTCTGAGATGCACGCCAACACCGTCCGCTTCGCGACGATGGGCAAGTACGCGACGATTCAAGGCGTCCGCTTCTCCACCTGCCCCGGCCTTGGGACGCGCGACCTGTTGGCGGAGACCATCGCCGCCGCCAAACCCCGAGGCATCCGCGTTGTGCCGTACATTTCCACGGGGCACAAGCTGGCCTGGTCGATGGTCACCAAAGTTTACCCGGAATATGCCCAACGCACGCGTCCGGGCGGGGGGCCGAGCCGCAGCCACATGTATGTGGGCGAAGACCACGGAACAGTATGCTGGAACACGCCCTATCGGCAGGCCTACCTGGATCTGGTGGAGCATGTCGTCCGTGATTACGAAATCGACGGCCTCTATTTCGATACCTGGCGCGCATTCTATTTCTGGCCCGGCCTGCAGCTCTGCTATTGCGATGGATGCCGAACCGGATTCCGCAAGGCCTCCGGCAAGGAAATCCCCTGGCACGAAAAAGAAAGCGATTACAGGCGCGCCGAACTCGAAACCATCGCTGAATACCACCACTGGTACAAGGAGGAGTTGATCGGGATTCTCCAGCGTGTCCGGCGGATGGTGAAATCGCACAAGGACATCCCGCTCATCTACAATATCAATGATCCGGAGAAGCTGGCGCATGAAGACCCGCGCATCCTGGCGGCGATGGATGCCTTCCTTTACGAACGCGGCCGCACGCTCCTGGAGCGCGCGGAAGGGGTCAGCCTGGCACGCGCCGCCGGCTTGGGGGTGTGGCCTTATGTAGGCGGATATAACAACTGGCCTCGTGTCATTCGGGACGGACTCGACTATCAGCAGGAGATCTTTGCCACGGCGGCCTTTGGCGGCGCGCCGATCATCGCCCAACCTTACGCCTACGTGACACAGCCGGAGGCACGGAAATGGGTCGCCTTTCCATTTTCGGTGCTGGAGAGCCGCGAGGAGGACCTGGCCGGATTCGAGAATGTTCCTTACGCCGCCGTGGTGTGGGCGAAAGAGGACCCGCCCGGCCACGCGCAGTCGGGCTGGTTCTGGAAAGCGGATGTCCGTTCATCGACGCTGGGCGCGTTCGCCGCCTGTCTTTACGGCCACGTCCAGGTCTCTTCGGTTCCTGAGTCGCTGCTGGACCAGCCCGAGCGGCTGGCGCCTTACCGTGTTCTCTATCTGGCGGATGTCCCGCGCCTGACCCCTCAGCGGGTCGCCAACGTCCGGCAATTTGTCGAAAACGGCGGCGGACTCCTGGCCAGTTACGCCACCTCGCTTTACGGCGCGAAGGATGAGCGGCTGGAGCGGTTTGCGCTCGAGGAGCTGTTGCGAGTCCGCCCGGTTCATCCTCAAGGTGAGTTGGCCGCGACCCTCAAGAGCTATCAGTGCATGCTCGGCGGGCCGAACGACCTCTACTTGCTACGCCGGGATGCCCTGGACTCCGCCCTGGTGCCCCTATGGTTTTTCGAGCCGGTGGAGGCGTTGCAGGGCGGGTCAACGGTGATGGACATCGTGACCGGCGATGGCTGCCGTCGGCTCCTGCCCGGAGTCGTTGTGTCCAACCACGGCAAGGGACGGGTGATCTACCTGGCCTCCTCGCTGGAGAGCCTCTATAGCTCGACTCGGCAATCGATCTTTGGTCAGTTATTGCGCGAATTGGTCGAAGAGGCGGCCGGGGCACCGCCGCCATTCCGGGTGGAAGGTCCCTCAACCCTCATTGCCAACCTGAGCTCTAACGGTGACCGCTGGGTGCTGCACCTGTTGAATTGGAGCACCGACCCGGAAAACGACGGAGGATACCTACCGCCGATGGAGAACGTTTCCGTGCGCCTGGCCATACCGGAGGGAAAACAGGTGCGGCGGGTGTCGAGCTTCCTGGAAACGCCGCTAAAACAGAAGCAAATCGGCCGGAACTTGCGGTTGCACCTGCCTCGAATCGAGGCCTGCGAGGCGGTGATCATTCAACTCAGTTAGCGCAGGGTCTCACGCATGAATCGTGCTGCTGTCTCACAGGAGGGAACGGAGGGAACAGAGACAAAGACTCTGTTTTCTCCGTTACCTCTTGTAACACGGTGGCGCGAATCAGAGAATGAGAATCGAATCCATGGACTGTTTATCTAATAAGCGCGTACTGGTCACCGGGGGCGGTCAAGGCATTGGCCGCGCTATCGTCGAGGAATTGCTCCGGCGTGGCTGCCATGTCGCCATTCACTATTGCACCAGCGCCGAGGGCGCCCAGGACGTCAAACGGCTCGCCCCGACCGAGGCGCGCGTCGAGTGCTTTCAGGCCAATCTGCAGGACGAACCGGCGGCGACGGACCTGGTAGCTCGGTCCGCGGCATTCCTGGGCGGCCTGGACATCCTGATCAACAATAGCGGCGATTTGGTTGGCCGCCGCACCCTCGAGCAAATCGACGACACCTTCTGGCGCAAGGTCATGGATGTGAATCTCACCAGCCTGATGTTCGTCACGCGAGCGGCGCTGCCGCACCTGGTTGCGGCAGGCCAGAGCAGCATTGTGAATATCGCCTCGCTGGCGGGGCGGATGGGAGGCCACCCTGGCTCGCTGGTTTATTCGACGGCTAAAGGGGCCGTGCTCACCTGGACTCGCTTTTTGGCAAGAGAGCTCGGCCCGCGCGGCGTTCGCGTCAATGCGGTCGCTCCCGGCCTCATCCTGGGCACGCGCTTTCATCAAACCCACACTACGGCGGAATCGGCCGCCGCCAGCATCGCCCAAATCCCGCTCCGCCGGGCCGGCACGCCTGAAGATGTCGCCCGAGCCGTGGCATTCCTGGCCGCCGAGTATGACGGATTCATTACCGGCGCCACCCTGGACATTAACGGAGGAGTGTATGGCGGTTAGCCGCGGCTCGGAGACAAACGATATGGGCCAACGATTTGCGATTCGCGATTTGCGATTTGCGATTGAAGATGGTCCCACGCGCGTCGCGGCATGTTTGGATATTTCTGGGGGGAGGTCTTGCGAGGCGAGCCTCAGACCCGTTTTCCGTCTCATTGGGCATCGGGCATTAGGCATTGTGCATTTGGAATTGCCAATGCATAACGATAACTACCCAATGCATAATGAGAAACGCCGCTGGGCGTGTCCCAGACCGCTTCTCCCTCTCAGCGCAGGCCCCCATCCAGGCGGACTCATCCCGGATGCCCTCGCCGGGCTATGTACGTTCCACTGGCTCTCGCCACACAAGGTAAGCCAAAGCAAGGCAAGCATCTCAGGCTGACGACCATGCAACTTCGAAAGAGCGGAAAATCCACCTTAATGTTGCCCGTGCTGGGCATGGGTTGCTGGGCCTATGGCGGCGGAGAATACTGGGGAGCGCAGAATCAGCACGACGTGGATGCGGTCGTCCGATACGCGGTAGAGCAGGGGGCCAATTTTTTCGACACCGCCGAGGCCTATAATGAGGGTGAGAGCGAACGCTCGCTGGGCCTCGCGTTGCGGGGCATTCCACGCGAGAAGGTGCTGATTGGCACGAAAGTCAGTCCATCGAATGTCGAGCCTGGCAAACTGGTCCAGCATTGCGAAGCGAGTCTGCGGCGCCTGGGCACTGATTATATCGACATATACATGGTGCATTGGCCCATTACGGCGCACTCCATCAAGCACTTCACGAGTGACAACGTTCCGACACCGTCGGTGCCGGATGCCTTCGCCACTTTGGAGCGTTTGCGCCAGGCCGGCAAGATACGCTACATCGGGGTCAGCAATTTTGGCGTGGCCAAACTCTCGGAAGCGCTCGAGACGGGCGTTGAGATTGCCATCAATGAACTGCCCTACAGCCTGCTGACCCGCGCCATCGAGCTGGAGATCCTGCCCTTCTGCCGAGAGAAAGGCATCGGCGTGCTGGGCTACATGTCGCTGATGCAGGGCGTGCTGGCTGATATTTATCCAATCCTGGAGGCCGTGCCTGTTTGGCAGCGGCGCACGCGGCACTTTGACAGCCGACGTTCGCCCCAGTGCCGTCATGGCCTGCCCGGCGCTGAGGCCGAAACCGCCGCCGCGCTGGAGAGCATTCGCGCCATCGCCCGCAGGCACGGGATGACCATGCCGGAGGTGGCCCTAAAATGTGCTTTCGCCGGCGCGGGCATCACCAGTTCGCTCTGCGGCTCGCGCAACCTGAAGGAACTCCAACTCAACCTCAAGGCCGCTTCCGAACCTCTGCCCCCGGCCATCATTGCCGAGCTGAACACGGCCACCCGGCCGCTCCTGGAGAAACTGGGGCCGAGTTTCGACTACTACGAGAACCCGGCCAATGACCGGACCAAATAGCAGATCATCGTCGTTTTGAAGACACTCCAAACTGATTCCGCGGCGGCAAGTTCACTCTCGCCGGCAGTTTCGCGCTTGCGATGGCTGATGGTCGGCTTCGCCTTTCTGGCTACCACGGTGAATTATTTGGATCGCCAGGTGTTGTCCGTAGTGGCCGCCTCGCCGGACTTCAAGGCAGTCGTCCCGATGACGGAGCAGACCTACGGCTACGTGACCGCCGCCTTCATGCTGGCCTATACCGTCAGCAACGGCCTGTCCGGACCGTTCATCGACTACGTTGGCACGCGCATTGGTTACGCCTGTTGCATGCTCTGGTGGTCGCTGGCCGGGATATTGCACGTCTTCGCGCGCGGCGCCCTTTCCCTCGGCTGCTTCCGATTCCTCTTAGGCGCTGGAGAAGCGGGCAACTGGCCGGCGGCGGCCAAACTGGTGGGCGAATGGTTCCCGTCAAAGGAGCGGGCGCTGGCCTCCGGAATCTTCAACAGCGGCGCGTCCATCGGCTCGGTAATTTCGGCGCCGATCATTGTGTGGCTGGTCCTGTGGCAGGGCTGGCGGAGCGCCTTTATTTTGATGGGAACACTGGGGCTGCTGTGGGTGGCGGGTTGGTGGTTCATGCCTCGTCCGCCGAAGGGCGCTCAAGACGAGGGGCTGGCTCGCGTCTCAGCTTGGAGATTGCTGAGCACACGGTTCGTGCTGTTCTTTACCCTCTCCAAGGTGTTTATGGACCCCGTGTGGTATTTCTTCGTCTTTTGGTTCCCGAAATACCTGGCCGAGGTTCACCATTTCAGCCTCAAGGAGATCGGATGGGAAGGCTGGATTCCGTATTTCACCGCTGCGGTGGGCAATTTTGCGGGCGGCCTCCTGACTTCATTATTGATCCGCTGCGGCATTGCCATTCCCTTGGCGCGCAAGCTCAGCACGTCGGTATTTGCGCTGGTCATGTTGAGCACGATTCCGGCGATTCTGACCAAAGACGCTTCTCTGGCCATTGGGTTAGGCGGCGGTAATAAATAAAGGTATCAAGTCGGGGTATTCTCGCAAAGGATCTTGGCGAC
>JAJYHY010000167.1 GCA_021784555.1 bacterium
TGGGCGCCCTGCCCCCGGCGGCCTTTTCCTTAGCCAGCAATCCTAAAACCTCAGATCGAAACGAGGCCCGGCCCCGAATCCCTGGACGCCGGGCGCGCAACTTCTGCCAGCCCCGCGCTCCGCCATCTTCCCTGCCTTCGCCGTGCGCCACGCGGACCAACCGCTAGCCCACCCCTCTCCCTTCCCCCACTGTCTGAGTCGCAGCGTCCGCTTTCAAATACATTTGCCAAACCGCCCTACTTTATCTATGTTTGTGAGGTGGTTCTTAACGCGGAGACAACGACGACGATGTAGCGTTCATCCTCCTACCGGATGAACGCCGACGCCTCGATCCATTCTTCGAGGCGTTTTTGTTTCCCAACTTCATCAAATATGGAAGCTAACATTACCCAGCAAGCCGAGCGCAAGACCCTCGACGAACGAAACCGGATGACCGAACTCGAACGGTTGCGCCATTCCTGCGCCCACGTCATGGCCACCGCCATCCTCCGCCTCTGGCCGGAGGCTCAATTCGCCTCCGGACCGGCGGTCGAAAACGGATTCTACTACGACGTGGAGCTGCCGCATCGCATCACGCCCGAAGATTTCGCCGCCATCGAGGGGGAAATGAAGAAGGAGGTGAAGGCGAATCATCCCTTCGAGAAGCTGGTGGTCAGCCGCGAGCAGGCGATTAAAGATGCCCAGAGCGGGCGCTTGGGCGCCTTGAGCGAGCGCCCCGCGCCGAGCCGGTTCAAGCTCGGCAACCTCGAAGACATCCCCGAGGGCGAGCCGATTTCTTATTTCAAGAACGGGGACTTCATCGACCTGTGCGCTGGTCCGCACGTCATGCGCACCGGCAATATCGGCGCTTTCAAGCTTACCAGCGTTGCCAGCGCCTACTACAAGGGCGACGAGCGCAATCCCCAGCTCCAGCGCATCTACGGCGCCGCCTTCAAAAACAAGACCGAGATGGAGGCCTACTTCGCCATGCTCGAGGAAGCCAAACGCCGCGACCACCGCAAACTCGGCTCGGAGATGGGGCTTTACACCATCGACACCGAATATGTGGGCCCTGGCCTGCCTCTCTGGTTGCCAAGCGGCGCGATCATCGCCGAGGAACTCGAAAAGCTCGCCAAGGAAACTGAATTCCTGGCCGGTTATCTCCCGGTCAAAACCCCGCACATCGCCAAACAGAAGATGTACCTGACCAGCGGCCACATTCCACTCTACCTGGAATCGATGTTTCCGCCGATGGAGTTGGCCGAGGCAGGAGAAGGGGAAAGGCCCGGCGAGCCGGGGGATGCCTCCGCCACTCCGCGGGCCGAGGCCTCCACCAAGTATTACCTCAAGGCGATGAACTGCCCGCATCACCATCGCATCTTCGCGGCGCAACCCCGCAGCTACCGCGACCTGCCGTTGCGCCTGGCCGAATACGGCACCTGCTACCGTTACGAGCAATCCGGTGAACTGATCGGCCTAATGCGAGTCCGCTCGTTGAGCATGAATGACGCGCACATTTACTGCACTCCGGAGCAGTTCGCGCAGGAATTCAACGGCGTCAACGAAATGTATCTGAAGTATTTCAAAATCTTCGGTGTTGAGAAATACGTTATGCGCTTCAGCACCCACGACCCGTCCAGGCTGGGCCAGAAATTCGTCGATGAACCAGTGCTCTGGAAGCAGACGGAGGACATGGTCCGGCGCGTCCTCAACGAGTCCGGCATCAACTATATCGAGGTGCCCAATGAAGCGGCGTTTTACGGCCCGAAGATTGACGTGCAGGTTTGGAGCGTCATCGGCCGCGAATTCACCCTGGCCACCAACCAGGTCGATTTCGCGGTTCCCAGCCGGTTCGGCCTGGTTTACCGCGACCGGGACAATACCGACAAGACCCCGCTGTGCATCCATCGCGCGCCGCTGGGCACGCATGAACGGTTCATCGGCTTTCTCATCGAGCATTACGCGGGCAACTTCCCGCTTTGGCTGGCCCCTCAGCAGGTGCGGGTCCTGCCGGTGACCGATGAACAAATCGGTTATGCCAGGTCCATCGCCGATGAGTTGCACTCGCAATTGGTCCGCGTGGAGGTCGATGCCAGCGGTGACAAGATCCGTGGCAAGATCCAACGCGCGGAACTCGAGAAAGTGAATACGATGCTCGTTGTCGGCGGGCGTGAGCAGCAGGCCTGCGCGGTAGCCGTCCGCATCCATGGAAAGGGCGATCAGGGAGTCAAGCCGCGCGCCGAGGCGGTGGCGGGCATCTTTCAGGCGATTAAGGAGCGGAGAGCATGAAGCCGATGCCAACAAAGGCTTTTTGCTCAGCGGTTCATTTTAGACGGAATCGAAAGCGCCGGACCGCGGCGCACTCCATACGCTTCGCGAAATTCCCAGCGAGTTGTGAATGGCGAAGCTTTTGGAGTGCGCCGCGGTCCGGCGCTTTGGGTGGGAGCGCGCGCAAAAACGAGAATTGCTGCTCCTTTGCCTTTGTTGCCTTCCGCCAACACGGCGCGTTGACGATGCGGCGCGCGGTGTTAGGTTCCTTGCAATCTGGCAATGATAACAAGTGTGATAACCAAACCGACCGGTGCGCCCGCCTTCAGGGTGGGGGACGAGCGCCTGATCCGGCTGACGCCTGCCGCCGGCAAGAAGGTCGAGTCGCTCCTGAGCAAACAAGGCCGTTCGCAGGGTGTCTTGCGCGTGGCGGTGGTTGGAGGCGGTTGCTCCGGCCTCCAATACAAGATGGATTTGCAGGAGGGGCCGGCGGCGCGCGATGTCCTCGTAGAGACCGCCGGGGTGAAGGTTGTGGTCGATCCCAAGAGCGCGCTCTACGTCACCGGCAGCGAGTTGGACTTTATCGAGGCACTTGATGGCGGTTTTAAAGTGAAAAATCCGAACGCGGCGATCAGTTGCTCCTGCGGCGAGAGTTTCAGCGCCTGAGACTCGACGCCCATCGTGAAGGGAAGGGAGCGCCTCCAGGCATGAATGACTATTTTGCCCTGTTGGGCCTGCCTCGCCGCCCTTGGCTCGAACCCGCTCTGCTCAAGAAGAGATTTCTCACCCTCTCCGGCCAGCTTCACCCGGACCGTGTTCGGCCGGGGAACGCCGAGGAGGGCGCCGCCCAGAGATCTTTCACGGAGTTGAACGCGGCCTACAACTGCCTGCGCGAGCCCAACCGGCTATTGCGCCATCTGCTGGAGCTGGAACTTGGAGCAAAGCCCGGTGAGCTACAGCAAATCCCGCCTGAGCTCATGGACCTGTTTGTTCGAGTGGGCCAACTATGCCGCGAAGCCGACGGGTTCCTCAAGGAGAAGGATGGCGCCAGGCACGCCCTGCTGAAGGTGCAAATGTTCGAAACCGGCCGGGAATGGACCGAAAAACTCAAGGCGCTGCAACAGACACTCCACTCGAAGCAGGAAGCCCTAATCGCCGAAGTCAAAGACATTGACGCCCACTGGGACTCGGTGAGCCAGCGCGCTTCGCCCCGGCGGGAGGAGGTCCTTCGCCGGCTTGAGCAGCTCTATCGTTTGCTGAGTTATTTCGCGCGCTGGAGCAGCCAAATCCAGGAGCGCATCGTGCGGATCTCTTTTTGACCGACCCAGTTCATGCCCGGCGCGAAGCACAAGGCTCTGCGGGGCGCCTCCGCTCGGGCGGCTTGCGTCAGAGGCTATCTCATCATATTGTTTGTGTGATGACTGCCCTGATGGACACGAATGCGTGCAACCAGATTAAGAATATGAAACGCACGGCGAAAGTCCCGCCTTCCGGTATTACGGCGGAGACGCTATTAGAATACAGCCGCTGGATGGCGAAACACTCCGAGGAGTTGTCTCGCAAATATCCGCACAAATTCATCGCCGTCTATCGCAACAGATTGGTGGCGGTGGGCGACTCGCTCAAGGAAGTGCGCGAGGCAGCGGAAAGAGAGGGCATCACCGAACCGTATTTGATGGAACAGGTGCCGACAGCCGAAGATATGGAAGCGATCCTTTGAGAGGACAAAATCGTGCCCCCAACGCACCCCGTCGTCTTCCCCTATCGAATGGCTGGTGGACGGCTGTCGCCGCTGATTCCCGTTGGAATCTACGTCGGACAGCAGTGGCGGATGGCGAGTTTTTATGTGGATTCCGGCGCTTTTTACAGCTTGATGCATGCGCGGTTTGCCGCCGCCTTGGGAATGGACTTCACCTCGGGGCGTAAGATCTTCGCCCAGGTAGGCGACGGAAGCTTGATTCCAGTCTATCTCCACCAGCTTCCCCTCCAGATTGGCTCAACGCAATTCCAAGCGCCTGTTGGTTTCTCCGAGAGACTTGGCGTGGCCTTCAATCTTCTCGGCCGGATAGGCGTGTTTGAGCGCTTTCAGATCTGCTTTCACGAGAGGCAGAGGGCGGTGTCATTTCTTCCGGTGGCATAGGCAGCGCGCCCATCAGGGACTATATTTGGCGGGATGACAGGACTCTCGATTGGGTCGATGCTCGTTCCTTTCAGTTGGCCGGGCGCATCCTTGCCGCCCTGAAAGACCGGCCAGGGGTGTTGCACGTTGAATGTGGATAGGATTCTGCTTGAAAGCGGGCGCGGGGTGGGTAAGGTGCGGCGGCCATGAAAGCGAACTATGATCGATGAAACGGGCAGTCAGATTCTCGTAATCAACTGCGGCGGCCAGTACTGCCACATGATAGCCCGGCGTGTGCGTGAAGCTGGAGTTTATGCAAAGGTGTGTTCGCCATCGCGTGCCTTGGAGGAATTAGGCCAGGCAAAGGGCATCATCATCTCAGGGGGGCCGAGCAGCGTCTATGAAACCGGCGCGCCCGCGCTGCCCGGCGCCCTTTGGGAAAAGGGGATTCCCGTGCTCGGCGTCTGCTACGGGCACCAGCTTCTGGCATCCGCGCTGAAAGGGGTCGTCAAGCCCGGCACCGAACACGAATACGGAGAAGCCACGCTCAGGGTTAGCGGCCAGGACAGCCTGCTTAAAGGAGTTAACGACCGGGAAACAGTATGGATGAGCCACGGCGACGAGGTGGTGGCGCCTCCGCCGGGTTTTGAAGTGCTGGCGCGCACGGAAACCTGCCAGGTCGCCGCCATGGCAAACGTGGACAAGAAGCTCTTCGGCCTCCAATTCCATCCCGAAGTTACTGATACGCCTTGCGGCCCCACCATCCTCAAGAACTTTGTTTTCGACATTTGTCATTGCCGCCAGGATTGGCGCCTGGATGGGCTGGTCGATGCCTTGAAAGAGAGAATCCGCGCGCAGGCCGGCGCTCGCCACGTGCTGTTTTTCGTCAGCGGTGGCGTCGATTCGACCGTGGCCTTCACCCTCTGCACCGCCGCGCTTTCACCGGAGCGGGTGACTGGCGTGTTTGTCGATACCGGCTTCATGAGGAAAAACGAGCGGCCAGAGATCGAACGGACCTTCTCCGCCAGGGGTTGGCACAATATGCGTTACGTGGACGCCTCGGATCTGTTCCTGCGCCACGTCGGGGAGACGGCGGACCCGGAGGAGAAACGAAGGATTATCGGGGACTGTTTCCTCAAGCTTCAAGAGAACCTCGAAAGCGAACTGGGATTGACAAAGGGGAATTGGTTGCTGGGGCAAGGCACGATTTACCCGGACACCATTGAATCGGGCCACAGCCAGGAGGCCGCGGTGATCAAGACTCACCACAATCGCGTGCCCGCCGTCCAGGAGCTCATTCGCCGCGGACTGATCATTGAACCGCTGAGGGATTTCTACAAAGATGAGGTCCGCGAGATCGGCAAGCAATTGAACCTGCCGGACGCCTTGGTCAGAAAATATCCCTTCCCCGGTCCTGGCCTGGCCGTCCGGTGCCTATGCTCGCCTGAGAGCCTTGAGCTCGAGAAGCGGCCCGCGGAGTTGGACAAGCTGGCGGCTGCGGCGGGGCTGCGCGCCTGGCGGGCGCCCGTCAGAACCGTCGGGGTGCAGGGCGACCACCGGAGCTACAGTCATCTCGTGATTCTCACCGGCGAGGCCAGCCTGGCTGGCTACGGCGAGGTGGCCAGGGTCATGACCCGCAAGGTGCGAAACACCAACCGCGTCGCCTTTCTGGTCGCGCCCGCCGATGGCCGCTGCCTGGAACGGGGGTCGGTAACACGCTCCCTGATCACCAAAGAGAGACTGGACCTCCTCCGCGAAGCCGATGCGCTTAGCCACGAAATGCTCTTGCGGGAAGGTCTGGCCGAACAAGTGTGGCAGTTCCCGGTGGTTTTGCTCCCATTAACGCGCGGGCGCGGCGAGACCATCGCCTTGCGCCCCGTGGCGTCAAGAGACGCGATGACCGCCCGTCACGCCAATTTGCCTTTGGCCTTCATCAAGAAGCTGGCAGACAGACTCATGAAGCTGCCCGGCATCGATATGGTCCTCTACGACGTGACCGACAAACCCCCGGCCACCATCGAGTGGGAATGACCGGGGACCAGGGTTGAAAATCCGCCAAGGGCGTCTCAAAATCCTATTCGATGCGGCAGGTAGCGCCCCGATGTGGCCCTGAACGGTCAAGGCCCAGCCAAACGACGCTTGCTCTGAGTTTGGGCGCGGTTTGCCAACGACAGGCCACCCCGGCTGGCGTCCCTCGACAAAATGGCGGTGGAAAAAAGTGGGATGCGGGCGATGCGGCGGGTGCCCGCATCATTCACCCCAGTCAGGTTCATCCCGTGCGCCGTGCCAGTACCGGAGAACATCCACACGGTGTTGCTCCAGCCTTGCACGACAAAAGATGATGTAGGGGCGCGAGACCAGTTTCCGGACGCCGGGTCTCTTCCGGTAAGGCGAACCGATTAAAGGAAAGTTTTCCAAGATCGCAACGCGGTCGATCAGAGCATAGCCGGTCCGCTCCGCGGCGGCGCGGTCGTCCCGAGCTATGCGCCCAACGATCGCCGCAAGGTCTGCGATGGCTTGATGAGAGAAGATTACTTTGCAGCCCACGAAGCCACCTGCTTCCGTACCTCCTCAATCGCCACGCCTCGACCCGCATCCACTTCGTGGAGGGCTCTGTCCAGCGATTTCAAGAGCTGCTCCTCGGCCGCTACGTCAAACTCAGGCTCCATCTGCGAGTTCAGCCACAACGAAAGCGCCCTCTTCTGCTCCCCGCTTAGTTGGCTGACGGCGTCTTGGATTTCAAGCAATGTGTTCACGCTGGAAGAATAGCCAACTAACGCCGGCTCGGCAAATGGGACTTTGCCAGCGCCCAGCCGCAGGGCACCCCCTCTCCTCGCTCTAACTGCTGGAAGCCCTCCCGGACTGCGGCAAGGAATTCGATCTCCCTCGCAATTTCATGAAGCGAAGGCTCGCCAGGCAGCTTCCTAATCAGGTCGATGGCTATCTCTTGGTTGCTCATAAGACCACGTCACAGCAGGGAACTTGCTTGGCAAGCCAAGCCAGTGGTCAACGCGACCTCGGGCCCGATGAAAAACTGAACCCGCGGGCCGGGTGCGGCCTGCTGAGATGCGCCTCGAGGCCTTTAATCGCCCCCTTTTGCGGCCACGGGTCTTCTGGATTTCTGCTTCCAGTGCCGGCCTCAACTGCATGTCCCAGACTTCCCCGCGCGGGGCCTTGCTCATAGCTCACCGCTCCAATCCGCGCCCCGATGGGCGAAGATTCGCGGTTTGCGGCGGCTGGCCTGCCCTCGTTCCCGCCCGTGCGCTCACTCCGTTTCCTCTGTTTGCTCCTGTTCCGATCCTATCGCAGCAGGATGGCGCGGTAGAAGCGGTTGGTGGCGCTCTTGGACGCGGTGTCGATGAACAGATAGGGCGTCCGGTCCGGCGTCACCGTGGTCAGCAAGGACCAATCGTTCGTGTCGCCCAGGCGGTCGGCGTATTCGATGCGGTAGGCGCTGCCGATGTTGCCTTGGATGCTAATGCCGGGATAGAGCGCCAGGCCGAGCTGCGTGTTGTTGTAGGTCGGCGGCGGTGGTGCGCCCGTGTGCTGCGGGCCGCGCCGAGGCGGCCGGCCCGGCGCTCCCAAGAACCGCATACAGGTTGTCGTCAGGACCCGCTGATTTCCACGAGGGCCTCGCCCTGGCCAAGGAGGTCAAGGGCCTTGGGCAATGCGTCCTTGAGGATGAGGCGCAGCGCGGCGTTGCTGGTGTTGCCGCACGTCAGCCAGATGACCTGCGGGGGCGGACCGAGGCGTTCGACCAGTTCCACGAAGTCGGCGTGCTTCGTGAGCACGATCGCGCCCGCCTGTCGTGCCGCTGGAAAATCGACTCGTCCTTGGCGTTGCGCAGCCCAAGATGACGCAGGGCCTTTGCGGGGTGGTTAAACTCTACGGCAATCCAGGCTGCCAGCGCGGGTGAAAGGTGAGCGTCCACCCAGATCATGCCGAAACCAGCATCGGGTGGTTGAGCTTGCGGCTGGCATATCGCAGACACGCCTGAATATCCGCCATCTCCAGGTCCGGCAGTTCTTCCAGCACTTGCTGGGCTGTGAGTCCGTTGCTCAGCAGGTCAAGCACGTCCACCACGCGGATGCGCATTCCGCGGACGCATGCCCGGCCGCCGCACTGTTCAGGGTCAATCGTAATACGGTCCACAGGTTAAGACTACTCCCTCCGCTGGCCTTTTTCCACCCAAATTCTCTCTCACCGGCCACGGGAAGCGAGGAAGGCAGAATGAGAAGAGCCGATTGCGTCTCGTTGCGCACTTTTCATTTAGCTAACGCGGGTCGGTTCCGCATAATTGAGGGGTCAGTGGTTCGAACTCCATCGGCTCTACCACGCGGCTGGAGCGCGGGCACCCGAGGCCTCCACACACCCCATTTTAGCCGCTTCTCGGCTTGTCCCCGGCCGCTGGAGGCAGTATTCTTTCAACCAGTGAAACAACCGTTCATCAATGTCGAGGAACAAATCGACCGGGTTGTCGGGCGCCGCACCCGAACGCCTGACGCTTTCAAGAGCGGGATGCAACTGCAGTCCCTGGCGGTGCAGTTGCACCGTTCGCTGGGGCACCGCTGGGCTTCCAAGGGTGTTTACCGTTTCAAGACCCATGAGGAGGCGGACCAGTGGATGAACCGAATGCTGGCGCGAAGCCAGACCCAAGAGAGCTAGAGCCGCGCCCGCCTCTGGAGGCTGACCTTGTCAAGCTTTGTCGCGAACTCAACAGCCGCGGCGCGCGTTACGTTGTGGTGGGCGGTTTTGCGGTTATCGCGGCCGGTCTGCCACGGGTGACAGGAGACATCGACCTCATGGTCTCAGTCGATCGTGAGAATGAGACGAAAGTCTTTTCGGCCCTCTCCACGCTGCCGGACAACGCCGTCCGCGAGTTGCAGCCCGGTGAGCTTGAGCGATATAACGTCATCCGCGTTGCTGACGAAATCATTGTTGACCTCATGCGCTCCGCCGGGGGCATTGAATACGAGGAGGCGGCCAAGGACGTCGTGGTTCGGGTGGTCCAAGGCGTGGCTATCCCATTTGCCTCTCCCCGCTTGCTGTGGCGTATGAAAATCGTCACGCACCGCGAAAAGGATGCGGGCGATTTGGCTTTCCTGCGTTACTGGCTTAGCGAACATGGCGAGCGACCGCCTAAATAAGTAGAGCCTATCCCAAAGTCGTAGGAGACTGCCTCGCCCAGCTTGCGAACGAACCGTTCCTTGGCCGCAGCCTTAATTTGGTCCACGACGGCAACGCTCGGCCTTCCGCTGCTGCGAATCGCCACCAGCAGGGGGAATTCAGTGCGCTGGTGGGACGTGGAGAGCGGCACAACGATCAGTGTTCGGCGCAGCCGATTAAAGGGCTGGCCACTGAGAATGACCGCCGGGCGAGTCTTCTTGATCTCCGATCCGAGTGTCGGTTCAAAGTTGACCAGCCGGATCTCCCCCCGCTTCATGCTGGCTGGTCGTCAAACCGTTCCCAGTCAACCATCTCACGCTCCAACGCGCCGAGCCCGTTGACACGCCGGCAGACGCGCTCCAGCGACCCCTCGGACATGCGCAACCGTCTGCGGAGAAGATGCGCCACCACGGCGGAGCGTTCTCCTGGCCGCACCGTCTGGCGGAAACGCCGCCCAACCTCGTCCGGTATCGCAAATGTCATCTTCATGCAGCCTGAATAGCACGAAAGCCAAGCCGCCTCAAGAGGCAAACCGCCTGACCGGTGTGCGCGGAATCACGACCGGGACCGGCCACCGATCTCCGGAACCCCAGCGGGGTGGCATATTTGTAGCACACCGCACAAAGAAGACCTCCCGTGGTGGGCGCGGTCTCCTACAACTATGCCACCCCGCTGGGGTTCATCGGCAAAATGGCAGGGCCGGCTGAACTCTTGTCCTGATGACAGGCCAGATTCTCTGAGCCTATCCGGAGACTTTCTACGGAGCCGGCGATGAGCCGGAGGAAAGCGTGCGTGCTGAGCAGCAGGTTCAATTCATGCGGGGATCGGTCTTGGACCGCCGGAACGGGGCGGGCAAGAGGGTCGATGCGACGGCGGGGGCGGGTTGAACCTTCCGCAGGCTTCAGTGGGCTTCCGCAGGTTTCAGCGGCCTGCATTCTGGGGCAGGGGGCTGGAACCGACGTTCAGTTTCCGCGAACCGGCAGGAAACATTGAACAACCAACAATCGGCGTCCAACAACGAACATCCAGCAACGAACATCGAACATCCAACAACCAACAACGGGGATCCACGGTGCAACGGCGGAAGAGAGTGGGAGGGGGCCTTTGGGGGGCTGGAGCCGTTACGTCGTAACAACCCGCATAAACATTGGGTGATCTCGAGGTCCAGGTCGTTACAAAAGCCGTTACAAGGCGTAACAGAAGGCGTAACAGGTTGATCGAACCGGGGAAACTGGTCTCTTTGCCCGTCAATACCCGACGCACAACGCGATGGCCGCCGCAATCTCCTCGACCTGTTCTATTGTGATCTGGGCCTTACTCATAGCTCAGCGGCGCGTCGGCTTCCTCCACAACCACGTCTGGATCCTGCCGATAGAGCGCCTCCGCCTGGCGGGATTGGCCGGCCAGAATGCGCCGCCGTTCCGCCGGTGGCAGACGCGTCAACTCGGTGGCGCTCAGCACCGGGGCGGCTGAAAGCTCTTCGATGGAGGCCAATACGGCCTGGGCCTGGAACTCGGGCAACCCCTTCAGCTTTTCCGCGACCATTTCACGCGCGCTCATAGCCGAAAGCAAAGCGAGTTCAGTCGTGAACGCGCATTGACCGTGGCGCATTTCCCCATTAGAATTTGGTCATGAGCTACCTGACCGTTGAAGTGGAAATTGACCATGGCCGTGTCTCGCCCAAGGGGGCGGAGGCATTGCCGGAAAAGGCCTGCGCTCTGCTCACGATTCTCAATCCTCGACCGGTTTCCCAGCCGCGTCCCATCGGTTTGGCCAAAGGCCAATTCACCGTGCCGGATGATTTCAATGCCCCGTTGCCCGATGAGGTCCTGCGGGCGTTTGAAGGCAAATGAGGATTTTGCTGGACACGTGCGAGTTCCTTTGGCTCATCACCGGCGACGCCAAATTAACCGCCAGGGTGGAGTCAGCGGTGCGTGATGCGCAAAACCAGGTCTTCTTAAGCGTCGTTTCCTTCTGGGAGATTTCCCTCAAACACAGTCTCGGCAAGCTGTCTTTGCCGCAACCGCCGGCGCAATTTGTGCCCCTGCAGCGTGATCGGCATCTGATTGCGCCGTTGGTTCTGCAGGAGGCGGCCGTGGCGCGCTTGGGCGCTACCCGCGCTACCGGACGCCCTTCGGAAACCACCTCGACCTCCTCGCCCACCGCCACCCAGCGGAGAATCTCCGGCCACTGGCCCGGCACTCCCTGAACGCTTGCCGTCTTCATGCTTGCAACATGACAGCCGAGCCCATCCCTGGCAAGTCCGCGGGCGGCTGCGAGCGATGAAGGAGCCGCTCGGCAACTCACGAAAACAACTTGTCAAATTCATTGTGTGTGCCGATCCAAATCCACTCGATCGCGTCACCCGCGCGAACCCCGACGGCACGGTATTGGTCGTTGATTCGAACGGACCAGACATCTTCCCTTGCGCGAAGTTTCTTGAACCGCAAGGAAGGATGACCGGGGTTGGCCGCGAAGAGCCGCCACGCTGCCCGTGCGCCTGATTTCACGCACGGAGGCAGTAGTTTGTAGGCGCGCCAAAAGGATGGCCGCGTTTTCGAAATCACAGCTTGCCGGGGTCGAGCGGTTCGACTGGGCCCTCGCGCAGGGCCTCCGCGACAAAGGCATCCAGCTTCGGACGGCGCCGGGTGTCCTCGATGATGCGCTCCCATGCCGCGTCTCCAGTTTGCTGTTCGAGGAAACGCGCGAAATCCACGACTTCCAGCGCCTTCTCTTCCGGCAGCCCGTCCACGATCTCAATCAGTCTTTCGCAAAGCGCGGTCATTCAAAAAGGCTAAGGCCACACACGCGCCGGGTCAAGGTGGCGCATAGCCGTCCGCCATCCGTCGGGGCGCCCGTCGCGCGCTATCTCTCCCCCAGCCGGTAAAACATGCTGTCTGAAACGGGGGTGTTGACGCCGGCTCCGGAGCTGGCGCCGACCCGACACCGAGCAAAACTCCAACTCGGACCCATTCGCCGCCGCCTTCCGGCTTGGCGAGCGCGCTATTGTCGATCTCCCGGCTGTTCCAGGATATGATGAGTTGGTCCCGGGTGAGCAGTGCCTCTGTGCCATCAGGTTTCTTCAGGAGGTGTTTCATAATGCTTCATTCCTCTTGCCCGCTGTGAATCTGAACGCAGGCTCTTTCTCTGGGTCGTGGTAGAAAGAAGCTTCGGTTTTGACCTGGCGCACTCCATGCTCCAGGGGGTCGGCTACGGGACGACGACACGGTAGAACTCAGCACGGGCCTTCGGGTCCAGCCGAACGTTGAGGTCCCCGCCCGTTTCCTTCCCGGTGAACCTCGCGACGGCTTGCCAGTCAACCAGGTTGGTCGAGGTCTGAAGCAGGCACTCCCGGCCTTCGTACCCCGTAAATCGCAGATGCATCGTGGCGCCGCGCCTGGCGCCAAGAAGGGCCCGTGCGCGACCGGCAGAAGCGCCCACGGCACCTTCCCTTGCGCCAGAAGCCCTGTCGGTGGAGATAGCCTTCAGCGAGGGCGTCGGCGCCTTCCGAAGGCAGCCCTGGCAAACGTACTTCGCTCCCAGTGCCGGCCTGAACTGCATGTCCCAGACTTCCGCGCGCGGGGCCTTGCTCATAGCTCACCGCTCCAATACGCGCCCCGATGGGCGAGGATTCGCGGTTTGCGGCGGCTGGCCTGCCCTCGTTCCCGCCCGTTCTCGCGCTCCGTTTCCTCTGTTTGCTCCTGTTCCGATCCTATCGCAGCAGGATGGCGCGGTAGAAGCGGTTGGTGGCGCCCTTGGAGGCGGTGTCGATGAACAGATACGGCGTCCGGTCCGGCGTCACCGTGGTCAGCAAGGACCAATCGTTCGTGTCGCCCAGCCGGTCGGCGTATTCGATGCGGTAAGTGCTCCCGATGTTGCCTTGGATGCTAATGCTGGGATAGAGCGCCAGGCCGGGCTGGGTATTGGTGTAGGTCGGGGGCCGGGACGCGCCGGTGTGTTGTGGGCCGCGCCGATGCCGGCGAGCGGCCCACGGTAACTGGGCCGCGCTGATAGCGGGCGGATCGTCGTGCTCCGTCCGGATTTCGCACTCGCTTCCGCCTCGGCCGACGGCTATGCTAAAGCTATATGAAGATTCTGACCGCTCATTTTGACGGCAAGGTGCTCGTCCTCGGCGGGCCGGTGGAGCTGCCCGTGGACTGCGCTCTGAAGGTGCAGGTTGAGCCATTGCGGAACGCTCCGGTGCTCCCCGCCCAGGAGCGGCCTCTCGTGAGACTCCTCCGGGCGCTCGAGGACCTTCCCCAGAACTCCGACTGGCCCGTTGACGGAGCCGCCCAACACGACCACTACCTTTACGGCGCTTCGACCGCAACCGCCCAGACAAGGAGTGGTCGCTCACTGATTGCATCTCCTTCCACCTGATGCGGGAGAGGGGCCTGACCCGCGCCCTGGCCTATGACATTCATTTTCAGCAGGCCGGTTTCGAGGCGCTCCTGCGCCACGATCCGATATAGATGGCGCCGTCCAGCCCGATGGCCGGCGAAGCATCCACCCACCCGCCGGTGGTGAAGTCCCATTTCTTCGTGCCATCGCGCGGGCTGATGGCGTAGAGTTTATTGTCGCGGGCGCCGAAGTAAATCGTCCCGTCCAGCCCGATGGTCGCCGAACAGCACGAAGTGCAGCGTTTCCGGCGCGTTTTCAAAGACCAAGCGCCGCCCCAGGCCGATCCGCAGCTCGTAGAAGTCGCCACGCAGCTTCCGCACCCCCGGCCCGGTGTGCCGATGGGGCTGGCCGAACACTTCTTGCGCCAGTTGAATCGCCTTCCCGGCCACGCCCCGCTCGCCTCGATCCAAGGCTCGCAGTTGCCGCAGCACCGAAGCATCAAAGGTGACGCTCTTCAACCTAACAAGCGCGGGTCAAACCGGCCCTCGAAGGTAACGCTCTGGCCTGCCCGGCGGGCGATGGCGTTGGCGCGAGCCTGGCGGCTCTTGAACCGGGCTAGCTCGGCTCGGCTGACGTCGTATTCGCGCGCGACGTATTCCGGGCTCAGCGGCTGGAGGTCCGCGGAGACCACGCGCACCGGGCGCAACGCAACAATCTGATTGCCCGCCACGATGCCCACGTCTTCGCCCTGCTGCGCTCGCCTGACCAATCTCGGCAGTTGAGCCCGGGCCTCTGAAAGCGTGACCATTGTCATGGCTCGGACCTACATCATTCGGGGCAGGATGGCAACTCGGAAAACCCACCTGGCTGGAGCGCCACAACTCGGTAGAAGCGGTTGGTGGCGCTCTTGCACGGCAAATGAAGAAGGAAGAAGGAAGAAGGAACCAAACCAGGCGGCAATTGGAGAACGCCGGACGAAGAGAGCCGCTTGCGCCGCGTCGCCCATTTCTCATTCTTCATTTCTCATTCTTCATTGGCTAACGAGGATGGCGCGGTAGAAACGGTTGGTGGCGCCCTTGGAGGCGGTGTCGATGAACAGATAGGGCGTCCGGTCGAGGGTGACGGTGGCCAGCAAGGACCACTGGTTGGTGTCGCCCAGGCGGTCGGCGTATTCGATGCGGTAAGTGCTCCCGATGTTGCCTTGGATGCTAATGCCGGGATAGAGCGCCAGGCCGAGCTGGGTGTTCGTGTAGGTCGGCGGCCGGGGCGCGCCGGTGTGTTGCGGACCGCGCCGATACATCGGCCAGGCGGATGCCGCCGGGCCGGCGCCGCCCTGAATCGCATATAGGTTGTCGTCGGTCGATCCGAAATAGACCACGCCGTTCGTGCCGATGGTGGGGGCGCCGAAAATCAGCCCGCCGGTGTGGAAGAACCACTTGTCGTCGGTGAGGTCGGAGGCGCTCGAGGCTTCAAGGTTGCTCTGACCGCCGTAGCAGACCACGCCGTCGGCGGAGAGGGCCACGGGCGTGAACGCGATTAGGATCTCGCCAGGCCAGATATAAGTCGGCGGGGTGGCCGTGAGTGGCCTGCCGTCCGCCGCCGACTCGCCAACGTAATTTGTTCCACAGCTATAGAGCCTGTCCCCCGGACCGATCGCCAGAGGAGCGCTGGCGTCTGACTGCCAGTTCTGTGACTGCCCCCTTACGAAGCCGTCCGGGGTGAGGGCCACCCCCTGGTCGAATTTGCCGCCAGGGTAAACTGTCCCGTCGAAGTCGATGGCGCACGACGCCGGCGCCCCTGTCGCTCCGAACTTCCACCTCGTAGTCCCGTCCGGATTGAGCGCATAGAGGTCGTAACTCTCCACAAATGTCGTTTTGCGGCTCACATAGATGGTTCCATCCGGACCAACGGACGGCGCCGGTGCGTCATAGCCCGTGGTGAACTGCCACTTTTTGCCGCCGTTGCTATCGACGGCATAAAGCTGGCCGTCGGAGGAGGTGAAATAGACGGTTCCATCGGCGGCCACCGCGGCGGGCTGAGTGATCATGCCGACGGTCGGGAAAGCCCACCGCTGCGTGCCGTTGGTGGACACGGCATAGAGCTGGCCGTCGCGCGACCCGACATAGATGGCGCCGTCCGGCGCGATGGCCGGCGAGGCGTCCACCCAACCGCCGGTGGTGAAGTCCCACTTCTTCGTGCCGTCGGGGTTGATGGCGTAGAGTTTATTGTCGCGGGCGCCGAAGTAAATCGTCCCGTCCAGCCCGATGGCCGGCGAAGAGTGGATCTCCCCGCCCGCGGCAAACTGCCAGATCTCCTTTCCGGGCGTCTGGCCGAAGGCATTGGCCGCCACGGCCAGCGCGCAGACGCACGCCGCGCCGAGGATAGCCCCTTGGCGCGAGAGTTGACTGGTGGTTTGAGGTGTTTCAGGCCTGGTTCTTGCTCTCATAGGATTCTCTCTGTTGCCCTTTTGTGTTTGAACTCCGTCTAGCAGACATTCTCGCTGCACGTCCTACTGTTCAACGGCCCGGTAATACCGCTGCTTCGTGTCCGCAGGCGGCGCGTCCGAGTAGCTGTCTTGCCCGCCGGTGGCAACCACGCTCTTCCAATCCTGCCAGTGGACAAGGTCGCTGGAGATTTGCAGCTTGAGGGCGCGCCCCGGCGGCCCGCTGACGGACAGTTGGAACGTCCCCTCGGATGATCGGCGAATGAGGCCCAGCGCCAGCACGTGCGCGGCGACGAAGTCCTGGCCGATCCACGTGTTGGTCACGTCGCTGTAACCGAGCGAGGTGGGACTGAACGAGTAGTTCGCGAGGGCCGGCGTCACGGTCCCCGACCAATCGAAGGGAACATCGGCCTTGTAGGTGCCATTAGTGTCTGTCTCGGGCTGCCCCGGCAGACCGTTCATGACAACCCCGCTGAGGGGCGCCCCCGCTGACGTACGAACGCTGCCCCAGATACCCACAGAGGGCCGCGTCGCGACATAGTCCTGGCCCGCCTGGTCGGTGGTCAGGCCGCTGTAGGCCCGCGACGGCGGGGTGAAGTTGTAGGCGGCGAGGGTCGGCGTCACCGTGCCCGACCAATCCCATGGCACCTGGGCGCTGTAGCTGCCGCTGGCGTCCGTTTTCGGGCTGCCGGGCAGGCCGTTCATCACCACACCGGCGAGTGGCGCTTCGTCCGACGTATGGACACTCCCGGAAATCTGCAGGTGCGGCGGCGGAGGCACCACCACCTGGGTGTCTCCGGTCGTGGGCACGCTGGCCCCGTCGAAACTGCCCGCGCCGCTGAGCGTGTGGGTTCCCGGCGAGCCGGCCACAGTGTAGGTCAGGGTGCGGGCAGTGCTGTCGAAGAACGGCCCCCACTTCACCTTGCGGTTCACGCTGTCCCAGACCCCGCCCTGGTTGATGTTGGCCGGCGTCAGCCCGGCTGGCAAGTCCTCTTCCACCGCGTAGGACCTGACCGTGGAGGCGGGCGCAACGGCCACCGTCACGTTCGTGCCAGCGGCAATAGTCCGCGCCACGACCGATGGGGTCGGCGGCGGAGGCACCACCACCTGGGTGTCTCCGGTCGTGGGCACGCTGGCGCCGTCGAAACTGCCCGCGCCGCTCAGGGTGTAAGTTCCCGGCGAGCCGGCCACAGTGTAGGTCAGGGTGCGGGCAGTGCTGTCGAAGAACGGCCCCCACTTCACCTTGCGGTTCACGCTGTCCCAGACCCCGCCCTGGTTG
>JAJYHY010000567.1 GCA_021784555.1 bacterium
TTTTAATGTGGCGACAGCATTCCCTCCTGCTATATTGGCGTCGATGAATGCGGACCAACGCTCAATGTGAGGTCAGGAGGTCCCACGGCATAAGGCGTCCCGACGCTATGCCTTGCTTAGCTGGACCGCATGCCGAGGTTTGCATCACCCATCGCCCCCTCGCCACCAGTCCATTACTCCACCACTCCGTCACCCGGCGGCGGGTCTCAGACTGCCGCTTCAGTCGGCTTGGCAGGTTCGCCGGCTTTGGCGGGCAAGGGAACGAGTGCGGAGAGCATTTCCATCTTCGCGCAGATGAAATACACAAGCGCGCCCACGATAAAAGCGGCCACCGGAGCGCAAGGCACATTGACACGCACGGAGGCTGGGAGGAGCGCGTTGGGAAGGATGCCCACAATGAATCCGAGCAACCACGCAATCCAGCCGGCGGGGTTGAAACCGGCGCGCGGCCCGCTCCATTTGCCACCCGATAAAAAGTAATCCACTACCATGGCCCCGACAATCGGGCCGAAAGACGCCCCGATCAGGCCGAATACGCTTGCGAGATTGCCCGCCCAACCGGTGACGGCAAGAAGGATGCTGACCAGGGCGCCAATGCCCACGGAAACGAAGGGGTTAACCTTAGGCATAGTCGTCTTGAAGCTGTTGGCCGCGATGAAAGAGGAGAAGCAGGCTCCAGGGAAGGAGGCCAACGTCAGCCCGATCATAATAGCGTCAAACAGGCCGGTGGACAGCCTCTTGCCCAGCGCGCCTGTCATCGCGGTTGCCGAGGGATCGATCAGATGGCTCGCGCGAGCGCCCGCCACCACGATTACCGAGATGCCGGCGGTGAAGATGATAGCGATAACAATGCCGAAGATGCCGCCCATGCTGACGTCTCCTCTGTCGCGGTTGCTCGCGCAGATATCGACGCCGGCCGCGCCCGCTGTGGCGAAAAAGCCGACAATGGCGGAAACCATCAACAAAATCGCATTCAGGGAACCGCCGGAGGCAGCCGTCGCCGCCGCAGGTTCGGGCTTGTAACTGCCTGCCGAACCGGCAAAGAGAAACAGACCCGCAATCAGCACGACAAAGGGAATGAGCGGCAGGTAGGTAGCTACTTTGGCAACGTATTGAATGCCCTTGAGACCGACGAAGGCCGCCGCGAACGTCCAGACAATGACAATGAGCCACGCCAGCCCCGGCGTATGAAAACTCTTGGCCAGGAAATCCGCGGACGCGTAGGCGTTGACACCCAGCCACCCGAACTGGAGCACGCCCATAAGAAAGCCCGGCATCAACAAGCCACCGATGGCGCCGAACGTGGAGGTGCCGACAATGTAGAGCGGCAGGCCGGTCTGCATGCCGAGCAGGCCGGGAACCAAGAAGAAAAGGAAATGACAGATGAGCGCGCCCAGGACCACGCCGATGAGTGTCGGCACCAAGCCGCCTACGGACAGGCCGTTGCTCGACATGGAATCCCAAAAGACAAACCAAAGGAAGATGCCCGCGTAGGTCTGGGCGGTCGTTCTAAACCACGGCGCCCGCTTATTGGCGGGGTTGGGGGTGGCGCTGGTAATATAGGAAGGGAGTTGGCAGGCGGAGGCTGTGTCTTGATTATTCATACAGGTTGGTGGTTGAACTCTGTCACCGGGCGCATAAGTGCTGCGTTTGACAGACGCGCTCCTGTGGTCATCGGGCGCTTGGTTTCGATGACCACGGGACACTCGCGGGTTAAGCGGCCTGGGTGCTGACAGACGCCAATCATTTGCCAGAGGATAAGCTGGTCCACCCCCGGAGTGTCAACCGCAAACTACTTCTCTACACGGCGTCAAAAATGACTGCGGGGAATTTGAACAGGAGCAAACAGAGGCAACAGAGTTCCTTCTGTCTCTGTTGCCTCTGTTCATTCTGGGATTCAATTCAATCCGCAAAGAATTGTGTCGTCGTGTATAGCGAGGTTCCGCCTCAGACCGTTTTTTGCCACGTCATTGAGCATTTTTCATTAGGCATTGGGCATTAGGCATTGCCAATGAATAATGCTAAATGCCCAATGCCTAATGAAAAATGCCGCTGGCGTCACACCCCAGGCCGGTTCGCCCTCTCCGCACAAACGGCAAAACTTGACCTGTCCGCAACATGTTTTGGAATTCAAGGACCGCTCCAGGAGGCTACGATGGTGGGGCCGGAGAGGCGGCCACTTGCGGCACAGGGGAGGCGGGCGACGGCGAGGTGGCAGCCTTGTAGGGCTCGATCTTCTCAACCCGGTGCCGGTGGCGGACATCGTGAATCTCAAACTCCACCTCCTCGCCCACCTTGCGGTTGAGCAGTGACTGGGCAACCGGGGAGAGATAGCTCACGATTCCCTTCTCGGGTTCGGAATCCCAGGCGCCCAGGATGGCAAACCGTTGAGGCTGATTGGTCTGGAGATCGACCGTATGCACGACCGTTCCGATTCCGGCAGCCTCGGCTGGCGCATCGGAGAAGTCTGTGCCGCGGGCGCGAACCAGTTGATCCTCCAACTCCGACTTGCGCCGCATGAGGAGTTTTTGCATTTCCTTGGCTGCTTTGTATTCGTGGTTCTCGCGAAGGTCGCCGTAGCTTCGAGCCAGGGCGATCTCCTTGGAGTTAGCGGGGATCTTCTTTTGAACCAGTTCGTGGTACTCGTTCTTGCGGCGCTCCAGGCTCTCCCAGGAGACGGTCAGATGAACGTCCTGCTTGGTTTGCTCACCCGAGATGAGCGACTGAATGGCAGGATAGCTCTTGACGATGCGGGCCAGGAGCGAGCGCTTGTCCATGTCGTCGAAACAAGGTGAGTACTGCAAGGCGCGAGTCAGGTCTTTGATCACCTCCAGGTCGGCGGAGCCGATGAGTTCGACCAGCAATTCGTGGTCGTCCAGGATGTAATCGTGGAGCCGGTTGGAGCGTTTCTCGTTGAATTGGTCTCGCTCCATCGAGGTGAGCATGGCGCGGAAGACTTCGGGGCCGAGGATATCGGCGAAGGCGTCGTTGCGGTCTTTGGCCAGCCAGAGGAGGAGTTCGCTGCCGGCGGTGTGCTGGCTGACAAGCCGGGCGAGGGTCTCCTTGAGGGCCTCGAGCCTGCCGTCATGCACCAGGAGGTTGACCAGCTCGCGGCAGAGCTTGGCGCCAACGGTATTGGTCGCGCCCAGCACGCCTTCCTGCCAATGTTCCGGGTTGGCCGTCTTGAAAGACTCGAGGGCACGGTGGTGTTTTGACGCCGGAAGGGCCTCGACAACCGGACCGACCTTCAGGTCCTGCGACCAGATGGCGTTGGCGTCCAAGGCGCCTTCAGCCAGCGGCAACTCGGCGGCCTGGCGCAGGTCGTCCCGAACGAAGATGGCCTCCAAGGCGACGGATGGCTGGGTGCGCTGGTAACTGGGGATTTCCGCGTCCAGCGCGGCCACGGTCTCGACCGCCACCGCCTTCTTGTCCGTAAGGTCTTCACCGCTCTTGAGAATCTCACCGGCCACCGCGATCCGTGCCTTTAGCCCTTTGGCGGCGCGGAATTCTTCCAGCAGGCGGTGTTGGAGCGA
>JAJYHY010000168.1 GCA_021784555.1 bacterium
CCAAGGTCTTTTCCCCAAACGTCCGCGCCCATGCCGTGTATCAGCAGCTCTATTCCCTCTACCGCAAGCTCCACGATAGCTTCGGCACGCCCCAACCCAACGGCTCCCTCTACCCGGTCATGAAGGAGCTCATCCGTATCCGCAACCAGGCCAGGAACTAGCCCGCCATGCTGGAGAGCCTCAAGAGAGCGGTCTGTGCCGCCAACCTGGAGTTGGTCGCCGAGGGCTTGGTTATCCAAACCTGGGGCAACGCCAGCGCCATCGACCGGGAAAAAGGGCTGGTGGTCATCAAGCCCTCGGGCGTGCCCTACCAAAAGATGAAGCCTGCCCAGATGGTGGTGGTGGCGCTCGATAGCGGGGCGGTCGCGGAAGGACATCTCAAGCCTAGCTCGGATACACCGACTCATCTGGTGCTTTATCGTGCCTTCAAGGGCATTGGAGGCATCGTTCACACCCATAGTCTATCTGCCACGGCCTGGGCGCAGACCTGCCAGGACCTGCCCGCCCTTGGCACCACGCACGCCGACTATTTTCACGGCCCGGTGCCCTGTACCTGCCAGCTCACCTCGCAGGAAATCGAGTCGGATTACGAGGCCAACACCGGCGAGGTCATTGTCCGCGCTTTTGCCGGGCGCGACCCGCTTTCCTGTCCGGGTGTGCTGGTGGCCAGCCATGGGCCGTTCACCTGGGGCAGGACGGTCGAGGAGGCAGTGCATCACGCCGTCATTCTGGAACACCTGGTCAAGCTCGCCTCCGAGACCCTGCGCATCGCTCCAGCGGCCAAACCGATGCAAACGGCATTGATGAACAAGCACTTCTTCCGTAAACATGGAACGGGCGCTTATTACGGGCAGGCGCCCGCCGCCAGCACACTGCCCCCTCGCGATAGGAGCGCGGGCGCCATCGTCCGTGACCGCGGCTTTCCTGGGCGCCGGCGCGGAGGCCAAGCGCAATGACTTTAACCCGTAACTGCCCAGATCGTGATAGGAGCGCGGACGCCCTCGCCCGCGACTGCGGCTTTCGGGAGACGCGGACGAGGGCGTCCGGGCTCCCGTCGCGTGTGCGTCCAGCGGCTTGACCCGAGCAGTTATTTTAACGAAAAACTCAATAATATGAACACCGATCATCCTTGGTTAAAACTCCTCTCCACAATTCTCGCCGCCGGGGCGTTGGCGGGTTGCGCCACGACTGGACAGCGAATGGGCAGCATCAGCAAGAAGCCTTTCGGCAACATGCCGGATGGCCGGCAGGTGGACATTTTTACTCTCCGCAACGCCAACGGCATGGAAGCCCGGATTACGGATTACGGCGGCATCGTCGTCTCGCTGAAGGTCCCAGACCGTTACGGCCATTTCGGCGATGTTGTCCTGGGCTATGACAATCTGCCGCAGTACCTCACCAACACGACCTACTTCGGCGCCCTCATCGGTCGCTACGGCAATCGTATTGCCAAGGGCAAGTTTACCCTCGACGGCAAGCAATACAGCCTCGCCACCAACAATTTCCCCAACGCCCTGCACGGAGGCGTCAAGGGCTTCGACAAGGTCCTTTGGGAACCGACCGTCCTAACCTCCAAAGAAGGCCCCGCTCTCCAACTGCATTACCTGAGCCAGAACGGAGACCAGGGCTACCCCGGCAACCTCGACGTTACCGCGACTTACTCGCTGACGCCCGACAACGGCCTGAAACTCGAATACGTCGCCACGACCGACCAGGATACGATCATCAATCTCACCCAGCACTCTTACTTCAATCTCGCCGGCCACGGCACCATCCTGAACCATGTGCTGACCATTCCGGCGGATGATTTTACTCCCGTCGATAGCACACTGATTCCCACAGGCAAACTCGAACCGGTGGCCGGCACACCCCTGGACTTCCGCAAACCCACGCCCATTGGCGCCCGCATCCACGCCGATAACCAGCAGCTCAAGTACGCCGGCGGTGATGCCGGCGGTTATGATTTCAATTGGGTCATCAACAAGCCGCTCGGGCAATATGGTCTCGTGGCCCGCGTCTATGAGCCAACCAGCGGACGGATTTTGGAGGCCTTCTCCAACCAGCCCGGCCTCCAATTCTATTCCGGCAACTTTCTCGATGGCACCATCATCGGCAAGGGCGGCTGGCTCTACCAGCGCAACGCCGCCCTCACCCTCGAACCTCAACATTACCCGGATTCACCCAACCACCCCAATTTCCCCTCAACGGAGTTGAAACCCGGCGAAGTCTATCACAACGTCATCGTCTATCGTTTTTCCGTCTATAAGTAGTGCTGCCGCGTTGAGGGCGGACGAACGCACCTATGAGCAAAGCCACCGAATACGACAGCCCGTTGAAGGAAGCTTGGCGGATTTACTTCCTAATCGAGGAGTGCCGTGGCCTTCCTATGCACTTCCTGGTTCCCGACTTCAACGGCTTGACAGTTCACCGGCACCGTCATGGGACGAAGACGGCCCAATCCGCGTGTTTTCCGCCAATTGGAGCCAAGTTAGAAAACAATTGACTTGCCTGGCGTGTTTCCTTAAGATTTCCGCCGATTGAAACTCCCGCTAACATGAGGTGAATATGAAATCCATGGCATTCAGAATAGTTGTTTGCTTGAGAAACACCTTGGAGGCGCTCCACGGCGCAAAACGCTCCGGCTTGACCGGAGCTTTGGCAACTCTGGCATTGGCGGCGGCGCCGCTGGCCAGTCTTCAGGCGCAGACCGGCCCCTTCAGTCCAAACGACTGGCCCCCGACCATCAACGCCAACGCGACGGTGGACTACACCGTGCTCGACCCAAACGCCGCCTTCAACAGCCCGGCTGGCTGGAATAACGTCTTGTCGCTGGCGGGCGGCGGCGACCAGACCTACAGCACCATTACGCTGAACGGACAGACTGGCGACCAGACCACCTCCACGTATCTCAACATCGTGGATCCGAACTATACCCAGTTCGCCGATACACCCGTCATCGACGTGTTGTTGCAGGTGTATGGAAACTCCTTCCTCTACAATCCCGATGGCACGGGGAAGAACGTCGATTTTCTGGAAGGGCAATTGAATTACCTGACTGGCGCTCCCGCCGGCACTATTCCGCCGGGGGCAAACAACGGCCACTGGAACTGGATGTTGTTGGAGGTGACCAACGCCATCGATGCCAAGACCGGTTTCCGCTACCTCGGCGATACGTCCTATCCGCAGCAAACCGGCGGCCAGAGTGGCGGAGTCAATAGCGGCACCTTGCGCCTTGAAGGGATCGGCACCGGGTTGGCCGTTCGCGCCATTGCCATCGGGCCGCAGGGGGCGTTTGGGTCCTCCAACCAGGTGAACGTCTTCGCATCCGCACCGGTGTGCGCCCCGGAACCGGATGTGAATTTGACCTACGTCGATTTCAACCAAAAGGTGACCAACAACCTCATCGTCATCAACGACGTCAACCTCGGTGAGACCTACGAAACTCAAACCGGCGCGGGACCGCCCGACGACCTTCGCACCGCTATTTACTCCACCAGCGGGCTGATGAACTTTGGCATCCTGAGCAATTACCTCGGCCAGCCTTGCAACACGCCACACACCATGGAATTGGGCATCGAGTTCTATGACGATCCTTCCATGGCCGGGTCAACGTTCGGCCCCTCGCAATACGCCACCGATGCTCAGGGCGACCTGGCGACCTATACCGGCAGCCCTTACACTATGGCCGGAAGCGGGAAATGGCTGAAGGTGGCCTTCTATATCAACCAAGTAGATTTAGAGGGCGCGGGCACATCGCCATTGACCGGCGGCCCGACGCTGATCTTCAACGGCGCCTTCCCCATGATCGACCGGGTGGAGCTGGGCGTCATCCGCGAAGGAACCAACGCGCTGGCCGGCCAGATACCCGCCCCGGATTACCGGATCAATCCGCTCATTTGCGACACGAATTACGGCTACTATGCCGAGTGGGACCCTCATGACGGCATCACCAACAATCTGGACGTGGGTACCTCCGGCGGCGACCAGCAAATGGTCGTGCAGATGGCCGGGCCAACGAATGATCAACGCCTGGCCGAGGCGCCGGCTCCCGGTTCCGGCAACAACAATATCCAGTTCGCGCTGCTCAACCAGGCCTTTGGCCCAAACCTCCAGGACAACTCCCATGTCTCCATGGTCCTCACTTACTATGATGACCCGGCCCTCGCGGGCGCGAAGCTGGCGCCCAACGCCTATTACAGCCTGGTCAATGGCACCCCGACCATCATCGGCGCTCCCCATGCCCCCTATAACGTCTCCGTGACCCTGAAGGGAACCGGCAAATGGCAGGACGCCTACTTTGAGCTTCCCGACGTAAATTTCCAGGGCGTCAACCAAGGCCCTCAATCGGTCGTCCGCTTCCAGACCACCCCGGCCGATCCCAACAACAAGGACACCGGCGACATCTTTGTCTCACGGGTCCGCTTCGACGTCATTCGTCCCTGCGGCCCCTTCGAGGGGATCAACATGCTCCAGCCGGCTGGCATCACCGCTGGCACGAACGCGAATGTGAACGTTCAATGGTTCGGAACAGCCACACTACAGTCGGCCACCAATCTGACAGGGTCGTACAACAGCGTCCTTTCTATAACCAATCACCAAGCCAATACTTACACGGAGCCAACGACCAACAGCGCCAACTTCTTCCGGCTCAAATACCCGCCCTATCCGCCTTATCTCGGCACCAACGCGCCCTGAACCGTCCTGCCTCACAGGGCAGCGCGGAGATGAAAGGATACAGCCCACCACAGGCGGCCCTCCGGCAAGATTGGACCGGAGGGCCAGCCTTCACGCAAGGCGCGGGGGTTAGTCCTGCACCTCTTTCCGCCACTTCGCCTTCCATCCCCGCGGAAAAAGTGAGGACTGACCCCGAGGTCGCCCGTCACTTTTAATCACACCCGCTGCTCGGTTCCTCTTGCGCTCTCCCGCCCTCAAGCCCTATACCAAGCGGATGAAAATGCTCCGATGGCTCCGAATCGCCGGTCTGCTGTTCGGCTCTGTTCTGGCGGCTCACGCACAAGTCCCCCATACCCTCAGTTTTCAAGGGCGGCTGAGCGCGAATGAGTCCGCCTTTAACGGCCTGGGCGAGTTCAAGTTCGCCTTGGTCAACAGCAACGGAACCGCCACACTCTGGAGCAATGACGGCTCCAGTGCGGGCGGCGCCGAGCCAGTCCGGGCCGTCTCGAGTGTTGTAAACCAAGGCCTCTTTTCCATTCTCCTTGGCGACACCTCGCTTTCCAACATGACCCCCATCAGTCCGAGCGTGTTTGCCAACCCCGCCGTTCGGCTGCGGACCTGGTTCAGCGCCGGCACCAATCCGGCGGTAATGTTGGCGCCAGACCAGTCGCTGAGCTCCGCCGGATACGCCATGATGGCCGCGAATGTGGCTGATGGCGCCATCTCGTCGGCGAAATTGGCGCCCGGCGCCGTATCCGGCCGGGCCATTGCCAGCGACGCCATCACCAGCCTCCAACTGGGTGTCAACTCCGTCACTACACCGGCGATTTTGAATGGCTCTGTGACCGCGGCGAAACTCAATTTCCAGCTCGGCTACATTAACGCCCAAAACCCACCTTACGGCGCCAAAGGTAACGGCACCAACGATGATACCGCCGCCATCCAGGCCGCGCTCAATGCCGCGGGCAACCAAGGCGGAGGCATCGTCTTTCTTCCTCGCGGCAACTACCTGATCGGCAGCCACCTTCTTGTTCCGGCGCAAACGAGTCTCGTCGGGGTTTGGCGCGCGCCAACCGCCTACTCACAGGGCCTGGGCACCACGCTGCTCGCGGTGGAGGGCGCCGGCGCGCCCGCGGGCACCGCCTTCATCACCCTTCAAGGCCCCAACTCCGTTCTGGATGGCGTCACCATTTTTTACCCCAACCAGGTGAAGACGAACCCGCCCACCCCTTATCCGTGGACGGTTCGCGCGGGAGGCGGAGACAATGTGACGGTCCAGAACGTTCTGTTGGTCAATCCGTATCAAGGCATCGACTTGGCCACTCATCCTTCAGGCCGCCACCTTATCCGCGGGGTTTATGGCCAGCCCTTGCTCACCGGCATTGCCGTGGACCAGTGCTACGACATCGGGCGCATTATGGACATCCATTTCTGGCCCTTCTGGAGCCAGGACGCCGCCACTGAAGCGTTTCAGTCCGCGCATGCCGTCACCTTCGATTTCATGCGAACCGATTGGGAGGTGGTCGAAGACGTGTTCTCCTGGGGCTACTCAATCGGCGCGCGGTTTCGTGCCTCCGCCCACGGCAGCATGAACGGCCAGATGAGCAACATCAACTTCGATAACGTGGATATCGGCCTCCAGCTCATTGACACTCAGCCTTACGCGGTGCATATCTCCAACTTGAACATCGCCAACGCCGGCGGCGGCGCCAAGCATATTGGCATCGAGGGCCTTCCTGGCGCCAGCGCGCTGAACGTGAATGGCGCGAGCTTCTGGGGGTCGCTCTACCAGCCGGTGTCCTGGAACAACAGCGGCCTCCTGACTTTATCCAATGCGCGGTTCCTCTCCTGGAGCTCCGCCTACCCGGCCATCAACATCATCAGCGGACGCGCCATCCTTCGCGGCAATTACTTCACCGACAATGTCGGCGTGGCGATTCAAGTCGGCCCCCGCACCGATCGGGTGATGCTCCTGGGCAACATGCTGGTCGGCAATACGGTCCGGAACTCCGGACCAAGAACCGTCAGCGCCAATAACCAGCCGTGATGGCTGGGTCCGATGACCTCGCGAGAACGAGTGTTGACAACCCTGTGCCATCGGCAACCGGACCGCACGCCGCGCGATTTCTGGGCGGAGCCGCCAGCCCTGGCCCGGCTATTTGCCTACGTCGGTCATTCGGATGAAGATCGGCTGCTGGAGGCCCTGGGGATAGATGTCCGGCACCTCGCCGTCTCCAACCCGCCGGACCGTGAAGTCGCCAGCGGCCTGTTTCAGAACTTCTGGGGGGAGCGATTCGTTCAGCAGCCGACCCCGTGGGGTCCAATGCGGCACGACGTAAAAGGCGCGTTGGCCGGAGCACGGAGCCTGGCGCAATTGGAGGCCTTTGAGTGGCCTTCGCCGGATTGCATCGATCGCTCCGGACTCCAGGCGCAGTGCCGCCGTTGGGACCAGTACGCGCTGCTCTACGGCTTTGCCGATGTCTGGCAGCGCCCGGCGCTGGTTCGCGGCTGGGAGGAATTCTTCCTGGACTTGGTCGAGCGGCCGGAATGGGTCCACTTCCTATGCCGCAAGTTCACTGAGTTTTACCTGGAGGATTACACTCGGGCCGCGGAACTGACCCGAGGTCGCATCGACCTCTTCCTGCTCATCAGCGATCTGGGCACTCAGCGCGGACCGCTCATTTCGACTAAGATGTTCCGGGAGTTTGCCGCCCCTTATCTCAAGGAAATGGTCGATCACATCCACCACCTGGGCGCCCGGGTGTTGTTTCATAGCTGCGGCGCCATCGGCCCGTTCATCCCGGAGTTGATCCGCCTGGGGGTGGACGTGCTCGACCCGATCCAGCCGGCGGGCCCGGACATGCAGCCCGAGAATCTGAAGGAGCGATTCGGCGGCCATCTGTGCTTCCACGGCGGCATCGATATGCAGAACCTCTTGCCTCATGCGACGCCCGAAGAGGTGGAAGCGCAGGCTCGGCGCTATTGCGAGGTTCTCGGAGCGGGCGGCGGCTACATTTTGGCTCCAGCCCATCTGTTTCAACCCGACGTGCCGCCGCAGAACGTGCTGGCACTCTATCGGGCGGTCCGATAACCTCCAGGCCCTATGACTTCGCGCGAACGAGTGCTGGCGGCGTTAAACCACCAGGAAACGGATCGTGTGCCGACCGATCTCTCCGGGCACCGCTCCTCGGGCATCGCCGCGATGGCTTATGCCCGGCTGCGTGATTATCTGGGCCTTCCCAAGAAGCCCATTCGTGTCTATGACCCCGTCCAGCAACTCGCGATTGTCGATGAGGACGTGCTTCAACGCTTCCAGGTCGATACCATCGAGTTGGGCCGCGCCTTCGCCCTGGAGGACAAATACTGGAGCGAGTGGGTGCTGCCCGACGGCACGCCCTGCCTGATGCCAGTCTGGGCCAAACCGGAGCGGCGGAACGGTGATTGGGTGCTGCGCTCAGAAGCAACGGGCCGGGTCATTGCGCGCATGCCGCGGGGGGTGTGGTACTTCGAGCAGGCCAATTTCCCATTCCTGGAACATGAGGACCTGAACCGGCTCGAGGCCGAATTCAGCGAGTGTCTATGGTCCGGGCTGCCGTCCCCGCCCGGGCCAATCGTTTCCGGGCCGGATGGCGAGGCCCGACTGGCGAGAGGGGCGCGCACGCTGCGCCAGCAGACAGACCGCGCCATCATCGCCTTGTTTGGCGGCAACTTGCTCGAATTCGGCCAGTGGTTTTATCGTATCGACAATTTCCTCATGCTCCTGGCCGGCGAGCCGGAGCGGGCGCACCGATTCCTGGACAGGCTCGTCGAGATTCATCTCCGGAACCTTCAGGCTTTCCTTGGCGCGGTGGCCGAGCACGTGGACATCATCCTGTTCGGCGATGACCTGGGGATGCAGTCCGGACCGCAGGTTTCGCCCGCAATGTACCGCGAATTCTTCAAGCCTCGCCAGCGCCTTCAGTGGCGGATGGTCAAAGAGCGGGCGCCGCACCTCAAGATCATGCTGCACTGCTGCGGCGGTGTCCGGGAGCTGCTCGACGACTTGATCGACGCCGGGCTGGAAGCCATCAACCCGGTCCAGATCACCTGCCGCGGCATGGAGCCGGCGGGTTTGAAGCATGATTTTGGCCGCCGCATTACCTTCTGGGGCGGGGCCTGCGACACCCGCGACGTGCTGATTCATGGCACGCCGGCCCAGGTCCGCGAACATGTTCGGCGCAACCTCGAGATCTGGCGCCCAGGAGGCGGGTTTGTTTTCCAGCAAGTCCACAATATCCTGGCCGATGTGCCGCCAGCCAATGTGGTGGCGATGTACGACGCAAGCCGCTAACTTAAGCGGTGGTTCAAAATCTGATATGAATGCCACCCCTATCTTGCTGGCAACCGCTCTCACACTGGCCCACGCCAACGCTCTTTCCAAACCGGCCGAGTACCTTCCCTCCAATCTCAGGCCGCCCGCGCCGATGCGGGAGTTTCGCGGCGCGTGGGTGGCCACCGTGGCGAACATTGACTGGCCCTCGACCAACAACCTTACCACGGCGCGGCAAAAAGCCGAACTCAGGGCTATTATGGACCGTGCCGTCCGGCTCAAGCTCAACGCAATCATCTTCCAGGTCCGTCCGGCTTGTGACGCGCTATACGCCTCCCGAATCGAGCCGTGGTCGGAGTATCTCACCGGGCGAATGGGTCGTCCGCCAAAGCCCTTCTATGACCCGTTGGCGCTCGCCGTCGAAGAGGCCCACCGGCGCGGTTTGGAACTTCATGCCTGGTTTAACCCATACCGCGCCAGGTATTCCCAGGCCAAATCGCCCGTCTCCCCGGACCACATCAGCCGGACGCATCCCGACCTCGTTCGGCGTTATGGACATTACCTTTGGTTGGACCCGGGCGAGAAGAGGGTGCAGGATTACGTGCTGAGCGTCATTATGGACGTCGTCAGGCGCTACGACATCGACGGCGTCCATTTCGACGATTATTTCTATCCCTACCCGGAGAGGGACGCGTCCGGGAGGGCTCTGGGTTTTCCCGATGAGGCCAGTTGGCGGCGGTATGGCGAGCACGCCAAGCTCAGCCGGGACGATTGGCGGAGGCAAAACATCGATTCCTTCATCCACCGAGTCTATGAATCGATCAAGGCCGAGAAACCATGGGTGAAGTTCGGCATCAGCCCTTTCGGGATATGGCGCCCCGGCCATCCGCCGCAAATAAAGGGCTTTGACCCCTATGAGAGTCTTTATGCGGACTCCCGCAAGTGGCTGGCCGAGGGGTGGGTGGATTACTTCTCACCGCAGTTGTACTGGCCCATTGCCGCGCCTGGTCAGAGCTTCCCGGTCCTGCTCAGATGGTGGGCCGCGCAGAATGTCAAAGGGCGGCATCTTTGGCCTGGACTGAACGATTACCAGGTAGGGCGGGGCTGGAAGGCCGCGGAGATTGTCGATCAGATACGCCTGGTCCGCGAGCAAGGAGGAGCCGATGGGCAAGTCCACTGGGATATGCGGAAGGCACTGATGTGCGCCAACGGTCTGGACACAGCCCTCGAGCACACCGTCTATTCCGAGCCGGCGCTGATTCCGGCCTCACCTTGGCTCTCCCATGCCCGCCCGGCACCGCCGCAACTCACGGTCCGCTTCAGAGCGCGGTCGCTCGAGGCACGGTGGTCCGCCAGGGGGCGGGAGAAGGTCTGGCTCTGGGTGCTGCAAACACGCAGGGCGGGTAAGTGGACGACAGAGATCCTGCCGGGGCAGGTAACGCGCCAGCCCTTGCGCGGCCCGGTGCCCGAGGCCATTGCCGTCACGGGGGTGGACCGGTATGAATCGGCTGGACTGCCAACGGTCATGCGGCGGCAATAGGTTCAACCGTTCTGGAAATAAATCGCCCGGCTCCCGTTAGGGCGTTCTGCGCCAAAAAGCTTGTTACCCGCGAGGGGGTGACCTATTCCGGTGAATAGGTCGTTGTAGAAACCGCAATCACAAACACCTCCCAGTTCCGTAGGAACGGCATCTCTCCGGAAACTCATTTTGCAAGTGCCACAGCAGTAACGACTTAGCAAATTCGGCTTTTGCCGGTTCATTCGCTTACGCGCGCGTCAGTTTCTGGTCTAACTGACACCCCGTCAGCGGTTTGGTCGCTTTGTAGAAGCCGCGCCCACAGCACCTTTCCTAGCCCCGTTCGGGGTGGCATCTCCGCGCACCACAACGATGCCGGCCCTACCGGGCCTGATATGCGCTGGGCGGGCCTTTCTACAACGCCGGCCCTCACGCGCCTCAACGCGCCTCGGACGGACGTTGCGCGATAACTGAGTATTTGCGGGTAAAGTTGGGACCTCACTAAAACCCCTTGTTTCCCTGACCGAGAACCCCAGGAGCATTTCCTCAACAATCGCAAGGGACCTCCCGGACTCCATTCGTAAAGCCTTGGAAATCAAGCGGCATTTTGGAAAGTGCGGGAGACCACCTGCTTTTGCGCAGGAGCAGGTCATACACGGTGGCCTGGCGCCGGGGCAGGAGGCGCCGGCCATGCTTGATCAAGGGCAGCGCTCGCCATGACACAGGCCGACAATACACCCAAACAAATCCTGCTAATGGTTCTCATTATACTCGTCTCCCAATTCTGCGCGTCTATGAGAACCCCTGACAACCCGCTCCCAAATTTGGATAAGGGCGCCGGCAAAATCGCCAGGCCGTTCGGCCAGCCAGCGGTTGACCTCTTCCGGGTCAAACCAGCCGCCCTCGTCCACCTCCGCCGGGTCGAGAGCAAAGGGTCCCTCCGCCTTGCAACGATAAACCCAAACATGTTCCTGGTCCGTCTGCGGGGAGGCCGGCAAGGAGAACAGCTTTTCGAGGCTGCCGCTTGATTCCAGACCGATTTCCTCCCGCAATTCCCGCACCGCGCAGGCGTCGTAGCTTTCGCCCGCGGCGAGATGGCCGGAGGCCGAGGAATCCCATAAGCCGGGCTGCCGATCCTTGGTTTTGGAACGTTTCTGGAGGAAAACTTGTCCCCGACGATTGAATACCAGCACGTGCGCCGCCCGGTGCATAAGGCCAAGGCGATGCACCTCGCTGCGCCGTTCGCGTCCGACGACCTCGTCTCTCTCATTGACGACGTCGAATATCTCCTCACCCATAGCGCAAGTCTGCGGCCAAATGCCTGCTCAGTCCAACGAATTGTTCGAAACTCACCGCTTCCGCCCGGCTCTGTTTTGGGATGCCCATCCGCTCGAAAGCGTGCTCCAGGGCCGCTGCCGGCCAATCCTCTCTCAGGAGTTTGAGCATCATCTTGCGTCTCTGGGAAAAGCTGCGTTTGACGACTCGATGATAGACCGTCCTCTGCTCTGCCGAATGCAGGGGATTCTCGCGGCGCACGAGGCAAATGCAGGCGGAATCCACCTTCGGCTCCGGGAAGAAGCAACTGGCCGGTATCCTGAACCAGGTGGCAGGGGTGTAATCAAGCTCAACCAGCAACGTCAGCAACCCGTAGTCCGCGCCCCCGGCTTTGGCCAGGAGTCGGTGGGCGACTTCGAGTTGGAGGGTGACGACCATGCGCCTCGGCCCATTGCCTTGAAGCGCAAACTGCACCAGTATCTGCGAGGCAACGGAAAACGGCAGGTTTGCCACCAGTTTCCACCCGCTCCAGTCAACGGCTTCGCGCCTCAGATAATCGAGCGCATCTTCATGAATCAGGACCAGCCTGCCATCGTCGCATTCGCGCCAGAACCGGTGTGCCAGGACCTCCGCCAGCCTCGCGTCCTTTTCAATCGCCAGCACCTGGGCCACGCTCCGCACCAGGCGCTCGGTCAGCGGGCCAAGTCCCGGACCTATCTCGAGGACCTTGTCGCCCGCTGTCAGTTCCGCCGCAGCCACAATGCGGGCAACTTGGTTCAGGTCGTGCAGGAAACTCTGGCCCAGGGACTTCGTGAGCCGGATGCCGCGCGCGCCCAGGAGTGTCTTGATTTCCGAGAGGGTCATGCGCTCAGCGCTTCTCCCAGGGCCTTGACCGTCACCGCCAAATGCCGCACCTCGATGGTCAGGGGTGGGGTGAAACTGATGACATTGGCGTGTTCGCCTTCGGGCAAAAGGATGAAACCGCGATGGAGCATGGCCGTTACAGCGTCAATCGCCACCTGGGTGGCCGGCTTGCCGCCGCTGGTCCGCAACTCCAGGCCGGCGAGCAAGCCCATGCCCCGCGCCTCAAGCCGCAGGACGCCACAATGCCGGGATTTGAGCGCCGGCGAGACCTCCGCCTGGAGCCTCCCTAGCAACGCCAGGAGCGCGCGTCCCTTTCTCCCGCTCTGGGTCACCAGATCACGCCGCTTTATTTCCGCAATCTGGGCCAACGCCATCGCGCAACCGACTGGGTTGCCCAGGAACGTGCTGGTGTGGATAGCCTCGCCGGTGGAGGGTGGCCAAGCCATGTCCATCAAGGCCGCGCGCCCGACGCACGCTGAGATGGGGAAGCCGCCGGCCAAAGCCTTGCCCAGGCAAATAATATCCGGGATTACCGCGGAATGTTCGCACGCAAACCATTTTCCGGTGCGTCCAAAGCCGGTGTAGATCTCGTCCAGGATGAGCAAGGCCCCATGCTGATCGCAAAGCCTCCGCAACAACGCCAGAAATCCGGGCGGCGGCACGTTCACCCCGCCGCGGACCTGGATCGGCTCAACCAGGATTGCCCCAATGCGCCTGGAGCGGAAGAGCCGACGCATCTGGTCTTGGCTCTCTGCGAGTGAATCTTCCACCTGGCCGACTTGTGTCAACCAGGGCGCGGGGCGGCTCCAGGGGGAAGGTGCGGCTGGAGGTTGCGCGCGAGGGAAAGGAACAAAATGGCCGAACTGGCGCAGTTGCGACAGGAAGGGGGATCTGAAATGCTCGCGATGGGTCGCGTTGAGCGCGCCATAGCCAAGGCCATGGTAGGCGCCGCAAAAGGCTATCACCCCCGGTCTGCCCGTCGCCCTCAGAGCCGTCTTGAGCGCGGCTTCAACCGCCTCAAAACCGGAGTTGCAGAAAATGGTCTTGGCTCGATCTGATTTGCCCACGCGCTGAATTCGGGGCGGACGACAATACCCAGCCGTCCATTTCTCGAAGGTGAGCCGGCTCAACTCGCGCGCCAGCCGGGCCTTGAGCGCGTGCGGATGCACGTCACCCATGGCATGGGTGAGCCGGGCCATCTGCTCCTGGCCCGCCTTCACCACGCGCGGGTTGGCGTGCCCGGCCGCCGCGACGCCGAACGCCGCAGTCAAATCAAGGTATCTCCTGCCTTCCGCGTCCCAGATGTGGACCCCTTTGGCCCGCTCCCAGACGATGGGCCAGGAACCATCGGGCGCAACATAGGTCACATTCCGAGATTCATACGACTGGAGCAGGGCCAGCGTCTTCCGAGTGTTCATCAGGGCTACACCCCTTTCCGTTCGGGTGGCCAGATAATCTTGTGCAACTGGACCTGAAAACGCGCCGGCAGCGCATCCGCAATCATCCGCTCCGCCAACTCCCTCCGCCCAATCGGCGTGTGCCCGCTCGGGACCCGCTTTAGAGAAGGGTCCTGCTGGCCGGCTTGGAGCGGATGCACCCAGGAAATCAGCAGGGGACAAATACCAGCCAGCTTATGTTCCTGAATCCGTTCCTTCGCCCACTGATAATCCTCCTGCGTTCCGATGACGAACTTTATCTCATCGCTTGCCTTCAGGTGCGCGAGGTTTGTCCAGAGATTGCGCGAGGCCTCTCCACTGCCCGGACATTTCAAATCCATAATCCGACGCACCCGCGCGTCCACCCCGGAAATGTCCTGGGCGCCACTGGTCTCCAGCAGGACTGTAAAACCCTCATCGCAGAGGGCCGTCATCAATGGGAGTGAATTCTTCTGGAGCAGCGGCTCTCCGCCCGTTAATTCAACCAGCGGGAGTTTTAGGATCGGACTGCCCGCGTCAGGCTGGGGGTGGACTCCGGCGGCTCTCACGGCTGGCACCGCTAGAGACCGGAACCCGGCCGCCAGCGCGACCACGCGGTCCCTGACCTCGTCCAGCGTCTTCCTCTCGCCCTGGTTAAACGCATAGGCGGTATCGCAATAAGAACAGCGGAGGTTGCAGGCTGTTAGGCGCACGAAAATGCAAGGCAACCCCGCCCAGGTGCTTTCCCCTTGCAAGCTTAAATATATCTCATTGACAACCAGCGTCTCGGACATCCCCGACAACGTAAATGAACCCACGGAAATCCCCGCATACAAAATGCGCGATGACCCCTTCGGGTTTATCCGCGCCTTCGCACGCCGAAACCCGATCCAGGAACTCATCCGCCGAAAGGCGCAGGCCCGCGCCTTGCTCGCTGTGCCGCAGGTAATAAGCGATCTCCTCGGGCAACTGGGACGCCAGGTCCTTTACCTCGCCACCCGCCAAACGCTGGCTCAAGACCGCCAGTGTGCAGCGGATGCACCGCACCGCTTCGCCCATTGTGCCCAACCGGGCCCGATGCTGCGCTTCACCCGCAAATTCATCAAAACTCATATCCTCTGCCTCCTTTTCTGGTGTTTCCCTCGATAGGGCCGAACCCTCACTGTTTTTAATTTAAACCTGCAGGCTGGGGGGCCGCAACGGTCGGTATCGGTTACGGGCGACATGCTCCATATTGCCGGCGAGCGCAAACAGGAAACCGAGCACAAGGGCGCGGAAAGCTACCAGGTTGAGCGTTGCTTTGGCCGGTTCCAGCGTTCCATCGCGCTGCCGACCGCCGTTCAGGGCGACAAGATCCACGCCGAGTATAAGGATGGAATCCTGACGATCACTTGCCCGAAGAGCGAAGAGGCGAAACGCAAGCAGATCCAAGTGAAGGTTGATTAACCGTCAGGGATAGCAAATGGACGGCAATAACAAAGCCGGCACGGCGGTAAAGAACGCCGCCCCGGCTTTCTGCGCCGGGCGAATCCCAGCGGCCGCGGAAAATCCTCCCACCGAGGACGAGGTTCCGCCTCAGACCGTCTTTCCCACGTCATTGAACTGGCGTCACACCCCAGGCCGGTTCGCCCTCTCCGCACAAACGGCAAAACTTGACCTGTCTGCAACATGTTTTGAAATTCAAGGACTCTAGCGGTTTGCCAGCTATCCTCCAGGGTGAACGAATCGGATGAGGTTCATGGGGACTGCGCTGCGACTTTGTCAATGATCGCGCTCGCGCACGCACCCGCGGGCCATTTTCGCTTGCGCCCACGGGCGTCTTATGGCTTCTTCTAATCATGCCTTCGGTTTCATTGGACGCGGTAGTCCGCTACTGTGATCACCTTTTGTCCCTTGCCGACGCCCAGGATTATGACGGGGCGGCCAACGGCTTGCAGGTCCAGAACCGCGGAAAAGTCACCCGCGTCGCGGCGGCGGTCGATGGGAGCTTGGTTACCGTCAAGATGGCGGTTGCCGAAGGGGCGGACCTGCTCCTCTTGCATCATGGGTTGTTTTGGACGCCTTCGCACCCCTGGACGGGCCGGCGCTACGAATTGCTCCGGAGCCTGCTGGAAAACAACCTGGCCGTCTATAGCGCTCACCTTCCCCTCGACGCCCACGCCAAGGTGGGCAACAACGCCGTCCTCTGCGCCCAACTCGGATTCAAGAACCTGCGTCCGTTCTTTTTCGATCACGGCCAGTACCTGGGCTTTCAGACCACCACGAACATCCCGCGGACCGACCTCCTCAAACACCTTGAACGTGCCACCGGCGCGCCCGCCCTGCTCATTCCAGGCGGACCACAGGTTTGCCGCCGCATCGGCGTCGTTACCGGCGGCGCCGGTGCGGACCTGGAGAAGGCCGCGGCGCAGGGAGTGGACACGTTCGTTACCGGCGAAGGACCGCACTGGACCTATGCGCTGGCCGAAGACCTCAGCCTGAATGTTCTCTACGGCGGCCACTACGCCACAGAGACCTTTGGCGTCAAAGCCCTGGCCAGGCGGCTGTCAACGCGCTTCAGGTTGCCCTGGCTGTTCCTGGACCACCCCACCGGGTTATAGGGAGGGATGGTGGATGATGGTTCATGGTTGATGGCTGTTCAACGTTGGTTTTTGCCCCAATCTGTAACGGCCTGCGTGACGCCTTGTAACGGCTTTTGTAACGGCTTTGACCTCGAGATCACCCAATGTTTATGCGGGTTGTAACGACGTAACGGCTCCAGGGGTACATATACTCCCCCTCCCCCGCCTTTGGACGCTGGTTGTTGATTGTTCGATGCTGGTTGTTCGATGTTGAATGTTTCCCGATGCGCTTGCCCTACAAAATCGCCACCCTCCTCTATTGTTTCAACGCGCGCGACCAAGTCCTGCTGCTCGAACGGGCCCAGCAGCCGAACCTGGGCTTGTGGAGCCCCTGCGGAGGAAAACTGCACACGGACATTGGGGAATCGCCTTACGCTTGTGCCTGCCGGGAAGCGCAGGAGGAACTGGGTGTTCAGTTGGCGCCCTCAGACCTGCACCTGGCCGGCATCGTGAGTGAGCATGGCTACCAGGGCCGTAGCCATTGGCTGATGTTCCTCTTCGAGGTCAAACTCAAGCTGGCAAGCTTGCCTCCCCCGCACCGCGAAGGACGATTTGGATTTTTCGCGCGTGAGGCCATTGCGAACCTGAAACTGCCACAAACGGACCGAGAGCGGCTCTGGCCGTGGTTCTGGAAATACCGGGGTGGATTTTTTGCCGCCCATTGCCATTGTTTCCCTGAAGGGCGGAATGAATGGGCGCTGGAGGAGGCAAGACCGGACGGGAGTGGAACCACCCAGTAATTCTGGTTTTGACCGGGGGCTCACTTTATCGCCCACTTTTTTGGTGCATTCTATCCCACATTCCGCAGGTCCCGGAGGGTTAGTTTGTGATTTTTCCGAGAGCCCTCAGGGCGAAAAAGGGCGGTGGCGTTAGGTCTGTTCAGTTCCGTTCATATTCGTGCTGGCCTGCAACACCGCCAGG
>JAJYHY010000169.1 GCA_021784555.1 bacterium
CCAAGGTGAAAGTCTCCAAACTCCAATGGGCCGGTCTGGACCTCCGCAAGCACACCACCTTGCCAAAGTGGAACTACACCATCTTCCCCAGAATAAATCGGAATTAGTTTTTGCATGGGCACTAAAGAGGACGATTTCTTCGAGAAGAGCGTTGAGACAATGACGCAAGCCGTTTACCAGTTTCGGGATTACGCCAGCGACAGCGAGCGGCACTGCCTCAGCAAAATCCTCGCGGAGTATCAGGCCCATACAGAAGAATACATAGGCTATACGAGAAGGTGTGCCGATTCCAAGTCAGGCGTTTCTTTTCTGCAGCGCCTCGCAAGATTCATAGGCAGGTTTGATGCATGCATTTCCAGCAAATCCAATAAATGGTAAGTTCTAAGCAAACAGACCAGGAACATAATGAAGACAACTCTAATGGTTATCGCAATAAGCGGCGGGCTAATGTGCCTCACCTCGCCTGCTCAAACCGTCAACACAAACGCAGTCCTATATGACGCTGGGGTCGCCGTGCTCGTTCAGACGAATTCGCATTTGCGTGTAATACTGCACAAAGAAAAGCTCGGATATGTAAGAGTGACAACAGAAGCAGTGCCAAGAGCGTCTCGCGCTCACCAACGAGATGGCAACGGAGTTCAGCACCGCGCCGAAACACTCAAAACAGTCTCAAAAGTGTATCGCACCGACTTCCGCCAGTTGCTGAAGCTTTACGAGAAGAGTGGATTTATCCCGGACAAGATGCAAAACGACGCGATAACGACGGCGGTTCACCAAAAACAAAATCAAATCGCAGCCCAGAAGAAAGCCTATGAAGATTACAACGCGTCCCTTCCTCGCGTGGTTGACGCCAGTGTGGACCATGATACAGGCGAAACGACCAAGACCATCTATGACCCAAGAACAAAGACATTCTACCATTATGTCAATGGTAAACTGTCCTACGCTCATTACTCTCCGTAGGTGTCAACGAGCCATAGTCCGGTGCGCCTTGTCATCGACACCAAGTCCTGGCGCACCGTAGGATGCCGGTCATGCCGCGCAAGCTCCGCCTTCAATATCCCGGGGCGATGTATCACGTCATGAGCCGCGGCGACCGCCGCGAGAAGATCTTTCTCGACGGCGTGGACCGGCACGATCTCATTACAACCCTGGCAGAAGGGTGTCAGAAGACCGGCCGGCAGGTGCATACCTATTGCCTGATGGCGAACCATTATCACTTGGTGGTGGAAACACCGGAAGCGGACCTGGTGGCCGGCGTGGCTTGGCTGCAAAGCACTTACACGATCCGGCTCAACCATCGCCACAAACTTTTTGGCCACGTCTTTTCCGGACGCTGCAAGTCGCAACTCGTCGAGGGGAGCGGCACCGGATACTTGCGGACGGCCTGGGATTATGCCCATCTGAACCCGGTGCGCGCGCATGCTCAAAACCGGCGGGCGGCTGTTATCCTATGCGTGGACCAGTTACAGCGCGTATTTGCCGGCGGCAGAACACCCCCAGGCTGGATTCGGGTGGAGCGTTTGCTGGGAGAGCACGGCATCCAGGAGGATACCGTGGCGGGCCGACGGCGGTTTGAAGAACTGATGGAACGGCGGCGGGCGGAGGAGACCGACCCCAAGGCACTTGAGGACGTCCAAGGTGGCGAATACAAAACCGCACAAGCAAATGCGCGGTGAATCGGCAAACAATGGGGCGCGGAGGCGCCTGGGCATCTGAGGCAATACGAACCCACGAAGAACATGAACCGATCTATGGGACCCCTCTCCCGACCAAGGACATCGCGGGGCGGCTCAGCCTGGGCGAGCCCGAGGGCGCCAAAAGAAACCTTCAAAGGTCGATGAACAGGCCATCCGGTGACGCTTCGCAACCAAAACTCGATACCTAGTGAGCCCTGGCTCGCATGCTGCTCTATGGACCGCGGCGATGCTTGCGCGTTCCGGCGTTTCTATCCTTAGGTGTGTTGTTTCTCATATCTGGTCGGGTTGTCGGGCTTTCCCCAGCCTGACCACCTCATGTTATTTTTATAGTTGGTACTCACATCCCCTCCCCTGCCCTGTAAGCCAGCGCATAATCGATAAGAAAGCCGGCCTGCGCCTTACCCAGCCGACCCAATAACGCCTCATCCCGCACCCCCAGATTTCGCAGGAAGCGAAGCTGCTTTGGCGTCGCGTCCGCCTCTCCCATTCCCCTGGCCGGGATCTCCGGAACAGGCACAGGCGGCGCAAATTCCCCCTCCCCGCGGATGCGGCGCATTTGCCTCTCCCCGCTCCGCTTCCTCTTCCGGTAATCCTCCGAAAGCAGCAACCGCGGCCAGCGCTGCTGAATCAGCGCCAAAAGCGCCTCCCGGCTTCCAACCGACGCCGGGGCCAACTCCGCCAATTCCTTCATCACGCCCCCAGGAACCCGCTCAGTCAAAAGGCACCGGTCCCTCAGTTCCAGCAAGTAGCCTTGTATCTGTGGGTACATTTTGACACGCTGTCCGAAGATTTCCGTGATTCGAGGAACCTGTGGAGGTGGCGGTGGCACGATCAGCGGAGTGGGCTGGCCGCAGTGCGGGCAATCAACCACCACGCCCACGTGCTCGCGCCCAAACTCTAGATGCCCGCCGCAATGCTGGCATTCACACTTGATCCACATATTCACTGCCAATGCTTGATCACCTCACCGGCCGTCATCAATCTCCATTTGCGCCCCCTCTCGGAACCCTCACCACCGTTCAGGTCGGTCATGAAGACCTCCAAAACCAGTGGGCGGGTCACCCATACCTTGGTTCATCCTGCTTGATGGGCTTCCAACTTAAAGGTGTCGTGAGAATGCCCACGAGGGTCGTGTTGACCTCCGCCCTTCATAAACTCGTGCGGCTCGCCGTTGGCCGGTTTGAATTGATAAGAAATTGCTTTTCGCGCGTTCACCGGTACTGAGCGCTACGCGGGTGAGGGAGAATTGGTTTTTGGGCTCACCAAGCATGTGACGAGCTTATCAAGCCCTGGCTTTGGCGTCAACAGCTTTGTTGGCGGCAGTTTTTGCCCAGCCGGGCGGCCTGCGGCGACCAGTCCGAGGCGCAAAGAGTGTCGCGGCGCAGGAATCGAGTCCAAAGCGCCCGGTGCATGGGCGCGGCTCGCCCAGGAGCCGGCCCACGGAGGCGGCAACCTTCAGTCGGTGAGGACGTTTTCGTAGTCGGGCATCGGGTCCACATCGTCACATGGTTCGTCGCTATACCAGCCGTAGTAGCGGACCATCTGGGCGCCTTTGTCCGGGACCTGCCTGCCGGCAGGCAGGTGTGCAGGGTGATGGCGGCCAGGAAGTCGGTGGGAGTGAAGACTTCAAATTTGCGGTTGATTTTGGCGTTGAGCCGGGAGTGGTAGATGACTGGGGCCTGAAGGTGGCTCTGCGTGTGGCGCAGCCGGCACGGGGGCGGTTGGCGGTACGGATGCGTGTTGCGGCGGGTCTCGGAGAAAGAGGCCGTCGGCGACCAGGGCGTGGACGTGGGGGTGGACCCCTTGCAGGAGAAGGCCGGGAGGTATTCGTGCTGGCAATGGTCGCAGCGAACGCGGGCAAAGCCACGCTCCAGGTTGCCGCAGTCCAGGAACTTGTGGACCACCTCGGGAACGACGGGGCGCAGGACACCATAGCGCGGCTGAACGCATGTTCAGTATAACGCAAGCCAAAGTTGTTCACCGGTTGTTCGCCGCGCGCGACTCCCTTTGGGTGGCGGCGCCCTGGCCCGGGCGGAGACCGCAAAGCCGGAGGGTGCTGGTGAGGCGCGGGAGGCCTGTTGGGAGGGCCTGCGGCAGTCTTCAATGGCGTTCACCCGATGGCATGGGTCGCTCGGGGTTAAGAGCCGTCCGAGCGTGAGCCTGGTAAGTTCGCCGGGCGGCATTTGACGCTGGGCATCGGGCGTTCCTCATAAACGTAAACGGGTCACCCAAGTCGGTGTTGGCTGCCATCATGTGCCAGGCCGCCTTGGCCAGCTTGCAGGCCAGCTTCTGATGGGCAATCCGCTTGCCATCTTCATTCATTTTGAGCCGTTGACTGTGCCTATGGGAGGTCCATGCGTTTTGCCTGATGCGCAACCAACTTCACCTGGTCCTTGAAACGCCCCAGCCCAACCTGGTTGGCGGGGATGAAGTGGCTGCTGGGCGCCTACACCGGCCGCTTCAATCGGCGGCACAAGGAATTCGGGCACTTGTTCAGCGGGCGGTATAAGGCGCTAATTTGGGGAGGCGGTGCAGGGAGCGGAGTTGGCGCGGGCGGAGCGGTTGGTGCTCGAAGGGCTCGCGCGCCTGGGGTGGGGCGAAGCCGACTTGAAGACCCGTCGCAAGGGTGAGCCGCGGAAGGTGGAATTAGCCTGGGAATTGCGCTCGCGGACAACGATGCCGCTGGGGTGGATTGCAGGGCGCTTGCAAATGGGCGCCCGAGGACATCTGGCATGGTTGCTCCAGCAACGCGGGAAGAGCCGATTGGGCACACCCGCAGACCAGTGCGTGCTTGAAATATGACAATCTCATTAACTGACCCCTTTATTAAGCATTGGCGGTTAGCCGTTGGATTGAAAACGTGCAAGCGCGGGCGAGAACCTGTTTGGATTCTTGCTTGGACAAGGGGTTGGGCGCGCGTGTCAGGGCCCCTTCGTGTGTGCGCTGGTCGCGGGGATCGGATGGGGGTCTGGACCAGCGCCTTCAAGCCGAGCTCTGAGTTCAGCCGTTATTTTGGACAGTTCTTGACGCACGGGGCCGCGAAGCAGCGGGCCAACCGTGGGCCACACGGCGCCAGCCTTTCGGTAGGTTCTGAAGTGGACGGCGACTCCACCTTGCGGATCAATCTTAAACAGGGCAACGGTGACGCCACCCGCGGTTCGCGGTTTGGCACTGACCGCCCACTTGGCCCCTTTGGGTCCTTCCAAGAGCATCGGTTCCGGGAAATCGTGTTTCGCCAGCACCGTCCTTACGGCCGATTCGGCTTTTTGGACGCTTCGCCTGGCTCTTGCCGCGGCGATATTGTCCCGCGGCGGCTTTGGCTCGGTTGAATTTGCCGTGGGAGACATCCACGGAGGGCTTGCCGCAGCGATATTGTCCCGCGGCGGCTTTGCCTTCGACGGGGTTTCCAACTGGCGATGCACTCCTAATCCATAGGCGGTCTTGAAGTTCCGGATAGTCATGCCGCCGATTCGTCCCGCTCGAACCATATACTTCGACCTAATCCGAAATCCGGGTGAACCAGGGAGAACGCTGCGCTCATAGAATAGGACGGCGCCGTCAGGCAATGGTCCGCCGTCGCCCAGCCACCAGAGCCGGAGCGGCATCCCGTTGGTAATGCCCGCCGCGGAGGCTTCGCCCGAACCTTTCCATACCTCCGCGAGGAGCAAAGGTATATCCGGAGGCTGATTCGTATCGGCACGGGCATAAGCCACAATAGGACACTGCGCGACAAGTTCCTTCAATGGCACGTCTGCCGTCACGAATGGCAGCGGAGCTGATTGGATTGCCGCGTCATCCGCTATGGCACAACCTGCTACTAGGGTGGCGAGTAACGTAATCGCAGTAGAGAACCGTCGTTTCATAAGGTTAAATCATCCATGAGGGCCAGGAGGCACTCGGCGTCGGCGCGGTTCCACCCCGCGGTGAGATGCTCCAGCCTCACAAACCATGGCGCCGAAATCCTCACTCTGGGAAATTTCAGCGTCCGGTGCAAGGCGCCGGTTGCCGGCACCCCGGCTCACCCGCGAAACCGGTGAGGCAGCCAAGCACGCTATCGCCTTGTTGCGAGAAAGATCTTCGTTGAAATTCGCACCGGACATGGTCTTTCAACTCATACGACATTGGAGAAAGTGATTTCTTAGACGAAAAACCGGGGAGCGGGGGTAGTTTCAAAGGAGGCGCAGTGGTGTTGCGGGTTGTCATAGCGGCCAAGATGGAGTTAAGGACCGCGAAATACGCGAAAGGGAAACTGGGTGGTGCGGGCTGATTCGGCGCTGATGCCGGGGCTCTGAGAGCACCGGCTGGGTTTGGCGGCGTCGAGGTGCTGGGGTCCCGGGGCGGGGACGGATGTGGTCAGTATTCCGGATTTGTGACAGTTCGTCTTCCAGTTTATGATACACTTCTCGCGAATCGGCGCATGTCCACCGAAGCGCCCGATATGAAGAGAAGTATTATTGAAAAGAGATTGGCGGCCTGGAAAGGCCGAACCCGTTGGCTGGCAGCTTCGTCCGGCGCGGCGGCCGCTGCCCTTGGGCTGGGCACAGCCGGCCTCCAGGCCCACGGTTTTGTCGGCGAGCGGTTTTTTCCGCCGACGATTCAGACCGATGATCCTTTCGCGGTGGATGAGCTGGCATTCCCCACGGTCTCCACCTTCCTGGACCCCGGAAGCCCGCCGACGCGCGAGACGGACGCGGGCTTCAGTTTCAGCAAAGAGATTTTTCCCAGGTTCGCGCTGGCCTTCTCGGAGACCTACGTGAACCTGGCCCCACGCGGGATGCCGTCAGCCCACGGTTTTGACAACCTCTCGCTCAACGCGAAGTACCAGTTGTGGGAGAACGTGCCGCACGAGGCGCTCTTCTCCATCGGCTTGGAGGCCGGGGTGGGCGGCACGGGCGCCAGGAGCATCGGCGCCGAATCGGCGTCCATCCTCACCCCGACGCTTTACGCCGGCAAAGGCTTTGGCGATCTGCCCGACGCGCTGAAATTCGCCAAGCCCTTCGCGCTCACCGCCACGCTGGGTGAAGAGTTGCCCACGAGCGCGGACCCAAACGCCCTGGACTGGGGTTTTGCGCTTGAATACAGCCTGCGCTACCTCCAGACCCAGGTGAAAGACATCGGGCTTCCCGTTCCCTTCAAGAGCATGATCCCGGTGGTGGAGTTCGCGATGACCACGCCGGAGAACCGTGGCGGCGGCCCAACCACGGGCATCATCGCCCCGGGCATTCTTTATGAAAACAACTACTTTCAGTTGGGCGCCGAGGCCATGATTCCGCTCAACCGCGACTCCGGGGGTGGAGTTGGGGCGGTGTTTCAATTGCAGCTCTACATCGACGATCTGTGGCCGAGGATCTTCGGCCATCCCCTGTTTGGAAAGTAAAATTCAGTTTGAGGAATATTTATGAGGAAAATTAAGCGACTTCTGACAATTCCCATGCCGTGGCACTGGGGGCTGGCAGCCCTCATCCTTCTGGCGGTGCAACCTCCCGCTTGGGCTCACGCCTTCCTGGACCATTCCAAGCCGAAAGTCGGCGGCACGGTTAAGAGCTCGCCCTCCGAGGTCAAGGTCTGGTTCACTCAGGAACTGGAGCCGGCTTTCAGCGTCATTGAGGTCAAAAACGCTCGCGGGGAGCGCGTGACCAAGAAGAAAGCGCACGTGGACAAGAAGAACCGAAAGCTGCTGGAGATCAAGCTGCCCAAACTCCCGCCGGGAACTTACAAGGTGATCTGGCACGTCGTAGCGGTGGACACACATCCGACGCAGGGCCATTTCGAGTTTACTATCAAGTGAGTCCGCGGCGCGGTTGCAATAATGATCTGGTTAGTCTTGACGCGGGCGGTGCATTTTGGCGCATGCCTGCTGTTTTTCGGCATCCTCGCGGTCGATCGGTTTGCGGCGGACCCCGCCCTCCGCGGGGCCAGGTTGGATGAGACCTCCCCGGGTGGGGAGTTGTTTTGCCTGTCTCTGCTCGGGGTCATGCTCGCCTCCGGGGCCGCCTGGTTTCTGTTGACGGCCATGGACATGAGCGGGCGTCCATTGGCCCAGGTGGTTCAGTCCTCTGTCCTGGAAACCGTCTGGAGCCGGACGCTGTTCGGAGCTGTCTGGAAATTGCGGCTGATTTTCTGGGTGGCCGCCGCGATTGGGGGCGGGCTCTTCCACCTGAAGCTCCGATCAGGGGCGCGGAACGTCCTGCTTTGGATCGAACTTGCTTTGGGCGCAGTCTTACTGGGAAGCCTGGCCTGGGCCGGGCACGGGTTGGAGGGCGCGCGCTGGCATCTGGCGGCCGACGTGCTGCACCTGCTGGCCGCGGGGTTATGGCCCGCGGGGTTGCCGCCGTTTGTCTTGGTGCTGCGCCGATTGCGCCGGAGGCCCGAACAACGGCCTTTGGTTGCGATGCTTGTCGGGAGGTTTTCCACCCTGAGCTTGATCGCGGTCGGCTGTCTCACGGCGACCGGAATTGTAAATTCCGTGGTCTTGGTCGGCTCGCCGGCTGCTCTGGTCGGAACGATCTATGGCCGATGGCTCTTGGGGAAAATCATCCTTTTCCTGGGCGCCGTCTCTATCGGGGCGGTGAATTGCCTGCGGCTCATGCCCCGCTTGTCCGCCACAACGGCCCCGGCGGACGCGGTCGAGGCCGCCGCGCAAATGCAATCCAACGCGGGGAGGGAACTGGTTCTCGGCACCGCAATCGTCCTGGTGGTGGCCGTGCTGGGGGTTTTGCCGCCGGCCACGCACTAGCCATGGGCCACGAAACCACCGGGGTTGTCGAAGCCGTTCGCAAAGAAGGGTGGAAGGTAAACAAGGGCGATTTTGTCGTGAGGCCCTTCGCCTACTCCGACGGCACCTGCGAGTTCCGCCACGAAGGGCCGCAGACTGCCTGTGTCCATGGCGGGTTCTTTGGCGTCGGAGACGAGGCGGGCATCCGAGCGTGTGCAAACAACAGTCGGCCAATGAATGAAGGGCGCAAAAATACGTGGTCTGACGCCATCGACGACGGGACGTGCCGCAATATTGTGCTCGCGTTTTCCGCAACATAAGCCAGGAGCAATTCCGCACAGTTGCGGCGCAGGGACAAGATCTCGAAATGCTCCCTGCCGGTTGCGATGTGCGGTTATGCGGAACCGACCCCATCACCCGAGGCGCCAAGCCGATAATGTCGGTGGGAGACTGGTGCGGCCTGCGTGTGGCGGTACAAACTTGACGCCGCAAACATTATCGTCAAGATTTCAGTTGTTATTTGCCAATATGCGAAAGCGAGAGTGCATCCTCCTGGCGGCGACGGCTTTAGTGGTTTTGGCAGCGATACTTCTGGGGAGCGTCGCGCGGAGCGCGTTGCGGCCGGGCGACCCCGTTGTCAATGGACGTCCCCTTGGGTTTTGGTTGAGGCAACTCGACGCCGAAACCGCAGCCTCTCCATCGTGGGACGCAGTCAAGCAGCTTCGCGGAACCAATCGCCCGGCCGGGTCCGGGCCCGCTACAGCCGTCCGCAGGTTGGGCACTAATGCCCTGCCTTATTTGCTTCATGCGCTCACGAACACCGATTCCAACTTCCGCACCCGCGTGCGCGCCTTTCTTCAAGGCAAGCTGCACTGCAACCTTGTCCATTCTGCCTCCGAGTTGCGGCGGGGCGCGCTTTTGGGCTTCGCTGTCCTGGGGCCCGTGGCAAAGCCGGCGCTCCCCGCTTTGGTCGGCGCCCTGGACCTGAAGAGTCAAAGCAAAGGCGTCCGAGGGAGCGTGGCCCTCGTGTTGGCGTTCATCGGTCCCGCGGGTCAAGCCAGCCTGGTGCAAGGCCTGACGAGCACCAACCCGGCCGTCCGGCACGATAGCATGGTGACCCTGGAGCTTTGCCAAGTGAGCACCCCCGCCGTTCTCCAGGGCCTGATGAGGGCCGCCGTCAGGAATCCGGCAAGCGCCCCACTTTTCATTTCCTTGGCATGCGATCTGGGCCGGAACGGCGGCGCTCTGCTTGTGCCTTTCGTAACAAACGAAATCCGGTCGCCTTTTCTCCGCGTCAGGCTGGAGGCGATTGGCGAGTTGGGTAAACTTGCGCGAGAAGGCATTCACTCGCAGGTGGCCGTCGCCGCCCCCGGGGCCCCCTCTTAAGGGGTGGCGCGGCACCCTCAGGCATGAAACCCCGGAACCGCGTTAGAACGCAGTCGGTTCCACAGAACCGCACGTTGCAGCGCGCAAGCGGTATGGCCCATAGCTCCGGGCCGTTGGGGCTTGGGGCTTGGCTTAACATAACAGTAGCGCGTCGAAATATGCGAACATGCGGAGCCGACCCTGTTTCCAGCCACTGATTAGAATCGTGACACCTCCGGCGTTGTTTTGTCGAGACTTGCGGCGGACACAGATCCATGAAACGAACGTTGATCTTATGAAATGAATATTGACCATGATCGCCTTGAACCTCCTGGCCGAGTTTTGCGTTCGGCAGTCAGTCTGGGCGAAAAACGCGGAAGCGCGCAGCACGGCGATTGGGCCGCTGGATCTGATCTGAGCCCTTTATACCGGGAATATCGTGGCGAGATTCCTGCGAGCCTCTTGGAGATCCTCAAGGTCATCAACGCACCTCGGCCGGATAAGGCCTGGGAGCGAGACGGTTTCCGGCGTAGCAGTCAGGCCGAGTGACCCCGGGCGCCCATATTGACCCAAACGGCTGAGCGCGCGTAAAGGAAATGTGACAATCTCATTGATCCCTTCAGGAGAAATAACACAACAAAGTGCTCGGTTGACGTCCTCTCCCCAAACTGCGATTTTTGTCTCATGGCAGTAAGGCTTCCATGAGCACCAAGGATTTCATCCGCCTGGGCGTGCCGCTAGGTGAAGCCACCCGGCGGGCAACGGACTTTGTTGGCAAATTCATCCTTGCCGGCGGGGACAAGACCCGGTTAGAGGAGGAAGTAAAGGCCATTCTGGCCAATCCGTCGGGTTTCAGCGAGGACGGCTTGCGTGGTGAGTTTGCCAAGGCGCTGCTCAACGCTCCGCCACCGCCGCGCAGCGCGCCGGTCAAGTATCGCCAATGGGGTGAAGGACTGGAGCACGAGGCTGTGATGCAGATGGAAAAGGCCTGCTTGCTGCCGGTCTCGGTCGCCGGGGCGCTTATGCCCGATGCCCACGTGGGCTACGGTTTGCCCATTGGAGGCGTTCTGGCCACCGAGAACACGGTCATTCCTTACGCGGTCGGCGTGGACATTGCCTGCCGCATGAAGATGACCGTGCTGGATATCCCGGTGCGGGAGTTGGAACGTCATCAGGACCGGCTGGCTCGCGCCATCGAGGCCGAGACCCGCTTCGGCGTGGGCGCGGCCTTCAGGAACCGCCGCCACCACGAAGTCATGGATGCGGATTGGGAGGTGAGCCCCGTCACCAGTCAGAACAAGGACCGCGCCTGGTCCCAGCTTGGCACCAGCGGCAGCGGCAACCACTTTGTCGAGTTTGGCCTCTTCACGGCTCACGGCAAAATCCGTGAGTTGGAACCCGGAACCTATGTCGCCCTGCTCAGCCACAGCGGCAGCCGGGGAACGGGCGCCGCGGTCTGCAACCATTACAGCCGGCTCGCCTTCAGCCAGTTCCCGGACCTGCCCAGCGAACTCAAGCGGCTGGCCTGGCTCTCCCTCGATTCCCAGGAAGGCCAGGAATATTGGGCGGCGATGGAGCTGATGGGTCGCTACGCCGCCGCCAATCACGTCCTCATCCACCGCCACCTGGCCGCGCATCTTGGGGCCGAGGTCCTGCTCGATGTCGAAAACCATCACAACTTCGCCTGGAAGGAGCGGCACGTGATCAACGGCGTGGAAAAGGAAGTCATTGTCCACCGCAAAGGAGCGACGCCGGCCGGCCAGGGCGTGCTGGGCATCATCCCCGGCTCAATGGCCTCGCCGGGCTTTGTGGTTGCCGGCAAAGGGAATGCCGAATCACTCAACTCCGCTTCACACGGTGCGGGCCGTGTAATGAGCCGCACACAGGCCAACAAGACGTTCAACTGGAAGAAAGTCAATGCGTTCCTGCGCGAGCAGGGCGTGACCCTCATCTCCGCCGGCCTGGACGAAGTGCCGATGGTCTATAAGAACATCCGTGAGGTGATGGCTGCCCAGAGCGATCTCGTCACCATCCTGGGCCAGTTCGACCCCAAGCTGGTCAAAATGTCTCCCGCCGGAGAAAGGCCGGAGGACTGATCCGAATGCAGAGTGAAGAATGCAAAATGCAAACACCGGGCCGGATTTTCCACAACAGCAAACAGAAGGACAGAGGGCCTTTTCCTCTGTGTTCCCTCTGTTGCCTGAAGACTCTGGACCAGACAGTGGGAACAGTGGAGGAGGCGCGCGTTCAGGCGGACCGCAAAAACGCCGGCTTGCGGACTCAGGGCAAGTGCGATACAAGGGGTCCGTCCGCCTGAACAGCGTTTCGGCGGCACGGGGTATATGAAAAGGCTGTGCAAACCATCGGAATCGGAGATCTTCGTCGGGCGGCGCAAGCGGCGTGTTTATAGACCGGCCTTCACCCTCATCGAGCTTTTGGTCGTTATTGCCATTATCTCAATTCTGGCAGCGATGCTGTTGCCGGCTTTGAGCCGCGCCAAAGCCAAGGCCAGGCAGGTTGACTGCATCAACAATTTGCGGCAACTCGGGGTGGCGACCGTGCTTTACGTTGGCGATTACAAGCAATACCCCGGAAACCTATCGACGGCGCATGGCTTCTATTACGTGTGGCCGACGCGGCTGCTGAAGGAATTAGGAGGCAATCGGAAGGTTTTTTATTGTCCCTCCGCTCCACCGAGCAGCGCCTGGGACAGGAAGGTCAACAAGACCCTGGGGGCGATTGGCCCGGATGGAAGGTTCGACCTTTATGGGGTTGGCAAGCACGCGCATTTCTCTTTCGGCTATAATGACTGGGGACTGGACCTGAACCACGACCCGCAATTAGGGCTGGGTGGGGACATCGATGGACACGCCTGCAAGGGGCCGGTAATCGACAGCATGGTGGTCAGTCCCGCCCGAATGATCATGCTCGGAGATGTCCGCGCCCTCAAACAAGGCGACCAGGTCAATGCCAATGCGGATATTGACCCCACGGACAACTCCGCCGCCCATAGCCAATGGCCCTCCAATCGTCACGAATACCGTACCGACCTCCTGTTCACCGACGGCCATGCCGAATCCCCCCGGAGGCATGATGTCATCGACCCGCGCAACCGGGACTGGCGCGCCCGCTGGAACAACGACAACCAGCCGCACCCCGAAATCACGTGGAGGGTCGATTGGGCCGCGGAGGCCAAACTGGATCCCCAATAGAGCCGATACGGGGGTGAGCTTCGGCTAGAGTCCTTGAATTTCAAAACCTGTTGCAGACAGGTCAAGCCTTGCCGTGTGTGCGGAGAGGCCGAACCAGCCTGGGGTGTGACGCCAGCGGCATTTTTCATTAGGCATTGGGCATTCAGCTCTATTCACTGGCAATACCCAATGCCTACTGAGAAATGCTCAATGGCGTGGGAAGAACGGTCTGAGGCGGAACCTCGCTAGAAAGGCTGTCGCCACGGTCCACGCTTAGCGGTTGTTGGTGGCTCCGTTGGCCTTGGGTTGCGTGGCAATAAGGCAAGATGGTTGCGTGCTTGCCGCAGGTCCATTGCGGCTCGGCGTCCGGCGAGGTCTCAAACGGGCCCGCGGCTCATCCTTCGGGTGGCCGCTTGGTCCAAGGCGAGCCGCGCGCGCGCTTTATCGCCAAGGACACCTTTGAGATATTCCATTTTCGGCCGGTGATCGTCGGCAGCTTCTCCGCGTTCAATCGCTCGACGATCTTGTGCAGTGTCTCCCCTGCCGCCCGCATTTCCTGGATGATGGCCACCGCCTTCTCGTATTCCTGGCGATATTGTTTTTTCACCTCGTACCTCACTGGCGGGAGCAGCCCGGCGGCCGCCAGCCTCGCTTGTTCCGCCGCCCATAATTCGGCGGGCGTGCGCGGCGGCACCTCGGGCTTATGATAGACCGGACATTGAGGGTCGCACCGGCACCGGATCGGGTTTTGTTCCTTGCCGCAGTTGAAAGGGTACTCCACTCCGTAGATATACTTGGCAACCCCTTTGACATTGTGGCGGATCGCGCTCAGCCCGCTGGTGGAGATGGCCTTGAGCACCTCCACCGAGTAAGGCGTCAGCCACTCCACACACGCCTCCTGGGACAAGCCGACCGACAGCGCCCACTTGCAGACAAAATGCAGAATATCGTGCCGCGACGGACGCCGGCCATCTACCGGCGTTGGCCGCGTCCCGATGGGGCCGTTTTCCAACAGGTCGCGGAGACAGGGGTACACCAGCGCAGGGTCTGCCAGGCGGGCCGCCAACTTCTCCAGGTGCGCCCGCCCCGCCCCAGGATTAACGCCGACCGGCATTGGGGTTTCGGGTAATGTTTCGCTCATGGTTCATCTTAATCGAATCGGACCGAACTGGAGGAGATTATACCAGCCGCGCCGCCGGAGAAAAGCTTGAAGTGCCGTGACGGAGGAGAATTCCCCGAAGGAGCCGGGCCCTGGGACTCCGGAATAGGAAACATTCAACTCCCATGTTGGGATAATCTTGGTGCCGGAAAATCACAAATGCCCCGGTCCTTAGCCCTGGGTTCGGACCGACGCGCCTTGCAAGTCACCCTGGCCGGGGATGCCCCTGCCGCCGCACCACCCGCAGGCGTTTGCCAGCCAGAGGCCGCGACAACTCTGCCATTCGCGCAGGCCTGGCGCGTTGGACGTTCGATGTTGGGTGCTGAAGGTTGAACGTCCCCGCAGGTTTCTCGAGGGGTGCCGGTTATTTCTCCACCCGGTAAAAGCGGGCGGAGACTCCTCCTGGAACGTTTGCCTGGAAAACGCCGTCGGCGCCGGTGGCCTTCACGCCCGTGTCCGAGTACGGCCCGGCGGCCTGCGTCGCGCTGAGCACCTTGAAGGCCGCGGGCAAATCGCCCGCCGAAGCGGTGAAACCGAGAGACAGGGCGCCGTTAACTACCTGCAAGCCGGTGATCTTGATTTGGTCGGTGGTCGAGAATGTGAAGCCGGATCGGAGGATCGTACCGCTCTCTCCAACGGCGACAAAATAGCCGTTCCCGTAAGCGATGCCGTTCAGCGTGTTGGTCGAGCCGGAATCATGGCTGGTCCAAACAATCCCGTCGGGTGAACTCACGACGGTGCCCTCGGCGCCCACCGCGACGAACAGGTTGTTGCCGTAGGTGATGGCGTAAAGATCATTGGTAATCCCGGATACCCTGTTGGTTATCACAAGGCCCTGCGGGCCTGGACCCTGTGGGGTGCTCAGAATCCTGCCCCCTTGGCCAACCGCGACAAACTGGTTGGCGCCATAAGCGACTCCCAAGAGTGTTTCGCCGGGCACAGCGTGGTAGTAGGTCTGAAGGTTGAGGTTGGGGCCCGTGACGGTATTGATCCAGCTAACGAGAATCGTCGCGAGCAGGACCTGCGCTCCGGTGAGCTGCCCGACCGCCAGGAATTGGTTCGGCGGCTCATAGGCCACGGCATAAAAGTGAAGCCACTCGGACGGTACGGACCCGCCAGACCAGTGGCGGGGCAGGGGTGTGAAGGCCCCCAGTCGCCCATTGTCGCCGACGATCACAAAATAACCGCCCCCATAAGCTATCCCATAATAGTACGGCGGATACTGCTCCCAGTCGCCTCCTGGATGGAGGGCCCACCACGAGACCGAGTCGGTAGAATTCAGTATTTGGTTGGCGCCGCCCGCATTGTACTCGCCATGACCGAAGGCTACCGTCGTAAGCTCGCCGCTCGTTCCGGAAGCGCGGGTGGCCCAGTTGGTTCCGTCGGACGAGGCGACAATCACTCCATACACTCCCACCGCGAGAAAGCGGTTGTTTCCAAAGGTGACCCCCCGGAGTTCGTCGCCCACCGGCGAATTGCACAATGTCCATTCGTCGAGCGGACCTGCCCGGAGTTGATTGCTCAACAAGCACCCGCACGCCACCGCGAAAACCACGACCGGCCTCTTCATACTCCCGAAAATCCAAGTGCCACTCACAGCCCGAGAGCCGCGAGGAATGTAATCACCATAATACTGCCCAGAAAAGCGGCGGTCAAGCCCCGGCTGGTTGTAAATTTCTTGGAGCATGGGGGCGGACTTTCCGTCTAACCTTTGTTATGAAGTCGCATGCACGCATCTTGTTTGGTTTGGTCATTGGGTTTGCCTCACCTGCATGGGCAGGCGGCCTGCCCCCTCGCCAGCCCAAAGTCTCGGTCAGTCGTAGTGTTACCAACCCGGCAATTGCGGCAATCGTGGTAAATCGCGCAAGAGCCGGGCTCATTCCCAAGGGCGTCCCGGTGTGGATCACGCCGGGGCCCGCTCACATCCGCCCCATTCCAGGGGCCAAGATCGGTCGGTCGGCGATTCCTCCCGCCGTTCTGAGGCCAGGAGTCTATATGAGTGTGCCCTATACGTGCCTGGTCGTGGTGCCGCCATCGCACATGGATGACGGGTTCATCATTGGAGGAGCAGGCGGGGCGGCCAACATCGATGGGATGCCGATGATCAAGCCGCATCTCCACTTCATTCCCCTCAAGCCGTTCCCCTTGCGGGGACCTATGACGCTGAAAAAAGCCCCAAAATACTTCATCTCACCGCCGACTCCCAAGAAGCAAGGGCTAGGGCCGAAATAGATCCCGAACTATTAGTCCTAACGTTTCATGCCAAGAATAAAGCGGCGACAGTCTGTGGGCGGCACGCCTGCCCGGGCGAAATATCAGGGTTAGCGCAGGGTGCCGTCGATAGCCCCGGCATATCCGCCCTCGGGCGGGCGCCGGCTGGGTACACACCACGCCTGTTGAGTTTGGGTAGGGCGTCAGCCAGGCTTGGCGTAGGGGCCGATCTCCAGGCCGCGCATCATGAAGTCCAGGAGCGCCTCCCAGTTGGGGAACAGAAGGTATCGGGTCAGGGCGCGGAGGTCCTCGAAGAAGGTTTGGCGGGTGACCAACTCCCGGCGAATGAGCCGATAGCGCTCATCGGTAAAGAACAGGAAGGTGTGGCAGAGGAAGGCCAGGATGTTCATGGCGGCCAGGAGCGAGGAGAGGTGTTGTTTGCCGTGGCCGAAGTTGTGTTCGAGGTGATAGCCCTTGGTCTTGAGGGTGTTGTTGTTCTCGTTCTCGATCTTCCAGCGAGCCCGGCCCGAGGCGACGATGCTCTCCACGTTCTGGTCGGTGATGGTGAAGTCGGTGATGAAGGCGTTGAGGTGGAGGTAAACATTCGGTAAACCCCTGAAGCGGTAGATTTCCAGTTTTTTTTCGGGACACAAGCTTTGCGCCCTGCCAGGCTCCACTCCGTGCTGCGGGAAAGCGAGTCATTGGCGGCGGAGTCCGATGATCTGCCCCCCTTGGGCAAGGGGAGCGACCGCCAAGCCGCCCATTACTACCGCGCCATGCATGCCCGGGCCGTGCAACGGGAAGAGCAGTGGAAGGAGAGGGCCTTGGCGGCCGAGGATGAGGAGGTGCGGCGGCAGGTGGAGGGGATCAAGCAACGCCTGGAGCGGGAACTGGCGGAGGGGCAACTGGCCCCCGAACGGGAGAAGATCCTCCGGAGCATGCGCCGGCACTGGGAAGGGCTGACGCTCTTTGTGGAGCACCCGCACGTGCCTATGGACAATAACGCCGCCGAGCGGGCGTTGCGGGGCCTGGCGGTGGCGCGCAAGAATTTCTACGGCAGCGGCGCCAAGTGGAGCGGGGAGTTGGCCATGGGTTGCTTTACCATACTGGCGACGCTGCGCCAGCACGGCATTTGCCCCCGGCGCTACTTCCGAGCGTATTTGGAGGCCTGTGCGCGGGCGGGGGGCAAGGCCCCGGAGAACCTGGGGGAGTTCCTGCCCTGGAAC
>JAJYHY010000568.1 GCA_021784555.1 bacterium
GCATGGGTCAGGCGGCGTGACCTCAACAGTTACGACGTCTGAACGCTTTTGAACTTGCATCTAAGACCTATGAAAATTCTTATGAACTATCACAAGACGGCAGCTTTGGTGCCAGCCCTGCTGCTGACTTTCGCCGGATGCTCACGCTACTCCGGTGGAACGAGGATGTCGGGCGACCTTGTCCCATTCGTCATGAAATGCGCGACGGATTTGGGAGCGCATCCTCAAACCAATGGTCTGCCGGCAATGCAGGCCCAGTGGACGTTCAAGAGCGTGCCCATAAAGATGGGGGCGACTGAACATGTCCAGGACCTGATAGCCATCCAGGGCAACCATCTCGACGAGGTCCAGGCCTTTCTGAAACGGGCCTTTGGAGAGATCAACCCCGCCCTCGGCTCGCGCCCTCTCTCGCCTGTGAAAGGCGCCGACTCTGTCCAAGCCATCTATAGCCAGAAGCAGATCGGGGCAACATTAAGTTGCAGCACCCTCACCATCCGGCCGCTTGGCGTAACAACCACAACCACGCTGATACAGATCATCGGTTCGCCCAGACCGTGAGTCCCCATCGACTATGGGCGCTCGCGGGACTATGCATCCTCATCGCCGTCTCCCTAACCCTTCACATCTGGACGATTTGCTCCGGGCGAAGATTCAACGCCCGGATTGACTCCCTCTTCGCGGGTTTCGAGTGCAGTGGGGAGAATTACGCAGCCATCGCCGAGGCCTTGGCCGCGGTCAACGCTCGGTCCCAGGACTGGAAGTTCGTCATCGGACGGGCCGCCGAGATTCCATTTCGCGGTAGGTTTCTATTTCCGCATTCTCTTCGGGATCGATTTGCTCGCATTTTGGCGGTAGCTGGTGTGGGATGCTTGCTCTTGCTCCCGCTCCTGCTTGTGAGGATTTAGGCCACCTTCTGTTCCATGGGCTTTTTATCCAGTCTGGCGGCGATCCATCCGTCCAGGGACAGCTTTCCCGCGCCATAGAGCATCACGATCAGCGCCAGGCCGATGGCCAGCAGATGATATTCATAGCCCTCGCCTTTCTGCGTGCCGGACCAGTTCATGAAGAACCCGTTGCGGCCATGAACGGTGAGGATAGCCACGACCATGTTGGTGGCGATGCCAAACGCGGCCACGCGGCTCAAGCCGCCGAGAATCAAGCCGATGGAGCCGGCGAATTCGGCCGCGATGGCGAGAAACGCGAACGGCGCCGGGATGTGCATTCGGTGCGTGAAGACGGTCATCGTGGCCGTGAAGCCGTAGCCGCCGAACCAGCCCAGCACCTTTTGCGCGCCGTGCGGGAACATAACAATGCCCAGCGCCAGCCGAGCGATGGCCGGGGCGAAACTGCCGTTGGTTCTAAACAGGAGTTGAATTGCTTTCATAGTCTGTCTGCGTTCATTTCGTAATTTACATCGTTTATCGAATATGGCATTCCTAAGCCTCCAATCACCCCAAATTACCAGTTGCATTTCGTCCCGCTCCCGGCTAATCCTCTTTTTCGTCGCTAAAATATTAACCTACAACTCCTGAATTAAGACTATGGCTGAAAATTGTTTCCATCCCAGCATTGAAGGCGCTCAACATGGAGCAAAGTCCCTCGCGGACTTTTTAGCTTACGCCAAGAGGTCCGGGGCCGCGGGCGCCCAGCCGTCATGTTACATGCTCCAGAGCGAGAACGGTTTCAAGAGCGCCAAGGAGGTCAAGGACGCGTTTGGCAAGGAAGGGCTGAGCCTGGACGGCGTTTCCACACACTGCCCCATCTGGGTGCATACGACCGCCTGGACGGGCAGCCCGAGCGTCCGCCCATTCATCCCGGCGGACGTGGCCAAAAAATCACCCGCTGAAATCGAGAAATGGGCGGAGGACTATGTGCTGCGTCTGATGGACTTGTGCGCTGAATTAGGGGTGAGGATTTTGCCGATGTTCTGGGGGGTGGCTTTCGGCTGGGAAGTGGCCACGGGCTATCCGTGGGGCTTCTGGTCAGGGGCCGATTACGATTTGATCAAGGAGGGCAAGGAGCGGTTTGTGACCAAGACCGCCAAGATTCGCGCCCACGCCAATAGGCTGGGCATCTACCTCTGCCACGAGATTCATCCCGGCACCGGCGCCATGTGCGCGGATGACTTCAACACCCTCGTTGAGATTTGCGACGGGGACAAATGCCTGGCCATCAACGCCGACCCTTCGCACTGCTGGGAAGGGGAAAGTTGGGAGACGCGCTACCTGAAGGTGGCGCCGCGCATTTACGCCTGCCACGTGAAGAATTTCGTCATTCGTCCCAATGTGCCTCTGCGCAAAATGGAGCCCGGTTGGCAAAAGCGCGCGATGCAATTTGTGGATATTCCCAGCGGCGACCTCAATATGGTCCGCTATGTCGAACTGCTGGTCCATACCGGTTACCCGCAGCGGTACTGCGAAGTGATGCATACCAAGACGGCCCCGTTGGTGGTAGAAGCCGAGAGCGCCTATCGCGACCTGGACGCCACCAGTGCCAACGGCATCCGGTACGTGCGCGACAGCCTCTGCTTCCCTCTGGCCAGCGGATCGTTCGAGGAAGGGATGGGAGCTTAGGGATTTTAGATTTTAGATTTGCGATTTGCGACCTGGCTTGCGTGCCAGGTGTTTACCGCCTCCGTGCGGCTATGCGCCTGGAGTTCTTCGTAGATGCCGGCGATGAGCTTGCTGGTGGCCGACTCGTTGCGCCCCAGGCGCACCGCAATTTGCTTGTACATTAGCCCCTCAGCCAGGGACCGAAGCGCGACCTCCTCAGCCTCTCGCAGCCTCTTCGCGGCCACCGGGTGCGAGGATGCGGCGGAATCGGCCGACTGCGGCCAGCCGCCGGGAGACGCGCGGCAGAGCACAAAGCGCAGCCGCGCAAGACGGCGGCCTGCGGTGAAGGGCCTCGGCAGGATGTCGGCCACCCCGGCACTGGCGGCGAGCTCCAAGAATGACGCGTCTTTGATGGCGCTCACCAGAATGACTACGCCCGCACCCTCGCTGCCGAGCAACTGACGCGCGAAGCGAACCCCGCAGAATTCCGGGGGCGCAAGCCCGAGAAGCACAAGCTCGGGCCTGTGACCCGGGATGGGCAGGCCTGGTCGCGCTCCGTAAGGAAAACAGCCGCAAAGATGGAATTCCTCAGAGAAGGCAAGAACCTGCTTCACGATTGCACGGTCGCGCGGCTCAAGGCCGACCGTGGCGACCCCCACGGACCCGGGCAAGACGCCCGGCCTGCGGCAAACGGCTTGGCCGGTCTCTGCCCGAGGCGAGCGCGGCGCAGGAAACCTCAGGCACTCAAACTGGCAGTGGCGCCGGAAACAATAGGGGGGCGGTTTCATTTCTCTATGCCTCATCGAGAATCTGCTGAATGAAGGGGTGCATCATGAGATGGCCCCCTTGCCCGAAGCTCTGAAGCGCGCAGGCAACCCCATGGTCTCCGAGCCGCCCCTGCCCCCGGAGCTCCTGGCCCTGCGGCGAAAGAGGGTGGACAAGAAGGTGCTCCTTCGCCTCCAGTGCGCGCCCTAT
>JAJYHY010000569.1 GCA_021784555.1 bacterium
GTGTCCTTGCGGGCGCCTGGCGGTGGCGGGCGTGCCGCGCGGTGAAGCGGCGATGGAGCGGGGGGAGCAGGTGAGCCAAGAGCAAATCTGTCCGCGCTGCGGCGCTGCGGCTCACCTTGCCGGTGCGCGCTTTTGCGGCCAGTGCGGCGCCAGCTTAACCGAAGCAAAGCCTGAACTGCCGCACTGGCAGCGCCCCGCCCCGCCCAAGTACGACCACGTGGCGATGAGCCGCTGGGCGCTTAGCTGCCCGGAGTGCGGCGAGCCGATGCGTTTTGGCTTTCGCCATGTGTGCCGGCGCTGCGGCGCCGAGTTGGTCATGGTGCCGCGCATCCTGCATCCCTCGCACGTGCGCGTCTTCGTGCGCGGGCCGCGCGCCGCTTTTTACGAGCTTGCCAAGGAACTTTTCTGGTTGCTGATAGGGTTGAGAATCCTGGCCCTTATCGGTGCGGCGCTCCACTAAGTGATTGTGACCGGCTGAGCCGCCGGTTGGGCGCGCACCGCAGACAGCCGCGCTGGGGGATGCATTAAGCCGGCGCTCGGGGGTGGTTAGCGCGTGGCCCCATTCAGGCGGCCTGCGTAAGGCCCCGGCGGCTCAGCCGGCAGGCTTGGCGCGGGCTGCTTCGGCGGCCAGGCGCGAGCGCAGTTTCGCCTTTTCGACCACGAAGCGGCCGTGCTCGCCGCGGCTTATTTCCTTGTGTTCGTCCCGGCCCAGGAGCTCGAAAGTCACCTGGCGGCCGTTGACCTGTCTTATGGTAGCGGTCACGGTAACCTTCCCGCCAAGCATCGTGGCGCCGCTATGGGTTACGCTGATGCCGGTTCCCACGGAATCCTCGCCGGCATCGACGTAGTCCAGCAGCAGCTCGCGGCACAGGACCTCGAAATCGCGCACCAGCTCGGGTGTGGCGTAGACGCGCAACTCTTCGCCCATGAAATCGACGGTACGCGCGCGGTCAACAACGATTTCTTTGCTCTTGGTGATGCCTGGCCTGAGTTCGGTTTTCATCGCTTTTGGTCCTCGAACCTTTGCGCTTGAGCCAAAAGGGGACTCTGCCTGGGCCGGCAGAACTCGCAACCATTGCCTGGCCTGCGGCTTTCCCAAAAGCCTACCATTTTGCCTGGTTGTGATCACGCGTTTTTACAGGCCAGTCGACCGACAGCCCTGCCGGCATCGGCAAGGCCCACGCAGGGCGCGGGCTCGGTCTTTACCGTCGATTTAACGCCACTGTGGGGCTGGCAGCTTAGCGACGGCGCTTGTCGGGCGGGCGTCTGGCCTGAGCTCCAACCGGCGTTCCAAGGGCTCGTAGGTTCGGCTGAGCCCCGGGCGCGCCGGTCGTCGGCAGGCGCCTGCCCTTCCACAGCGCGGCCAGGCGCCGGCCCAATGGGAAGCCGCCGACCAGCATGCTGGTGCCGATCGCGGCTGCGGCCGCACTGTACTTGCGTTCGGCCAGCGCGGCGATCGCCATACCAAGGAGCATCCCGTCGGCAAGGCCGGTGCGATGCACCAGGTGTTCGCGCACGTTGCCCGGTGCGGGACCCGGGAAAAGATTGCGCAGCCTGTCGATCGTTTTCATCGTGGCACCACTTGTTGCTGCCCGCTGCGGGCAGTCGGTTTCTTCCACGAGTAGAAGAGTTCCCAGAGGGCAGGGGCGAGGAAGAGGGTCATGAAGGTGGAGACGGAGAGGCCGCCGATGACGGTACGGGCAAGCGGGGCGGAGGCTTCGGAGCCGGGTTCGAGTTTGAGGGCGACCGGGCTGAGGGCGGCCAGGGTGGCCAGCGTGGTCATGAGGATGGGGCGCATGCGGGTGCGGGTGGCGGTGATGATGGCCTGGCGCAGCGGCATGCCCTCTTTGCGGCGTTCATTGGCGAATTCGATGAGCAGGATGACGTTGGAGTGGACGATGCCGATCATGACGATGATGCCCATCATTGATTCGATGTTGAGGGTGGTATTGGTGATGTAGAGCATGATGGCGACGCCGATGAGGCCCATGGGGATGGAGAAGAGGAAGATGAAGGGGTCGAGCCAGGAGCGGCCCTGGGCGACGCCGATGAGGTAGACGATGATGACGGTAAGGATGAAGCCGCCGTAGAAGCTTTGGAACGATTTTTTCATCAGTTCGACCGAGCCGCGGTAGTAGACGCGGATGTTTTTATGTGGGGGCAGTTGGGCGACGGTCTTTTGCACGGCGGCCAGGGTGCCGCCCCAGTCCTTGGTTTTTGGGGAGACCAGGACGTCGACCACGCGCTGGATGTTGTAGTGGTCGGCTTCGGCGGGGTAGGACTCGCGTTTGAGGGTGGCGAGTTCGCGCAGCAGGACCGGCTGTTTATGGCCGGAGGCTTCGCTGTAGCGGTCCGGGGGATGGCCGAGGTAGGTGGCGGTATCGAAGCGGGAGCCGACCGGGAGGTCGAGCAGGGTTTCGAAGGAGTTGATTTTATTTTCGAAGTACTGGGCGCTCAGGTAGTAGTCGTCGCCGGATTCGGGGTCGATCCAGATGGAGGGTTTGACCATTTCGTTGTTGTCGAGAGCGGTGATGAGGTTGAGCACCACGTCGCGTTCGGTGACGTGGAGGCGGGCGGCCTTTTCGCGGTTGACGTCGACGGTGAGGGTGGGGTAGTCGGAGATTTGCTTGATCATGGTTTGACGGACTTCGGGCAGTTGGTTGAGGCGCTGCTGGATGGTGCGGGCGAAGGCGAAGATTTTGGGATAGGGTTCGATCATCGGGGCGCTCAGTTGGACATCGACGGCGGAAAGCGCGCCGAAGTTGAGCACGGCGTCGATGATGCTGCCGGAGGAGAAGAAGGTTTGGACCTCGGGCAGTTGTCGTGTGAGCGCCTGGCGCACCCGGTCCTCGTAGTAGAAGCTGGAGCGGCGGTGGCCTTCCTTGAGCGAGACGAAGACCTGGCCGTCGTCCTCGCCCGAGTTGGTGGTGTAGATGGCCGAGATGAGCGGGACCACGCCGAGGTTGGCGACCACGGTCTTCAAGTCGCGGGGCGGGACGACCTGGCGGATGATCTGGTCGACCCGCTGGGCCATGGCTTCGGTGATTTCCAGTCGGGTGCCGGGCGGGGTGCGGATATTGATGACGAACTTGCCGGCGTCGGTGCGGGGAAACATCCGGGTGCCGAGCAGCGGGAAGATGGCCATCGAGGCGGCGAAGATGACCGCGATGGCGGAGATTAGCGCCAGCTTGTGGTCGAGCGCCCGGTCCAGCCAGCCGGCAAAGGCGTTGTTGAAGCGGTTGTAGCCCCGGTTAAACCAGCCGATGAAACCCCCGCCGTGCTCCTCTCCCCGCGCTATCGCCTCAAACCGCTCCGCGTCGCCGGCATGCAGAAAGCGCGAACAATACAGCGGAACGACCGTCATCGCCACCACGTACGAGGCGAACATTGCGTAAGTCACCGCCAGGGCGAGCGCGGTGAAGAGATGCTTGGAGACGCCCCAGAGAAAAATCACCGGCAGAAAAACCACCACCGTCGTCGTCGTCGAGGCCAGCACCGCGTAGGTCACTTCCTCGGCGCC
>JAJYHY010000570.1 GCA_021784555.1 bacterium
GGCAGTGACGTTGGGCCGGGATTCGTAAATGATGACGACCACGCCGATGGGCGTGCTGACTTTGCGCAGCTTCAATCCGTTGGGCCGCACGCGCTCATCCAGAACTCGGCCGACCGGGTCGGGCAAGCCAGCGACCTCGCGCAATCCCTTCGCCATCGAGCCGATGCGCTTATCAGTGAGGGAGAGGCGGTCGAGCATGGCAGCCGCCAGGCCCATCCCAGCGGCGGTCTCCATATCGCGCGCGTTGGCGGACTTGATGATGGACGCGCTTTGTTCAATGGCTTCGGCCATGGCCAGCAGGCACGCGTTCTTTTCCGGCGTCGCCAGCCTGGCGAGTTCTCTCGAAGCCGCCTTGGCCTGCCGCCCCAGTTCCGTCATTTGCTCAGTTAAGGTCATGACGACGCAATCTTCTCATAGGTGGCAGGGCCCCTCGACAGAAAAATGAAAACCTTCTCTGGCAAGGAACGAAAACGCCTCATCAGGGATGGCCGTCTCGCCGGTAGCCCAGCTCTTGAATGAGAACCGGCCAATCAGGTAGCCCAGGCCCCGCTTTTCGGATGCCGTCCGGAAATCGAATGACCGTCATGCAAAGAGCATAATTCCACCGGGTTCTGCTTGCAATGCCTATCATGGCTATCACCGGATGATAGGATGATCCCCACGACCGGTGACAAAGCCGTAGCGCTCAATCGCAAGCCGCGAGTCCAAAATCCCGAACGAAAATTGGCATCACGAGAGCAATAAATAGCTAATACGGCACGACCAAAAAACGAAACAAATTTCAATTCCGGGCTTGACAGCCTGGCGCGCGTCGCTTATTATGCCAGATGTTCTGCCCGATTCTGTACCGATTCGTGCAGCGGGCAGTTGCCGGTTATGAAAGATTTGGCCAAGGCAACGCGGTTTTTGACGGTTTTCGAGTGCGCCTCGCACCCTCGCACCCTCGCACCCTCGCACCCTCGCACCCTCGCACCCTCGCACCCTCGCACCCTCGCACCCTCGCACCCTCGAAGCCCCGAATTTTGGGCCGGGCACTTTTTATGCTGACTCTGGTCGGCGTGGCCGAGCACTGCGTGGCGGGCCGCCCCGACCCTGCGCTGGCGAGTAGCAAGCCGGAGAACGCCACGGACTCGGCGCCCCCTCTCCTCCAGCAGTTCGAGCACTTCATTTCCCACCCACCCGCCATCCAAAACTTGGTGTTCGCCAAGAAAATCCCCATGAACGGCGGGGCGCTCCCGTTGGATGGCAGCTTCGCGCGCTCGACTCGGTTCGATTATTTCCAGGCCACATGGCAGACAAATGGCATCCTGTTCCGGGAATTGACATCCCCCTTCGCTGTCACGAATGACGCGGTTGCGGGCGAGTTGGTCGGGTGGTCGGGGCATCGGCACGCCCTGGTCGAGCCAAACGGCAATTTTACAACCTGGGACGACCGGGACCCGTCTGTGGCGGGCAAGGACATCTCGGTGTTTTACACCGCACGGTTTCTGTTGCAGCCGCTGCAAGAGGTGGTGAACCTGGGGATTATGTATGGCGGCACAGGGCAGATTCGCTGGAGGCGCAACCAGTTTCGGGTGGAGCGGGAGGCGGACCACCAGCGGTTGGTAATCATGGGGAGCTTGGTCGTAGGTGGCGGCGGAAGGCCGCGCGCGATGCGCGTTCGCTACGCGTTTCCACACATGACCAACGACTACGTCGTTCGGTATGGCTACACCCCGCCGCTGGAGTACCCCTTTTTGCCGACGGTCATGACAAATTTCTGGGTCAGGAACGGTGGGCGCGGACCGAGCGAGATGGAGCTCGACCAGTGGCGAATCCTCAACCTCCAGATTGCTCCGCGTGCGATGAACCCAGACGCGTTCGCCTTCGCCCGGTTCGAGGCGGCGCGCGGCTGGCAGAGGCGCATATACACCAACGGCGCCATTTACGACGTCCGCACCAACGGCGCCCTGCACCTGGTTTACAACCTTCCGGCCGCCGGCGCGCCCCTTATTCCCAGGGCGCGTGAAATGCCTCTCGCCTTTTATGCCGGCTGGGCGGTCATGAACCTGACGATTTTCGCTCTCATGGTGGGAGCGAAAGAGAAGAAGCAACAAAATAACGAAAAACCTATAACGACGTTATGAAATACAAGTTTAAATCACAAAGAGCGCTCCTCGTGGGCGCTGTGCTTGCCGCCACCTACGCGGAGGCCTGCTGGTACTCGGGCACGACTGCAGTTTGCTTCGTGGCCAACGACCAGGTGGACACGATCTCCTACCCAGACGGCGTAAACAGCTCCGCCGTGGTGGCTACGGGCGACTTCATTGCGGACGCCCCAACCGGGCACACTTTAGCCTATCAGGGCAGGGGATCGGGCGGCTACACGAGTGTGTCGGGAGGCACACCGTATTCGCCTTACTACTGCACCGGACCGGCCAAGTTCACCGACCTCTCGGGTCATTCAGTCTCGCTGGAGTGGGAGAGCGGAACGGTAGACTCCTCCTACTCGTACGCCCCGGCCATGTATGAAGACGGCACCCCCACTGGCGGGACGTGCAGTTAGCCGCCCTCCTGGATCCATGAAGGCACTACGTGGCTGCGATGATGCCAGCGGCCCCGCTTTCCCGAGGGGCCGCTGGGCTGCTGGGGCTACACCGCGCGTGCGCCGCAGGGCCCGGCGCCCCTGGCGGCGGAGCGACACGGTCAGGCCGGTCCTGGGGCGGTGCTGCGGCGCGCTGGAACGTGGCAGCGCCTTCACCCTGGTCGAGCTGCTGGTGGTCATCGCCGTCATTGCGATTTTGGCGGCGATGCTCCTCCCGGCTCTGAGCCACGCCAGGATGCAGGCCCAGTCGGCGGTCTGCCGGAGCAACCTTCGCCAGATCTCCACTGGCTTGGCCCTGTACGCCGGCGACGCAGGCGCGTATCCGGAGGCGGCGGTGCCCGTCTTCTCGGAGCGGTTGCTAGAGCGGTACGTCGCGCCCTGGCCTGCCGACAACTACCGTTACACGGGTCCTCCCGGAAGCCGCCAGGCGGCCTACCTCGGCCCCGTGCATAGCGTTTGGGTCTGCCCGGCGTACAACGCGGCACGCGGCGAGGTTACGCGTGGTGGCGAGGTGGCAAGCTATGGCTACAATGTCGGGGGGTGCGGCGTCTTCAGCGGGGCCGGGCCGTGGGGCCTCGCCTACCACATGGCCGGCGAGAAACTCTTCGCTGACGGGAAGTACCACGCCAATCTGGTACCAACCAAAGAGACCGACGTGGCCGACCCGGCTGAAGTGATCGCCCTCGGGGATGCGGTTCTCTTTCCCCAGGCGATCTCGCGGGGACCTCTGGCCGGAGCACCAGATCTGGATAGGGCCTTCCTTTCATCGTATACCATACCGTTCTACAACCTCATAATGCATGGTACTCCTCCGGACGACCCGGTGGTCCAGGCCACGCGCCAGCGCCACGGCGGGCATTGGAATGTGGCCTTCTGCGACGGGCATGTCGAAACCTTGGCCGCCAAAGGCCCCCACGGGCTATTCGACAT
>JAJYHY010000170.1 GCA_021784555.1 bacterium
GGCTGCCCAGCCGGCGGAAGAGGAGGCCGTTGTTTTGCCAGCGCGCCTGGAAATACTCGAAACGGGTCGAGAGCGCGAAGCTGCCATCGAGGGGCCGGATGCCTCCGCCCATGGGGACCTTCTGCTGAAACACCAGCTTCGAGATGACGGGCGGATGGGAAATGAAATCCTTGAACCGCTGGAGGAGCGAGGGGTGGAGTCTGTGCCCTCACCAGGGTTGCCTTGCGCCGCGACAAGACCCGCCAGCGGGAGGAGCAGGAAGGCGGCCATCACCAAGCCACTCAAGCCGGCCAAAAATGGAGTGGCGCCGGAGCCTGCCGTGCGGAGGGCATGAGGATCCCCTCTGGCCCTGACCGGCCCCATCGACCCGTTTGATCGCGCACGCTTCATAGCAAATTCTTCTCAGTGCGTCTCACGTTATAACGTTTCATGACCCGGCAACGGCCCGCTGCACGAATTCAGTACAGAATGCGGGAGAGTGTTTGTCATTATAGGCAAGTCACCCTGTCTGTCAAGCCCGGAATCAAACCTTTGTTCATTTTCTGTTCTGGTTGCATTAGCTATTTATTGCCATGCCCCTCCACATCCCCCAAAAAGGAAACGGCGCGCTCCAATGAGCGCGCCGCTCCAGCAGTGCTGACCAACTACCTTCGCACCCATGCGGAGCGAAGTCAACAAACAACCACTGTTAACCAACTTACAAACTTTGACTCAACGCCACGGTTTTTGTTCAAAGCGAATTCCACGTCAAGGCGCCCAGGTGTGCCGGATTCAGTTCCAGCGCCCTCCGGAATTGGTCGCGCGCGGCCTCTTTCTGCCCAAGCCCCAAGCAGCCCAATCCCGCCAGAAAATGGGCGTCGGCCTTCCGGAGCCGTTCCACGCGCCTCTGGCCGAATTTGGCAAAATAATCCACCGGCTCGGAGGCGCCCTTGCCGAGTTCGGCCAGTCCCCGTTGTTCCAGGCGCTCGAAGATTTGTTTCGCGTCCCCATTTTTGCCCAGCTTTTGCAAGGCCAGCCCCCTATAATACTGCCCGTCTGAGCCACCATATCCGCTCGCCTCCGACGCCAACTTGAATGCCGCTTGCGCTTGGGTGTTTTGTCCGAGCCGTTCTTCGGCCACGCCGCTCCAGTATTGGATTTCGGCCAATCGCCCTTCTTGCCGCGGCCTGCCTACCTCCTGGTTGGCCGGGTATTGGGTGGCAAGCCGGAAGTCCGCCAGGGCCTCCGCAGGGAGTTGGGCGCGAAGCTTTGCCAGCCCGCTTTGCACGCACGCGTCCACGTAGAGCCCATGCAAGCTGCCGCTGCCCTCCCAGTTATGGAAATGGTGGCTCCTCAGGATACGCAAGGCCTCCTCCGGATGCCCTGCGGCAGTAAGTACCATAATGCGCCGCGTCAAGGCATCATCACGCTCGGCCACAATTTCCGGCCGCCGGTTCAGCGCCTCCAGCCGCCGTTGCACCGAAGCGCCGTTCGACTCGTAGAGCACGTCCAACTCGTAATAGAGCCTGGGGTCGTCTGGGGAGAGCGCGACCGCTTTTCCCAGGCACTTGATGCCGCCGACAAGGTCTTTTTGCACCCGGGCCTTTGCCAGTCCCAAATTCCGCTGTGCGAGCGCGAACCGGTCATCCAGCCGAACGGCCTGCCCCCAAGCAGCAAGGGCTTTGGCAGGTTGATTGTCAAACAGGAGGTTGCCCAAGTAATACCAGGCTCGGGCATCGGACGGGTTCCGCTTGAGCGCGTGGTGGAAGATGCGCTCCGCCTCGAATTGAAACGGGAAGCAGAAGTCGGGGGGCATCTTGGCGGCGGTCTTGAAGTCGTCCATCGCTTCCGCGGGTTGGTTCATCTGGTCGTGGAAGTAGCCGAGGAAATAAAACACCTGGGGATCAATTCGGTTCTTGTCCGGGGCCTGCCGGACGAAGGTGTTGAGGAGCTGGATTCCCTCGTCGAACAACCCGCAATCGGCGTAATCTATCGCCATTTCCAAGTAGGAATGCACCTCGCCCCGCATCAACCTCAGCATCCTGGCGCGCTCGGCCTCTGATTCCTCTCCCTGCCGCGCCAGGACAAGGCTCTGTTCGAAGACGGCGCGGGCGTCCAGAGGGTCAATGTTGAGGATTCGGCGGTTCAGCCGCGCGGCCGCCGCAAGCCGTCCTGTTCTCCGGAGCAGGCTGGCCTTCAGCTCCAAGGCCTTGGTGTTCAGCGCGCCGCTCTGAAGTGATTGCTCGACCAGGCCAAGCGCCCGACCGTAATCACCGCTGAGGCTGGCCAGTTCCGCCAGTTGATAATAGCCCGCCTCCTGCCAGGCCTGGCTCCAGATGGCGCGGTAGAAGGCATCCCAGGCCGCCTGCCTCTTCCCCTGCCCGCGCAGCGCGACTCCGAGGTAATAGAGCGCCTCGCAGTCCTTGGGATGGATGTAATTCTCGGTCGCCCTCTTCACGGCGGCACGAAGGAACGGTTCGGCTTCCTCGAAGCGGCCCTGCCGGCAGTAGAGGCTGCCCAGCGCGGTGTTTGCCCGATAATCGCCTGGGTCGCGCCGCAGGGCCTCCTTGTAGTACGCCACCGGGTCGAAGGAGGGGCTGTAAAGCTGCTCAATGCGCAGGCCGGTCAGGTATAATTCCTCGTTGGAGGTGATGTCCCTGGGCGCGGGGGGGCGCTGGACGGGCGTGGGTATATGCGAATTCGCCCGCGGCACCGGACGGAATGAGATGAGGCTCTTGCCATCTTCATCGAGCAGAGCCGTTTGCAGGTCCGCGAATCGCACGCCCTGGGGCAGCGCCACCGTTGTCACGAACGGCGCTTGTGGGCTGATCGAAATGACCTTGTCCAACAGGCGCCGCCGCCCGGCTCGAAGCAGAACGCGGGCCTTTGGATGGATGGCGGTTGTATTAAAGGCCACCCGTGCGACGCCATTGCTGACGTCCAGGTTCACCGCCCCCTCGGTGTTGGCGTTCTTGATGCCGCCCAAGTCGCGGATGGGATACCAGTAATGCTTGAACACCTTGACCTCGCCCGGCCCGTACCAACTGTAATCGGGTTGGTTGTCGGAATACGAGCCGGCCATCAACTCCAGGTAAGGGCGGTCCGAGTCGCTCAGAATCTTGGTCCACATCTCGCCTTCCGGCCCGTTGCCCCATTCGAAAAACTTTTTGCCTGGCGAAACGTGATGGTTCGAAATCTGGACGACGCCGGCCTGCTTGCCGTAGTCGTAGCCGCCGAAGAAGTCCTGCTGGCAATCCCAAGCGAAAAAGGAGACAGGCGAAGGATTGTTCTTCCACCAACTCACATCCACGCCGCAGGTGTAATCGGTGCCGCCATAGACCTCGTGCGCGATGGGCCAGCCGGCAAACTGCGGTTTGGCGTGCTGGGCCGCCCACTCGACCGACGGGGGGAAGATTACCTGGTAATTCTTGTCGGCGTGGACGGCGGCGTTGATCCAGAAAAGGAAGGATTGCGCCTCCGGCGTCCGGTTGAACAGCCTCATCGTCATCTCGATGTAGGAGCGGTTTGGACGCAGGGTCAAACCGACAATCCATTTGGTGCGGTGTCTGAGCTCGGTTTCCCCCACCCAAACGGTCTTGGCGCCATTGGCGTTGGTCTGGATTGTGTAATCCACGGGCATAAAGCTGGTGGCCCGGTGGTGGTGCGGGACGTTCCATTCCACCCCGCCCGAAATCCAGGCGCCGAGCATCCCAATCAATGCGGGTTTGATGACATGGTGCCGGTAGAAGAAGTTGTAGCCGTCGCTCTTGTCCAGGGCGCTGAAAATCCGGCCGCCGAGCTGCGGCAGGACGGAAATGCGGATGAAGTCGTTCTCCAGAAAGACGGCTTTGTAGGGTTCATTCTGGCGAACCTCGGTCATCTGATCGGAGACCGGGTAGGGATAGAAGGTCGCCTTGGCCCCCTGGTAAGTCCGCCCGTTATAGAATCTGGGGTCGGGGTCCGGCGGCGCCGCCTTGTAGGTCGGCAGGATAAGAGTCTGTTCCCAGACCTTTGTGGCCGGTTCGGCGCGGCCGGACGAGGGCAGGCTGACTCCCAGCAGGATTGCCAAAAGGGGCGGGGTCAAAGGCAGGACGGCGTTGCACGAGATTTTTTTCATTTTTTGCGTAAATATCTGTTGACGAGTTCATCGATTTCTGGCAGATTGGCGGCAGTCTGCGGGTTACAGTAGGGTGATTGAAGCACGGCAGGCCAGAGAAGCAAGCCTTCCGTGCGGCAGTCGGGGAAGGGTGAAAAATAGTAAAAAAAGATGTTGACTTGGTTGACGCCCTTTGATAAAAGGGCACCAGATAGACAAAAAAGCTTAGGTCAGAAACACAACTTTATGAAACGTATTGTCATCCTCGCTCTGAGTGTAGCATGCGTGAGTCCTTTCAGTTCATTCGCGAAAGACGCGCTCAAAGCTAACCCATTCACCCAGACCCTGGCGGCAGTGTCCGCCCCGGAATTGCCGGCCAAAAGTGCGGATCTGGTCAAACATGCGGCGCGTCCACTCCAGGTCGCGACCACCAAAGATGTCGTGAGGGCGGCCGTGGGACTGAATCCTGCGGCAGCGCCATCAATTGTTGCCGCCATCGCACGCGCTGTTCCGCAGATGGCGCCGGTCGCCGCCGAGACTGCCGTGCTGATGCAGCCGGACCTGGCCAGCGCCATTGCCCGGGCCGCGGCGGTCGCCGCTCCCGATGAGGTGTCCAAGATCGTTTTGGCGGTTTGCAAGGCGATGCCGAGCGACTATCGAAACATTGCCTCAAGCGTTTCGAGGGCTGTGCCAGGCTCCAATAAGGAAGTTTTGGAGGCCGTTGCGGAAGCTATTCCCACCCTGAAGCCGTCGATTGATAGCTCGCTCGCCGTTGCGGAAAGTGGTCTGCCGCCGGCTGGAATGGCGCTTGGTCAACCGCCCATCACAGGGACTCCCAGTACATCTCTCGGGTACGTAAGCGGGGTTCACCCTATGGGCTTTGGTTTTGGCTCACTGATGCCCCGAGGCCCGGTGGGGAATCCTCCTTATCTGCCTATTAGTGGGAACACGGGCTACTTGAACTCTGGGGACAACAACTTCCAAGTCTCAAGTGGCCGCACCTACGCCTCACCGTAGCTTGGCCCAGATCTAAGCTTTCAGGCCCGCCTCTTGATTGAGGCGGGCTTTTTTTATATCCATGATCGAACCCGAACCGCTGCAACAGTTCCACCGCACCTGCGTGCGCCTTGGGAATCGCACGCTCTCTTATTTCTCCGGCTGCGATTATTTCCGGCTGAGCAGCCACCCTCGAGTTCTGGCCCGGCTTCAGAAGTCCATCAGCCAATTTGGCCTGAGCGTTGCGGCCTCCCGTTTGACCACTGGAAACCACTGCCTTTACAGGGAGTTGGAGCAAGCCCTGGCCCGTTTCTTCGGCGCGGAAGCCGCGTTACTCGTTGCTAATGGCTACTCGAGTAATCTCGCTGCCGCCCAAGCCTTGGCGGGAGAGGTGACGCGCGCGTTCGTTGACGAACGCGCCCATCCTTCCCTGCAGGACGCGATGCGATTCCTCCAATGCCCTGTGCGGCGATTCAAGCACAGGACCCCTGACAGCTTAGCCCATCAACTCTCCGCCGCCGGGCAAGGAGGCCGTGTGCTGGTCGCGACCGACGGCCTGTTCTCGCACGACGGCTCGGTCGCGCCCCTCAGCGAATATCGGCGTTTGCTCCCCAGGAGCGCGCTCCTGCTGGTGGATGACGCCCATGGGGCCGGCGTCCTGGGCGCCAAAGGCCGGGGTGCGGTAGAGCATGAAGGGTTGGCGCGACGCGGGTTGATTCAGACCGTTGCCCTCAGCAAAGCGTTTGGAGCCTTCGGCGGGGCGATTCTCGGGACGCGCGCGCTCCGGGGTCGAGTTCTGGAGAGAAGCCATGTGTTTGCAGGCTCCACGCCCATCCCCCTGCCGCTGGCCAGGGCAGCCCTGGAGGCAATCCACATCCGCGAGAAGGACAGCAGCCTGAAACTGCGGCTCGACCATAATGCGGCAGGGCTCAAAGCCGGGCTTTGTGAGGCGGGATTCGATCTGGAACGGACGCCGGGACCGATCATCGCCTTGGTGGCGCAACATCCCGGCAGCAACGGACGCCTCCGCCGGGCGTTGCTGGAGGCCGGCATCTACCCGCCTTTCATAAAGTATCCGGGCGGAGATGCCAACGGTTACTTCCGATTCGTCATCTCCAGCGAGCACAGCCCGGAACAGTTGGAGAACCTCCGGCGTGTGCTAACGAGCCCTCCGTTTCGCAAGGCGTTTGGGGCAGGGTGAACGTGGAGGTTTAATTCAGAATTGAGAATTAAGAATTGGGAGGCCGATTCAGGTGGTGATCACGGGAAGCCGCGCGGTGTGTTACTGGGCTGACCATGCCGTCAAGGAGGTCAAGATTGCGGACTTGAAGCCAGCGGGCTGTTGAACGGGCTAGCGGACCAAGCCAAGAATGCTGTTCCGCGGGATGGGACCGTAACTGCGGCTGTCGGTTGAGTCGGTTCGATTGTCGCCGAGCACAATGTACTGATCTTTGCCGCACCGGAGGTGCTGTTCGCGGAGCCGGCCATCAGGATATGTCGGAGTGCGCCGGGCAAGATATGGTTCCACGAGTTTGCGGCCATTAAGATAGAGCGGGCCGTTGCGCAGAAAGACCGAATCGCCAGCCACCCCAATAATTCGCTTCACTGAATAATGGTGGTTCTGTGGATCGCGGAAGGCCACGATGTCGCCGCGTCTGGGTTCCCGGAGGTGGAGAATCCAGAGGTTAAGCAGGCAGTGCTCGCCATTGTGAAGAGTCGGTTGCATGCTGGTCCCGACGACGTCGGCGGATCGGAAGATAAAATGAGTAATGAACAAGTAGCTGGCCGCCGCTGCCGCCACGACGGCCACGCATTGCAGGACCTGGCGGCAAAGAGTCCTAACCCACCCGGGGCTTTGGCTTGCCGCCGGCAGCGACCGGGAAGCGGCCGGGCTTTGTGAATCGACTACTAAGAGTTCCCCATTCATAGTGCGCTCGTATTAGGATTGACCACAAAATGCCGTTCGGCAACCGCGGAAGTTGCGGAATTTAAGACGGGTCAATTACGGACAGGTATCGACAGGCGCGGTTACAGAGCAGACCGTGGGATAGACTACGGGGCCGAGTTCTCTGTCCGGGAGGGCGTGGTCGGGTGTAGCCGATCTCTCGGCAGTAAGAGCATCGGGCCAGTCCTTGGGTTAGTCCTCGCTTCTTCCGCTGCCAAGGAAGACAGAATGGCGGCCACGCTGACGCGACGCTTCGCGGAGAGGGCCGCCCGCTCACTGGCGCTGGGGCGGGGGGTCGCCGCTGCCGGCCGGACTGCGTTCCTTTCGAGGGACAACCTTGGCGATCGCTTCGCGCAGGTCCTCCAACAAGAATGGTTTGCTGATCATCAGATCCACGCAGTTGGCCGACTGGGATCCCGACCTCAGCAACGATTCCGTATAAGCCGTGACCATGACGATCGGTTGAGACGGGTTCCGCCCCTTTATGATGGCGGCTAGCTCGTCTCCTTTCATGCCCGGCATCGCGAAATCGGTGATGACCAGGTCAAACTCGCCACCGTCCAACTCGCTCAGAGCCTGCTTGCCGGCGCCCGCCGTCACGACCTCATGGCCGTCAAAGGCCAGCATCATCTTGAGAGCGTCGCGGACGAACGGCTCGTCATCCACGACGAGGATACGGCACCTGGGAAATGCGGCGGCACTCATGGTTTGCAACCTGTTGCGGCCAAGTGTAGCAAAGACCGGAGGGAACGCCAGCACTTCTTTGAATTACAAAATCATTGCGGGCAAAACCATTGGAGAGCAGACTTGAGGTCTCAAAATGAGATCCAAGCCTAAGGATAATGCGGTGGTGGGTATCCTGATGGGGAGTGATTCGGATTGGCCGATAATGAAAGCCGCCGCCGATGTATGCGCCGAATTCGGCATCGCCCGCGAGGTGCATGTCATCTCCGCGCACCGCACCCCGCAGGACCTTGCCCGTTACGCCGGCAGCGCGCACCGGCGTGGTGTGAAGGTGATCATTGCCGGGGCGGGAGGCGCGGCGCACTTGCCCGGCATTACCGCCGCCTACACGCCTCTGCCGGTTATCGGCGTTCCAATAGCAGGCAAGAACCTCAAAGGACTCGACTCCCTGCTGGCAATCGTGCAGATGCCCGGCGGAGTCCCGGTCGCCACCGTGGCCATTGATGGCGCCCGCAATGCCGCCCTGCTCGCCATGCAGATCCTCGCTGCCAGCGACCCCCCGCTTCAGAAGAAATTTCTCGATTACAAGGCCAGGCTCGCCAACGAATCCAGAGCCAAGAACCGCAATTTAGCACGGTAAAGATAGGTTCAATCTAAATCGAAGCACACGGCATTCGGACGGTCGGCAGGCAGTGATGGAGTGGTGGAGTAATGGAGTGATGGAGCTATGGAGTAATACAGTAATGGGGTAGTGGAAAATCCAGCACTCCAACGCCCCCCCAACGCTTCAACCTCCAGCTCCCCAACCCTCCAACCATCCATCACTCCATCACTCCATCACTCCATCACTCCATCAGGCCGCCACGGCCCGCTCCGCCGCCGGTTCGATTTTCTCTTTGGCGGGAGGATGAAAGAGCAGAGCCAGGGCGATGGCGGCCAACGTCGCCGCCGCCAAAGGCAGCTCAAAGAGCCCGCGGAAATCGACAAGGCCATTGTGTGTAAACACATCCTGCAAGAGGTAAGGGCAGATGGAATTGGCGGCCAGGGCGCCGACGCCAAGAATGACCACATTGAACAGGCCTTGGGCGCTGGCGCGTACGTCCTTGGGGAAGTATTCGTCCACGAAAATATAAACCGCGGCAAAGAAAAACGCATAGCACACGCCGTGAACCAACTGCACGACCACCACCGGAACAGTGTACGGAAAGAACGCATAGATGGCGAAGCGCAGGGAGTGGCCGAGGATGCCGGCGACCATCGTCCAACGCCACCCCAAACGCTTGAGCGTCGCGCCAAGGATCACCATTGTCAGGATCTCCATGACCTGGCAGATGCTCATCACCGGCATCACCCAGTTGCCTTTCATGCCAACGCCTCCGGCTGAGGCCGGCGCCACCAGAAATATCCCAGTCCAGTTGAAGTAGCTGTAGAGGACGGCGGAATCAACAAACGCCACCAGCCACAGGATAAGGACAAATGGCCGCTTGAGCAGTTTGACCGCCTCAAGCCAGGCAAAGCGGTCCATACCCGTTTCGACCTTCTTGGGCGGGGTGTGAGGCAGGGTCAAACTGTAGGCCGCGAGCACGAACGAGACAATGCCCGCCACGATGAACGTCCAGCGTGTCGCGTGTTGAAAGGGAACCCCCGTCAGGCCCGAACCCAGCACGGTGCCCAGCCAACTGACAAAACCATGCGGGTTGGCGGCGTGGACCTTGGCCCAATCGACAAGGATGAAGGTAAACGGCCAGGCGGCCAGGACCCACCCAATCGATCCGCCCGCGCGGATCAGGCCGAACTCCTTTTGGGCGTCCTTGATATTGGCGAAGGCCACGGAGTTCGTGATCGAAAGCGTGGGTACGTAAAGCAGACAATGCAAGAGCATCAAGCCGAAGAAAGGCCAAAAGGAGGTCACAAATCCGAGTGAAAAGATGGCCAATCCACCGACGAAGTGACTAAAGGCCAGAAATCTCTCGGCGGAGAAATGGCGGTCGGCGTATTGGTTGCTGAAGAACATGCCGATGATGGCCGCCGCGGGAAACGCGTTGAGGATCCAGGACTGTTCTCCGGCGCCGAAGTTGAGGCTCGGCAGGTAGTTGTAGATCAAGGGCAGCCAGCAGCCCCAGACGATATACTCCAGGGCCATCATCAAGAAAAGTCGAAAGCGGATCGCGCGATTCATAGCTCAGTTGCAGGCGAGTTTATGCAAACCTGCGGCAACAGGCAAGCCCGCTGAAGTGACCGAAGTGACCGCATTTCATGAAAGATTTTGCGTGGTAATTGGCTTACTATAGATAGATGGCCACCAACGAGCCGGGCACCGATTCACTGCTGCCGACCCGCCAGAGTTTGCTTTCGCGATTGCGAGACTGGCAGGACCAGGCGGGGTGGCGCGAGTTCTTCGACACCTACTGGCGCCTGATCTACAACGTGGCGCGCGGGTCGGGCTTGCCGGACGCCGAGGCGCAGGAGGTGGTTCAGGATACCTTTGTCTATCTGGCCCGGCGGATGCCCCGGTTCCACTACGACCGCTCTCGCGGTTCCTTCAAATCCTGGCTGCGAGTGGTCACTCGCTCCCGCATTTCGGCGCACCGGCGCAAGTCGGCCGGCCAGCCGCGGACCTGCGAGAGCTGGCCCGAAGCGGAGCTTGCGCTCAATTTGGAGCAAATCCCCGACCCGGCGGCGGACGAATTGGACGAGGTGTGGCGGCGCGAATGGGAGCAGCACTTGGTAACCACCGCCTTCCGGCGTTTGAGATCGAAGGTCAGCGCGCAGCAACTGCTGATCTTCCGGCTGGCGACCCTGGGGGAGTTGCCGCTGACTCAAGTGGCAAGGAAACTGGGCGTTAGCCTGGCGCAGGTGTACCTGGCTCGGCACCGGGTGGGCAGGCGTTTCCGGGCCGAAATCCTCCGGCTCAAACAGGAGTCGGAGTGAGCGGCGAGGCGCGGTGCTCCTGAGCAGCGGGCGGCTCCAACTCTACGCCTTCGAGCGGCCGGCCTGCCTCGAGTTGACCGGCAACCGCGGCCAACGGCTCCGTCCGGGCGCCTTTTCTCCTGATGGGCGGTGGCTGGCGGTGCCCGACGATGCAAACCTTTGCGTGTGGGATCTGGCCGGTCATTCACCTCCCGCAATGCTCGCCGATGGGGACTCGCAGCCGATCTTTTCACCGGACGGCACGCTTCCGCGCATTTTGTTGGCGCGTCAAGGACTGGTGGACGGCGGGCGTTCAGCTTCACCGTGAGCATGGGCCTCGGACATCCAGCGCAAATTTGTTGAAAGATTTCTCCGAAGCGCGGCTTACCAGAAGTATGAGCACATTCCATAAGAGTGGGTTGGCCGTGCGCGCCGGCTTGGCGGCGGTCCTGGCCTTCGTGGCGACGGCTCAAGGGCAGGGGATACCGGAGCCGGGCCTGATCATGTACGGGGTCGTCAGCGACCTCTCGGCGGGCGGCAGCCGCGTCAGCTTTGGGACCTTGAGCTGGACGTTCCAGCCGGCGGGCGGCACGGCGCCCATTGTCCTGACCGGAACGCTAACCAATATCAACGACCAGTTCTCCTACGTGTTGAGCGTTCCGTGCGAGACGCGGATCCCGAACGCCTCCATTTCGCCTGGCGCCCTGACGCTGAGCGCCTCACCAACCAGCTACGACCGCTCCAAAGTGATGATTAACGGGGTCGCGGCCTCGTTCGCCGTGCCGGCCCAGACCAACCTGACCCTGACCTCGACGGACCGCGGGCGCATTGAGCGCATTGACCTGACAGTCAACCTCAACAGCGGCGGAGGGCTGCCAGACGCCTGGCAACTCCAGTATTTCGGCCACACCGGGGTGGACCCGAATGCCGATCCCGACCACGACGGCATGAGCAACTGGGCGGAGTATATCGCGGGGACGAATCCCACCGATTCGCAGTCCCGGTTTGCCTTCGTGAGGGTGTTCCCCGACCCGCAAGGCGGGTTCCGGGTCGAATGGTCGAGCGTACAGGGAAAATTCTATACATTGGAGCACTCCAGCGACCTGCTCCAGGGGTTTACGGACTTGCAGACCCATATCGCGGCGACCGCGCCGACAAATTCATTCCGCGACGCTGCCAGTGGGACAGGGCCGCAGTTTTACCGGTTGGAGGTGGAGCCATGAAGAGGCAATTCGTTTTGTGCATGAGGGGGCTGGCTCACGCCGGCTGGGTGTTGCTGGCATTGAGCCTTTTACCGAATCGCGCCCGGGCGCAATGGGCCACTCAGACCATTACCCTCAACCCCGGTTGGAACGCCGTTTTCCTGGAGGTTCAGCCGGCCAACCCGGACTGCGAGGCGGTCTTCGCCGGGCTGCCTATCGAGAGCGTTTGGGCCTGGAACCGGCGCTTCTCTAGCGTTCAATTCATCCAGGACGCCAGCAGCTTGGTACCCGGCCAACCGGACTGGCTGGTGTACGTGCCGCCGGGTGATCCGGCGCGCTCCGTGCAGAATCTCTTTAGTGTACGGGCGGCTCAGCCCTATCTCATCAAACTCAAGAGCGGCGCCGCGACAACCACCTGGAGCGTGACTGGTCAGCCCGTTGTCCGAAAGGTCGAGTGGCTCCCCAATTCGCTCAACTTTGTCGGGTTCAATATCGCCCCGGGCGGAGGGCCGACATTCCAGGATTTCTTCGCCAGTTCGCCGGCGCATGCCGGCCAACCCATTTACCGGCTGGACACCTCGGGCCAGTGGCAGCTCGTATCCAGCCCAGTCACAACCGCGATGCGCGCGGGGGAGGCCTTTTGGATTGGATGCGCCGGGGCGTCCACTTTCTCAGGCCCAGTCGAAGTAACTCTCGATCAGCGGGACGGTCTGCTTTATGGGAGGACGCTCACCGAGCAAACCTTAACGATCATGAACAACTCAACCGTTCCACGTTCCATTGCCATTCAGGAGATGGCCTCGCTTTCCCCGCCGGACGCCAGTCAGCCCGTCCTGGCGGGCTCCGTGCCGCTCTCCTACTACAAGATTGACGCGGCGAGTCATCAGTTCGGCTGGCTGCCACTCCCCAGCCAGTTGCAGAATTCGAGCTTGCAACCGGGCCAGGAATGGACGCTGCGCTTGGAGGTTAACCGCCCCCAGATGGCCAGCTTCACTCCACCGGCCAACAATAATGGGGTCCTGTATCAAAGCGTTCTGAGTATCTCCGACGACCGGGGGATTCGTTACCTGATTTCCGTCAGTTCAGAGGGGCTTCAGCATTACGGCGCCTCCATTGCCGGCGCGGGTGCGGCAAAGGATGATGTCAACACGCCGCCAGACCCCCGCGCAGGCTTATGGGTGGGCAGCGCCGTCATTGACAAGATTAGCCAGCCGGCAAATCCCGGTTCGCCCACGAACCCGGTGCCGGTGGGCACTCCCTTCCAATTCCGGCTGCTCGTGCATGTGGATAATCACGGCACCGCGCGGCTCCTCCAAAGGGTCCTGGAGATGTACAAGAACGGCACGTTGAAGCCCGACCCAAATAACCCGACCAACAACATCATCGACCAGCCCGGCCATTATGTGCTGGTGACCGATAACAGCCTTATTCCTCAATTTACCGGAGCTACTCTCAGCGACAGCCAGCCGGTCGCCCGGCGGCTCAGCACGGCCGCTTTCGGCTTTTCGCAGCCAATTCCGCTGGTGGCCGACGGTGTGTTTGGTTCCGGGCAATTTACTTGCCAAGTCAACCTCGACTACGATGACCGGCTAAACCCGTTCAAGCATCTTTACCATCCGCAGCACGACAACCTGGACACCCGGTTCCAGACCAAGCTCCCCGAAGGCGTCGAGTCGTTCACCATCCTGCGCCAGATCGAGATGGATTTCACTGCTCAAGACCCCGATAACCTCACATTGCCCGGCTGGGGCGATGACCAGCTCGGCGGGGATTACTACGAAACCATCTCCGGCCTCTCCAGCCAGCCCATCTATATCTCAGGCACGTTCCGCCTCACACGCGTCTCCACCATCGGCGTACTCAACGACGGACTCTAATTACCAGCATGAAATCCGAACCAACGATGAAAGCGCCGCGCATACCCCTCCGTCCATTGGCAGGGAGCGTCACTCCGTCCGCGCCGTTCCAGGTAGGGTGCGTCACTCCGTGCGCGCCGCACGGACCACAGCCCAGTCACGGCGGGCGGGGAACCGCCCGCCCCATCGCAGCCTGCGCGCTGCTGTTTCTCTTTGCTGGAATGCTTTGGCCTAAGCCGGCCCAGGCCCAGGCCACCCTCTTATGGACAAACGGCTTCGGCTCCGCGGATCAGCCGGCCACGGCGTCCGGCAATTATTACAACGGGCTGAATTTCAATACCTTGGTTTTGCTGGGCGAGAAGGATGCCACGATCAATTTCAACTGGGGCACGAATTCTCCAGCCCCCGGCCATATTGGCGCCGACAACTTTTCAGTGGAGTGGACCGGACGAATTGTGCCGCCGTATAGCGAGGATTATACGTTTTACGCCACGTCGGACGACGGTTGCCGGGTCTTCTTGAACGGCCAGTTGATCATTGACGCCTGGGTCGATGAGGCGGCAGCCCAGCATGCCAGCAATCCGATCCCCTTAGCCGCGGGGTCGGTCTATAGCATCGAAGTCGATTATTATGAGCACACAGGCGACGCGAGCATCGTGGTCCAATGGGAGAGCGCGAGTTTGCACCGTGTCTTCCGTAACCCGTTTGGCGGCATATCCTATCTGCCAGTGCTCCTGACTTTTCAGAACGCGCCCGACGGAAAGGAATCCTATTTCGGCTCGGCGTTAGCGGCGATTGGCGGAGGACAAGTCGCTGTAGGGGCGCCGAAAGCGGACCCGGTGCTCCGCTACTTCCCCATCACCGGGAGGGCTACGTACACGATTGACGGAGGGGAGACCTTGCTCTACGACGCCGCCGGGCAGTCCACCGCGGTTCTCTCCGGACCGCGGACTGGGCTTAGCCAGAACTACGGAACCGCGTTGGCTGGATTTGGTGACGGGCGTTTCCTGGTAGGAGCGCCCGGCGACCAAGGTACAGACACCTCGGGCGCCTACAATAACGTTGGAACCGTCTATCTGAACGGGTCCACTGGACAAACACTTGGCACGTGGCCCAACCCGAACGGCGCCACTGACGCCAATGCGTACTTTGGCTATGCGGTGGCGGCGCTTGGGGGCACACGGTTCGCCGCCAGTTCTCTGGACAACTCAGGCTCTGTGTTTCTTTATGACACCTCTCAGAGCAACACGCCGGTCATAGCCACTATAGCCAACCCTGATCCCACTCCCATCAGCGGCACGCCGCCGCGTCCTTGGTCGTGGGCGTTTGGCGCCGCTCTAGCTCCGCTGGGCACGGATCGTCTGCTGATTGGGGCCCCGCGCGATTCAAAAAACGGGGATACCGCAGGCAGCGTCTATATCTACGACCTTGCCGGCAATTTCATAACAAAGGTCCACAGTCCGACGGCCAAGCCGGATCTGTTTGGCAGCGCCGCGGTTGCCGTCGATGACCACCGTTTCCTTGTCGGCGCCCCCAATGCCACCCTGACTTACCTCTCCGGCGGCGTTCAGCCGGCCACCAATTCGTCCGCTGGGCTGGTCTATCTGTTTAACGATTCCGGAGCACTCCTGCGTACTTTTACTCCGCCGGACATCTCACATTCGGGCAATTTCGGTGCCGCGCTGGCCATGCTCGGCTCAGGTCGCGTCCTCATCGGCTCGCCGAATGAGACAAACGGCGCCATAAACGCGCCCGGCGCCGTGCATCTGTTTGACCTCCAGGGTGTCCATCTTGAGACGGTGCCAAATCCGGCTCCAAACGAGGGCGACAATTTTGGCGCGGCAGTCGTGGCACTGGATGAGCGGCATTTTGTCGTTGGCGCTCCGGGCGCTGACACGATTCAGCGTGACGCAGGCAGTATTTACGGTTTCGATGCTCCTCCGTCCACCGTCGATGTCGGCTCGGAAATACCGGCCCCGAACGGAGCGGATTTCTCTTCGAGTACCTTTGCGCTCCAGGGCCCCACGGTGACACCCGCAGGAGCGGCTTACTGGCACGCGCAATCGCAGAGGCTCTTCGCCGTTAAACCGGGAGGAATGCTGGTGAGTTGGCCGCTGCAAAACGGGCAGACCTACAATTGGGAAGGCACAGTTGGCTGGCCGACGAACAACGATCGTTACCAGATTCAGGTCGCGGGGCCAAGGCCGGTGGACCTGAGCGGCGGCGGCGTGTACAAAAGCGCCGTGCTGGAGGCGACCACCACGGACGCCGACCCCCTAACGGTGTCGTCAAACCGGGTCTTTTCGGCCCAAACTCCGGGACTCAGTCTGCTGATGCTCTCCTCGGGTGACCCGGCCAGCAATGCCATTCGCTTTCAACTGGTCCGCACTGTAGCCTGGAACGACCCCGCCTATCTCTATGACCACGCTCCGGCTACGGTTGGACAACCCATTGCCGACCCCGCCGGCTTTTTCGACCCTTCGGCCGGCTCACCGCAGGTAGTGCTCTCCAACGCTGTCTATTGCCCCGCCCCCGTGTTCGATCCGGCAACGCGGACCGGCGCCATCATCCCGGTGAATACGGACCTGCCGGGACGCCCTGGGAACGACCTCGTCGTCGCATTCTATCAGCGTGGAACCCGGTTATACGACCCGGCCACTGGGTTGGCGGTGAGCAACGCCATTTTCTGGCCCTACCAACCGGTCCGTTATGAGCCGCAATGGCCCACCAACGCCCCGCACCTGGTCATCGCCAGCCAACAGGGAACCGGCGTCATCGACCCCGCACAGATGGTGAACTGGCAGCTTTATTTCCAAAACGATCCGAACCAGCCCGGCTTCAATCCGAATGATGAACATGCCCTGACCATGCCTTACAGCGGAGGACAAGCCGTTTTTGCCCTGCGTAGCGACCTGGGCACGCCCCAGACCTCCCAGCCGTTCGTCCTCGTGCGGTATCAGGACCCTGCCAGCGGCGGGCAATGGCGGATGAAGGTGTGGCAGGTCGTGGCGCAGGAAGCGCCATGGTTCTTCAAATACCCGGCCACCGCCGGCACGCTCTTGCAACCTCCATTCCCGCTCAGCGCCATGGCCTCCACGCCGGAAACGACTGGCGTCTCTGGCCCTTATTGGCGGGATCGGAAGCTCTCGTTCTGGGCCAAGGCCGCCGGTAACGACGGCGGTTCGGCCGAGATCGTCATGCACTATTTTTATACGCTGCAGAACGACTTCTTTTATCCGGGAACCAATCCGCCCGCGGTGGGGGCCAGTGTGCCGCTGTTGGACCTGGAGGCCGGCACGCCCGGCACGCCGATTGACGTCCACTTTAATGTCACCTGGCCGGACCAGGTCCCGGAGCTTCGGGTTGGTGAGACGCTGGTCAAGCCCAAGTTCGGTCTGCCGGACATCAGTTCTCAGACCAGCGCCCAAATCATTTACGACCAATCCGCGGAGCTGGAGAACGGCCCCTCCGCGGAACTGATTGATCCTACCCGCGAATATGACGTGCCGTTTGACCAACTGCCCTCCGACCTCCAGACGGACAGCGAGAACGGCTTCGACTACTTCCCGGCCTTGCCGCCGCAGTTGCACGACCGCTTTTTCTACGACCCGACGAGCCACCTCTTGAAGTTCAAGGGCGAGTTCATCCAGCCCCCGGCGGGTGAATATTATCTGTTGCTCAACGTGCTCACCGCTCGCGACAAGAGCATCTTGATGAGCCTGAGCACCGACCCGGCATTCCAAAGCGCCGTCAACACCTTGA
>JAJYHY010000171.1 GCA_021784555.1 bacterium
TCTTCTCGGCCCGGACGATGCGCTCGGCCCTTTGGATGTCGCTCTGTTGCCGCTCCGCACCGTAATTGCTCAGGCCCACGCGCTGCGCCGCCGCCGCCAGAAGCTCTTGCCGGAACGGCTCCGAACCCACAAACCAGCCGCGCCGTACCCGCCCATAATCGGCCGTTGCCTCCTGGGCGCGGCGCCCCTCCATGAGCAGCGCGAGCATCTCCCGACCCGCCTTGCTGTCTTCGTGAATGCCTTTCTCCCCCAGGAGACGCTCTACGCGCAGCCAGCCGGGACGCTCGGCGGCGGGCTTGAGATAATAGAGATGGCTGCTCCCGGGTATTCAATTCGCAGTTCGCGCGGCATGGTCAAGGCATAGCAGCCGGCACCGGCTGTGTGAATAGTGAGGACTGACACCTGCACGAAGCTGAAACCTTGGCGGCACACAAGGTCGAACACCCTCGCAACAAACACGTCGTTTTCCTCGGATGTCTGGCCGCACTCGCGCTGTTGCTCATCATCGGCGGGTACGTGATATTCTCACCGCCGAAGCCGGCTTGCATCGACCTGGGCAAATACTATAACGCCACGCTGACGACTTCCCTAAACAGCCCCAGCTACGTCAGAGAGAACAACCTCGCCGCGCTGCTACACGGCCGACAAGCCTTCTCGGGCGTGCCGTTCGAGGTCGGCGGGGTTCTGCAACTCTCCGGAAAGAACCTCCAGGAGTGGGGACGGACCGAGTTCCCCGAAGAGGCCGATGGGGTCCGCGTGGGGCGGAAGTTTTCTGAACTCCACCTCCTCCACGGCGCCGGGGGCGTGTCCGACCCGGACGGCACGACAATCGCCACGCTGGTGCTTCACTATGCCGACGGCTCGTCAAGACCGCTGGAGCTCAAGAGCGGGGTCAACGTCCGAGACTGGTGGGGAAACCCCAGCCAGCCGGTAACCGGAGCCAATTCGAAGCTGGCCTGGACCGGAACGAATCCGGCGTTGAAGCAGTACAGCCACGGTAACACAGGCGCACTGCGGATCTACACGACCACCTTCAAGAACCCCCAACCGCGCATTCGCGCGACCACCATCGACTTCAAATCCGCGATGAAGAACTCTTCTCCATTCCTGATCGCGCTGACGGTCCAGTAGGGCGACCGGGCGCAGGATCCGCCGCCACGAGTCCCGTTGTTCGGCTGGATAGGCATCATCCATTCTCAGAGGTCATTGGGCACCGCAGTGCATCCATCCAGAGCGTTGCGCTCCTGCTCGCGTGCCGGTATCGCATTGGCTCTGACTTGGCTCCTACATGGTCGGAGGGGGAGTGTTCGTGGCCATAACCGCCTTACAGCCCGATGCGCGGGGCTGGGACATCGAGGGTTGGACTCCGACGGGAGCCGTCCCGGTTCCCGTCATAGTCATCCCCCCTCTACTTGACCCATCGCGTACGCAAGAAACGACCCCCGCGGAGGCGGCCCTGGCTGCCTTGGGCAGTGCGCATACGCTATGTTTCCGCGGCTCTAGCCGTATCTTTCCCCACAGGATGTCGTCGAGTACACGGCGGACAGTCTGGATGATAAGTCGCCCTTCCTACGGGTGATCGCAGGCTCCCCCAAATGCACGCCACGACTCTTTAAACGACTTCTCTCGATTCCCTCGACCCACAGGTCGCTGGCAGCCAATCCCAATGCTCCGCCCCAGGTATTGGAAGCCTTGTCACGTTCCGCCAGCTTCCAGGTGCGGGAGAACGCTGCGGCTAATCGGAAAACACCCGAGCTGATTTTGAGGCAACTGGCTGCCGATCCCAACCAACTCGTGAGGGATTGGGCCAGGAGAAACCTGAATTCGCGGTCCCGAAGAACCAACGGCCTCCCATCTCATCCGTGAATACTCGATTTCGTGAAGAGGGAGACGTCCGGCGACATGGCGATCGACGGCATCAATCGCCTGACGGACGCAATAATCGAGGCCTTCGTCGATGGGCTCGACAAGGCGGCCCGCGGAGGCAAAAGGCCGGGGTGTTTAGCGCAATCAGGCGTTTCCCAGCCGAAGCAAAGCCCTGGGGAGTGTCGCGCACCGGAACGATCCCATCTACCCGCTTTTCTGGCTCGGTTGGCTGATCTGCCGCAAGCGCAAATGCAGTCACGTCTCCGCCGCCTCGCACAGTCCCCCAATCACCCAATCGCAAATCCCAAATTATTCCCTTGACGGTTTTGCCCTAACCGGATAGGATTTCCGCAAGAATCCCGTAAAAGGCAACTGAAGGAATAGCTATGACTTCGATTCAACGTTGGTCGTGCATCGCCGTGCTCGCCGGCTTCTCCAGCGTTAGCGCGGTGGCTCAGATCAGTTCCATCAACTCGGTCGTGGTAAAGCCGCGCGTGTTCAATGATGTGCCAGGCTCCACGCTCACCACCATCGACAACTATCCGTCCCTGGTCTTGTTCGGTGACTATAACGTCAGCGCCCCCACTGGCTTCGCCAACCGGCATGTCTGGCAATTCTCCAATGATGGCGGTTCAACCGCCTACCAATTCCAGAATGACGACTTTTTCAGCGCCTCCATGACCTTGTCCCTCTCGGCGGACCCAACTTCGCCCCGCAAGGAAGCGGGCTTTCTGTTCAACACCGCCGGAGGAGACGGTCAATTCATCGTCGATACCGACGCGCACGAGGTGGTCGCCTTCGGCGGCCCGCTCCCCTTCTACGCCTTTCCCGCGACCTTCAACGCCGGCGACACCATCACTCTGGGCATCAACTACTTCCTCGATAGCAGCGGCAAGCGCGCTATTACCTACTCCGCCAACGGCGTCCAAAGCCCGGTCCTGGAGTTTAGCAACCTCGAGCAGGGCATCATCGACAACACCACCTTCGGCGGATATTTGCAGGTGGAGAATTCGCCGACCAATTCCGCCAATTACGGCTTGGCCGTATTCCAGAACATCAGTATCGGCGCCCCAAGCGCGGTGCCCGAGCCGTCCGTGTTCGCCCTGTTTGGCCTCGGCTTAGCCGCCTTCCTGGTGACGCGACGGTCCCGACATTAACGGGGCTGGCCAGCCTTGGGTCTAGCGTCCGTTTTCCGCGTACTTTGTGTCTTTCGCGGTCTCCTCAGTTAGGTGGGCCGGTCTTTAGGCCGAACTGGAAGACCCGGTAGTACCTTTGCGGGACGGCCAGAGGCACCGAAGGTGTCCCGGGCGGACCATCATCGGTCCAAATCACGTTTGGTCCGCTGGCGGACAATTCTCCGGTTGGCGAACCAAACCAGCTCGTCAGGTCGGGTGAATATTCCACCTGGAAAACCGACCCGATTGTTGCGTCCCAGACCAGCCGGAGCGCCTCCTGGCCGGGCAATGCTTCCAGCACAGGCCTTACAAACGGCAGTGGGGCAAAGCCCGCCCGCAGCAAACCGCGTTCGACCGCCGGGTCGCGCATGAACAGCCGCCATACGCGCTGAGTGCGGTAATTCTCGATCATGAGGACAATCGGCCCTTGGTCGATCCCCAATTCGTCCGGCCCCCACCACTGTGCTCCGATGTTGAACGCGTCTCGGAAACCGTAAGCGGTCCAGATGCGGGGGCGGAAGTGGGAGTAGAAGTACTCAAGCGTGGGCAAGGAATACTCCGGGGTGAAAGCGATGGAACCCGCGGCGGCGGTTGGGGCGATGGTGCCGTCGTCGTCCTGGGCCGGGGGCGCCCCGTGGGCGGCATAGCCGGTGGGACCGTCGCAGGCGGTGAGCCCCCACACGTTGCTGGAGTAGCCGACGTGGCTCAAGGGGTTGGCGATGCAGTAAGCGCGCTGGGCCAGCGTGGCGCGCCGGGAATTCTCGAAATACGTGCTCTGATGAGCGTTCATGTAGGCATCGGCAACATGGCGAAAGTCGAGCCAGCAATGAGAATACTGGTGGCCGAACAAAGGTGGAAAGGGAACGAAGGCCTGCCCGTAATTGGTGGCCCAGGCATATCCCGCTGTCCAGCGAGTCCAGGCGGAGGCCGGCAGTGGGTTGGTCGGGGCGCCGAGTCCCAGGCAGTAGAGAAGCATCGCCTCGTTGTAGCCGACCCACTTACTGGAGATGAAACCGCTCTCCGGACGCCAGCCCATGGAGAGGACGTCCCCTCCCTGCGCCATCCAACTCCAATCCACCCGGTTGAACAGGGCGTCAGCGGCGGTCTGGATCTGGGTTTCCAGGTCGTTCGTTCGGTCGAAATACTGCCGGTCGTAGAGCACGCCGGCCAGGAACAAGGCCGTGTCGATGGAGGACAACTCCGAGTTGAAAGGCGTGTAACGCAAGGCACTGTTCATGTCCAGGAAATGATAGAACCAGCCCTTGTAGCCAATCGTGCCGGAGGGGGCGGAGCCTTGTGGCCCCTGCAAAAAAGTGTTCAAGGCCGTTAAGACCCGCTCGGCGCCCTCCGCCCGCGTTATCCAGCCGTGGTCGATTCCTATGCCAATGGCCGTCAACCCGAAGCCCACCGCCGCGATGCTGCACGGCGAAGTAGGTTCGCTCCGGTCGGGCACCAGTCCGTTGGCGGGGTTGGCCCCATACCAGAAATAATCAAAGTTGGCCCGCTGCACATAGTCGAGGAATTGGTCGTCGCCGGCAAATGGCTGGGCAACCGCCAGGACCGGGGCGGAAGGAGCACTTTCCTGGGAATCCGCCGTCACGTTGGAGACCCTGTAATAGTTTGTCTGTCCATTGGCCACGGACAGATCGCAATAGCCCGGGTCCGTCAGCCCGGTTGAACTCAGCAAGGCAAACGGCCCTGCGGCCTCGGGCGCGCTATACACCCGGTAACCGGTGACGGCGGTGTCGGTGCTCCTATCCCAATGCAAGATCACGCTCTGGTCTCCGGTCAGGCTCACCAATCCCGCTGGCGGCTCGACCGCCGCCGCCTGGAGGGCGAGCGCAAACACTGGAATCTGAAGAATGTGACATCGCTTCATAACCGCTCAGACAAAATCGGCTTTCATCTTAGCAGCGCCAATCTGGATCTCAATTGCCGATTCGTGAGCCAACCACAACTCTCCTCTTTCCGTGTGCTCCGTGTATTCCGTGGTTTCCTCCCTTTGTTTCGCGTCTTTCGCGTATTTCGCGGTCCGCCGCAGGGCTTGACAAGAGCGCGGGGTGTGTCATCATACGAATCAGATTCACCATAAGGAAATGGCATACCGCGCCATGAAAACATAGGTTCTGTCATGAAAACCGAACTCCGAGTCGATTCCCCCTTTTCCGCGTTTCCACCCGCGCCAACGCCACGATTAAACCCAACGCGGTGCCGGCTTGCTTGCCGGATGGCCGCGGCCCTCGCGGCCGCTTTGGCGCTGGCCGCCGGTCCCGCACGGGCCAACAATCTGCTCGTCAACCCCGGCTTTGAAGGCGACAGCGGCCACGTCGTGGCCTCTGGTTGGACGTATTTTTCCGACCCGGCCCCGCCGGGCTATTTCGGGGATTACTGGGTGGAGACGCGCGCGGGCATCCCTCACTCCGGGGCGCAGTATTGGAAGCAGTGGGGCGCCCTTTACAACGCGACCAATAACAACGTGGCGGGTATTTATCAGGAGTTCAGCAGCGCATCCGGCTCCATTTATGAGGCCAACGGCTGGATTTACACCTCCAGCAGTGACCTGCTGGGCGCCGATTGCTCGGTTTGGCTGGAGGTCTCGTTTCTGGATGCCAGCGGCAAGCTCCTGGCCCTTTACAAATCGGACGACTTCTCCGCCAGCACCGGCGCCGATACCTGGTTCCCCTATCAGGTCACCAACGCCTGCGACCTCTCACGCCCCGTGTCGGTCGGCGACCCCTACTTCACCACCTACGCCGTGACCGGCACGGTCAGCCAGTTGGTCGCGCCACCGGGAACCGCCACTATTCGCTACCGGTTCGACTATCTTCAGGTGACCAACGAAGGCGGTTCCTGTTACCTCGACGACACGGTGCTGGACCAGGTGAGCGGCACGCTCCCGCCGGTCATCAGCGACGTCTCGCCCCTGAACATGATATTCGTCAATCCAAACGACGGCCTGACCTTTGATGCGACCTCGCCCAGCGGCACGGACATTGAGAATACCAACATCGGCCTGGTGGTTAACGGCCAGGACGTCTCCTCAAAGCTGCAAATCAGCGGGTCCTCCTCCGACAAGACCGTCTCCTACCTCGGCCTCCAATCCAATTCCACCTACACGGCTTCGATCACCGTCACCGATGCCTTTGGCTTTACCGCCAGCGCCAACACCTATTTCGAGACAACCTGGGTCGGCACCCCGCCCGTCGTTTATCTGTGGGAGGCGGAGGATTTTGACTTCGATAATGGCATGCACATCGATAATCCCGACCTCTGCAACGCCCCCGGCGACCCGAATTGTTATTTCGGCAAGGTCGGCGTCGAAGGGGTGGACGAACATAGCCTGGGCAGCGGGGGCGACCACCTGTATCGCCCGGACGATGCCATCCCAACGCACGTGGCCGGCGATTACCTGCGTCCAAACCTGGTGGCGGCTGGCCGGCTCGATTACCGCATCGATCCGTTCCAGAGCGAGGAATGGCTCAACTACACTCGAGACTGGACCAACGGCACTTTTTGGGTCATCGCGCGTGTGGCCACCGGCGAGGGCCTCTCCGGCTCGCTCACCCTTAGCGAGGTCGGCGCCGATGGCACGGCAACCAACCTGGGCGCCTTCAGCGTGGCCAGCGGTCTCGGTTGGACGACCTTCGAGAACGTCTTGCTCCGGGACAGTGACGGCAACATCGTGCCCGTGACCCTCAACGGCAAAGCCACCTTGCGGGTCACCAGCGGGGGCAATCTCCTGCCCAACTTCTTCGCCCTGGTGGCCGGCCAGATCGATTTGCCCGTCGTCAAAAACATGTATCCCACCGGCAGCCATCCCTTTGAGTACACCAACGCCTTCAGCTTTGACGTCTCCTCCCTGGGCGCCACGATTGCGCCCCAGGCTATCAGGGTGAGCATGGACGGCGTCGATGTCTCCTCCAGCCTGGCCATCAGCGGCTCCGACTCAAACAGGAACGTCCTCTATCCAGCTCTCCAGCCCAATGCCCTCCATACCGCCATCATTGACGTCACCAACTCCCTCACCCACGGCGTGAGCCTCACCAACCATTTCGATACCTTCAGCCAGACCAACTACATGGTGGAAGCCGAGGATTTCGACTATGACGGCGGTCGATACGTAACTAATTGGTTTCCAGACGCCTACCTCGGTTTCGGCGCCACCACCAACATCGACTTCCAGCACACACCCATCGCGGGCGAACAGTTCCCTTACCGGGCGAACGGCATTCCCGAAGAAATCGCTTACGATTACCTGCGCCAGGCCTTTGTCGATGTTGGCGCGACGGATTATCACCTCGCCTGGTTCGGCCCTGGCGATTGGGCCAATTACACCCGCGGCTACCCGACGGGCAGTTTTCTGGCCTATATCCGCTCCGCTGGTTTTGGCGCCTACACCATGAACCTCGATGAGGTTACCAGCGGCGCCGGCACCGTCTCCGAGGTTACCACCCCTCTGGGAGCGTGGAACGGGTTGGGACGCGATAACCAGACCCACGCCTGGGTGCTGCTCACCGACCCCACCAACGGCGCCCCGGCGGTGGTCAAACTCGACGGTCAGGCAACCCTGCGTCTCTCCACGCCAACCGGCGATTGCTACCCCAATTATTTCATGTTCGTCCCGGCCGCCACCCTGCCCTCGGGCCTGCGGCTCAGCGCCGCGTTTTCAAGCGGCAATATCCTCCTGAGTTTCCCAACCCAGAGCGGCCTGAGTTACCAGGTCCTCTATCGAAACAATCTGACGACCGGCTCCTGGCAGACCTTGACCACCGTGCCGGGCGACGGCACAACCCACACCGTGACCGATGCCCCGACCACCTCCGGACGCTTTTACAGGCTTCAGGCCCAGCAGGTTTCAGTTCCGTAAGAACCCGCCCGCAAAGGAGGATTCTGTCCTGCGGCCGTGGCGGACACGGACGGGAGGCCAACGGCACCCGAGTCAATCGGAAACGATCCAGAGGTGAGGGTCGAACGCGCGACCACGGGCGCCGGGGACCCAAAATGACCAAGTATGAAAGTTCAGCGGCGTCGTAAGTGCCTGGTTATCAACGACCCAACCAAGCTCTGCGATTATAGGAATTGAGGATTGAAACCTGGCCGCTTGTCTCCAACAATCTGTGCCCATGGCGCCTTCTTTAGCCGGATTCACAGGCCAGGTCCAGTTCAGCGCGGGTTTTGCGCCGCGCCCTTCCATCAGCCATGTACTGTTCGATTTCGATGGCACCCTCTCCCTGATTCGCCAGGGCTGGCCGGAGGTCATGACGCCGATGTTTGCCGAGATACTTCCCCCGCTGCCGGGCGAGACGGAGGAGGCGCGGCGCCAACTCTGCTACGACGATATCATGCGCCTCAATGGCAAGCAGACCATCTACCAGATGATTCAACTGGCCCAGAGAGTCCGGGAGCGAGGCGGCGCCCCGCGCGAGCCGCTCTGGTACAAGCGCGAATACCTGCGCCGGCTGGAGGTTCGTATTCGCCACCGCCTGGAGGGCTTGCGCAATAGGGCCATCGCTCCCGACGACCTGCTGGTTCACGCGTCACGGCCATTCCTTGAGGCGCTCCACCGGGGCGGCTTCTCGCTCTACCTGGCCAGCGGCACCGACGAGGCATTCGTGAAGGAGGAGGCCGGGTTGCTGGGCTTGACGCGGTTTTTCGGGCCGCGCATTTACGGCGCCCTGGACGACTACAAACAATTCTCCAAGAAAATGGTCATTGAGCGCATCCTTCGCGAAAACCGCATTCCGGGCGAGCAATTGCTCTCCTTCGGCGACGGCTACGTGGAGATTGAGAACACGAAGGAGGCGGGCGGTTTAGCGGTGGCCGTGGCCAGCGATGAGGCTCACAACGGCTCCGGGGATTTCGATCAATGGAAGCGACGCCGGTTGCTGGGGGTCGGCGCGGATGTCGTCATCCCTGATTTCCGGGACGCGGAGGCGCTTCTGCGGCTGATTACCGGCGCCTGACTCCACACTATGCCGCAAGAACCTATGCCTCAAGAACCCGTCAAGATATTGCTTGAGGCCGAGGAGAAGTACCACGGCCTGTTCGATCACCTGGTTGAAGGGATATTCCAGACGACGCCCGGAGGCCGCTACCTCCTGGCCAATGCGGCCTTGGCTCGCATCTACGGCTACTCCAGCCCGGAAGAACTTCAACGGGAACTGACCGATATTGGACGCAGGCTTTACGCCGAGGAGGGCCGGCGCGAGACCTTCATCCGCATGATGCAGGAGAACGATACGATCAGCCGTTTTGAATCGCGGGTGCGGCGTCGGGACGGCGAAATCATCTGGATTTCGGAAAACTGCCGGGCCATTCGCGACGGCCACGGCCAGCTCCTCTATTACGAGGGCACGGTCGAGGACGTCACCCAGCGCCGGCAGGCGGAGGAAAACCTGCGCAATTCCGAGGCGCTTTACCACTCTTTGGTCGAGACCCTCCCCCAGAATATCTTCCGCAAAGACCTCCAGGGCCGGTTCACCTTCGCCAATCAACAGTTCTGCCGCAGCCTTGGCCAGTCTCTGGAGGCAATCGTCGGCAAGACCGACGCCGATTTCTTCCCGCCCGACCTTGCCGAGAAATACCGACGCGATGACCGGCGCCTGCTGGAAGCCGGTACCCTTTATGAGACCGTCGAGGAACACCAGCCGCCGGGCGGGGCGAAGATGTTCGTCCAGGTGGTCAAGACCCCGCTCTACGGCGCCGACGGCAAGATAATGGGTCTGCAAGGCATCTTCTGGGACATTACCCAACAGCGCATGGCTGAGGAAAAGATCCGGCGCATCAACGCCCTGCTGGCTCAAAGCCGGAAGGAGTTGCGCCTCAAGAACGTGCAGATGGAGCAGGACCTGAAAATGGCGGGCGAAATTCAACTGGCGATGCTCCCTCAGCAGTATCCCGTCTTTGCGAAGCCGGGCGCCACCTCGGAGAGCGCCTTCAGCTTTACCCACCGTTACCTGCCGACCGGTGGAGTCGGTGGAGACTTCTTCTCCGTTTCGGCCCTCTCGGAGCACGAAGCGGCTGTGTTCATCTGTGACGTGGCGGGACACGGCGTTCGCTCCGCCCTGGTGGCCGCCATGATCCGCGCGCTGGTGGAGGAACTGAAGCCGCTGGCCTTCGCGCCCGGGGACTTTCTGACGAAGCTCAACTTTGACCTCTACACGATTCTCCAGCATACCGGCACACCCATGCTGACCACGGCGTTTTACCTGGTCGCTGATTCCCAGACCGGCGTGATGCGTTACGCGAACGCCGGCCATCCGCGTCCATTGCACGTTCGGCGCCGGGCATCCAGCGTGGAGGCCCTGGCTTATCCCTCCGGCAAAGGCAAACCGCCGCTGGGCCTGCTCGAAAGGGAGCAGTACACCACCGCCGAGGTGCGGCTCTCCACCGCGGACCTGGTCATGCTCTTCACTGACGGGCTCTACGAAGTCCAGGGCCAGAGCGAGGAGTTTTACAGCCAGGCGCTCCTGCTCTCGGACGTTCAGAGCCGGCTCAGTCTCTCAGCAGCCGGTTTGTTCGATGAACTGCTCGCCAAGATACAGCGGTTCGCCGCCCACGGCGTCTTTACCGACGACGTGTGCCTGGTCGGGATGGAGTTTGCGGTCTAATTTGAATCCTTGAATCACGAAGCATCGCCCCATGAGCACTCCCCCGCCCCCAATCCCGCCGGATGGCTCTCAGTCAAACCAGCCCCCTCTACTGCCAGCCCATGCCCCCGGAGCCAGCCGGCTCCGATGGGCGATCCATCTCTTGTTGATTACGGCCTTCCCGGTGGTCATTGGCGTGGCGGGCGCCGGCCGTAGTCAAACCCAGCAGCCGGCCTTGGGGCGCGGTCCCTTGGCATTGATGTGGATCAGCGCCGTGGAGGTGCTCATCTTTGGAGTTGTCTTCGGCTTGGCCTGGCTCGCCTCGCGCGCCTCCGCATCCGACTTGCGGTGGCGGTGGCGCCGCGGATTCTGGACGGTTCCTCTGGGCATGGCCTACTCCGTAGCCCTGCGCCTGGCGGTGGGCATCGTGGTGGCCTTCATCGCCACGGTTCTGCTGGCCCTGCACGTGACAACCACCAATAGTATGCAGCACTTTTTGATGGCCAACCGCCCGGATGTCGGCGCCATCGTTGACATCCGCGCCCTCCATCAAAACCCGTTTTATTTCTGGCTGGCGGTGACAGTTGTGAGTTTCGGTGTCGGCGGCCTCCGGGAGGAACTTTGGCGCTCGGCTTTCCTTGCGGGAACCCGCGGGGTCTGGCCGGAGCGTTTTAGCTCGACCGCGGGCCAAATCGCCGCCGCCGCCCTGGCCGCCGTGGCTTTCGGCATCGGCCATTTGGCGCAAGGCGTGCTGGCGGTTGGCCTCACGGCCCTCCTGGGGTTCGGCCTCGGTCTGATCATGATATTTCACCGCTCGATCTGGCCGTCGGTCATCGCGCACGGAACCTTCGATGCCACCAGCATGGCGTTGTTGCCCTGGGTGATGCAGAACCTGCCGCACGCGGGCTGAGGTCATGGAGTGGTGGAGAGCTGGATTAGCGGTCATTCGCCGCTGGCACGGCGTCTGTTTCCGACCGAGATCAGCTTTCCAAAGGCCGTGGGGGTGAAAGGTCCTGTAGCGAAAAGGCTGATCGGTTTGAAATCTCCAGGGTCTCATCTTGCCAGCTCTTTTTCGTGGCAAAGGGACCGCAAAGCTTCTATTCTGTCGATATGAAGAGGACCGGCTCGAAATCATCTCTTGCGGACAAGGTGCTGGACCTGGCGGCGGAGTGCTTCGACCCTCCGACGCTGGAGGCGCTCGCCAAACTGCGACTAAGTCCCGGATTGGCCGCCCGCGCCGATCGTCTCGCCCGGAAGGCCAACGAGGGTCTGCTGACTCCTGGAGAGCGCGCCGATTACGAGGCATTCATCAAGACATCCGAGATGCTGACCCTTATCCAACTCCGCGCTCGCCAGAAGCTCCATTCTGCCGCGACAGCCGCTTGAGGTCGTGCGCGCCTCGCTGCGACAGGTGGTGAGAGAGCGTGCCGGCGCTCGGTGCGAATACTGCCGTCTTCCAGACCTCGTCCCGCACTTGATGCGGTTCCATCTGGAGCATATCCGGGCGCGCCGCCATGGAGGCCAAAACTCCCTTGACAATCTGGCCTGGGCGTGCCCGCGATGCAACGAGCGCAAAAGCGCCAACCTTTCTGGTGTCGATCCCGATACGGGTCGGGTAGTGCGGCTCTTCAACCCGCGCACCGACCCGTGGGCGCGCCACTTCGTCTGCGACGGGCTCCACATCGCGGCGCTCACATCCATTGGCAGGGCGACGGCGTGGCTCCTGGAGTTTAATTCTGACGATCGACTCGATTTGCGTCGGGGGCTCCGCAAGCTCGGACTCATGTAAGAGGCGACACGCACGGAGCGGGGTCACATCTCTCCGACGCTTTTTGCTCCGCCGGGCGTTTAACCCAATGAGCTGCATCATGAGCAAAAGAATATTCTCACGACTGTCGCGCCTGCGCTCGCGCACGGACGAGGAAGCGATGTGGATGGTAAGAACACAAAACGACCACCAGGCCTTCGCCCGGCTGGTCAAGCGTTGGGAAGGGCCGATTCGCCGGCTTTGCGCGCGGATGACCGGCGACCCGGACCGAGGCGAAGATTTGAAGCAGGAAGTGTTCATCCGCCTCTTTGAGAAACGGGGCGATTACCAGCCGACGGCGCGATTCTCGACCTATTTGTGGAGGATGGCGCTCAACCGCTGTTACGACGAGCTGCGTCGTCAGAAGCGTCAGCGCGCGTTGATCAGCGAGGCGGATGAGGCTGAAAACGGCGCCGGCATTGAGGATAAGCCCTCGGACGCGCCCGGCCCCGATGCCCGTGCCGCCGCGGCGGATGAGGGCGAGTTCGTGCGCCAGGCCCTGCTTCAGCTTCCTGAAATCTACCGCGCGGTAGTCGTCTTGCGCCATTACGAGGGACTGAAACTGCCGAAGATTGCCGAGGTGCTTGAAATCCCAGAGGGGACGGTCAATTCGCGAATGGCGGAGGCCCTTTCGCGACTTGGCCGCCTGCTCAAGCCGAAGCTGAGAGACGCGCCGAAAGCGGCGCAGGCCGCGCCCGGTACGCAGTCAGCGCCTGCGGGCCATATCGACCTCGGCTCGGAAATAGACCGGCACCGGCTTGTCTTGAAATCTCAAATCTCAAATCTCAAATCTCAAATCTGAAATGTGAAATCCGAGATCTGAAATCTGAAATCTGAGATTTGAAATCTGAAAATGTGGGCTTATGTCCAATTACCCATCAACCGCGCTCCATGCCGGCATAAAGAAAGTGTTATCTTATGAATCACCCATCCCGTGACGAATTTGTTCCCTACGTCTTTGGGGAAGCCAAACCGGAGGTCAAACGCCGGCTGCGCCAACATCTGGCTGAATGCGCGGAGTGCCGGGACGAAGTCGAGCGTTGGAAGCACGGCTTGAACCGGCTCGACGATTGGAAGTTGCCTCGATCCGTATGCTATCCGCAGGTCTTCCAGCCGCTGCTGCGGTGGGCCGCCGCCGGGGCGATGGCCTGTGCCATTTTGCTGGCGGGCTTCTTCGCCGGGCGATTCAGCGCCCCCAAGCCGAGCCTGGCGCAGGTCCGCCAGGCGGTCGCAATGGAGGTGCGGCAGCAACTCCACCAGCAGCTCGCCCAACAACTCAGCGCGAAACTGGCTAACGCCACTTCGGACGCCGTCGCCGCCTCCGTCGCCCAGACAAGGCAATTGCTGGCGGTCTATGCACAGGCCGAGGAGGCAAGGCGCGCTGAGCGGGCACGCGCGATTGCCGTGGCGCTCGACCAGTTAGACCGCCGATGGCAAGCGCAGCGGGCGGCCGATTACATGACCCTCAAGGAGCAACTCGATACCGTCGCCGTCAACACCGACGCCGGTCTGAGGCAATTGGCCGATGCCAGGCAGCCGGACGCTTCCCCCAGCCCCGCGAAGAGGATTTCCGTCAAAAACTAAACCGAACGACACCGTCTTTTGCGGATTGATCTCACAGAAGCAAACTAAGGTAACAAAGAATCTTCGTTGCCTTCGTGCTCTTCTGTTGAAAGAAGCTCAGCAAAGCCTGTCGTGGCATATATCAAATCAACTCCTATTCGTTATGAAAAAGTTAAACATTGTTCCATTGATGATCCCATACATCGAACCCGTCGTCGCCGGATTTGTCCAATCAACCGCCGCGCCGAAACTCCGCGGGAGGCTTCTCGCGCACAGGTGGGCCGTATCGGGCAGTGCCCTTGCCGCCGTCGCCCTTTTTGTGTTTGGGGCTCCCGCGCTCCGAGCGCAAAGCCTGGCCCCGAGCGCGCCACGCTCGAATGACGTCGCCGTGCAGCCGCCAAACGGCGGCCCGACGGCCACATCACTGGCAGGCGGTATCTGGGCGGCGACGGGCGGCGACGTCTTTAGCAATCCCCCCCATCAGGTAAGCGTGCCGCCGCATAACCGGACACTGCTCATTCTCTCCTCCGAGATGTCCGCAAGGAAGCAGGGCGGTCTGCAAGAGGACCTGGCCATCATGTCGCAGGTGCTGAACACGGCGCTGGGCGATTTCGGCATCGGCTCGCCCCAGGCCCGCACAGCTATGGGGATCATGTTGACCCCCGGCGCCGCGCCGATTCGCAATCTCTATATCGAAGGCTACGGCGTCCTGTTCACCATCGACCTCAACTTCCCGCTGGTTCCTCCGCCGCCTCAGCCGCAGGGCGAAAAGGGCGCTCCGGCTCCCAGCTCAGCCTGGGAACAGGCCAAACGCGCGCTGTACGGTGCGAGAGGTTTCGATTGGTTTCTGGGTAATGTCACTAGCCCCCAAGCGCCCCCGTCGCCCGGTCCCTGGGACACCTACAGCCAAAAGAAGGTGGACCGATTGAAGACGGCGACGCTTAAGGCGCTCCAGAACGCCACCAACATTCGCGGCCTGAGGCCGGACGATTCGATTACGGTTTGCATCTTCGGCAGTTCTCCATCGCCGGAGGGGGTGCCGGGGTTGCCTGCTGTTGCAAGAGACATCCCGTTCCTACAGCGCGTCCCAAGCCTTGGCGTCCCGGTGGTCGGCGGTTCCCGCGTAAGCAGTATTCTCACCGTCCGCGTCAAGAAGGCGGATGTCGATGCCTTCGCAAACGGGAAGATGACCGAGGAACAATTTCGCCGGAAGGCCCAGATTATGACCTACGCGACCGCTCTTGGCACGGACGGCGCCGGCGGCCGGTACGGGAACTACTTCCGTTATGGCGGCGGAGGTTACTCCGGCGGGACCGGGGGCTTTGGTGGCGGGATCAGCGGCGGTGGGGGTGCCGGAGGCGGCTTCGGCGGCGGTAACGGCGCCGAACAGCAGTGAGACAAACCCACAGGCGCGCGGCGGGAGCCGGCCCTCGCCCGCGCGCCCAGCTCAAAGCCACGCCGCGACGCAGCGGTCATCCTTTTGCGGCCTGGAGCATCTCAAAACTCCGACAGCAACACCAGTTGGGCGTGACGTCCGTTGTTACCGATTTGATGATGATGCAACGGGCGCACATCCACCACCGCGCCGAATTCGATGAACACGTCGAAAAACCGCTCGTAATCTCGGCCCCAATAGATCATGGCGCATGACATTGGTGCGCCTTTGCCGCCATTCTTGCCGTTCACGAGAAACTTCAGCCGCGTGTCGTAGAGGAAACAGAGGGCCGTGGCTTGGTTGAAAACGTATTTTTTCCAATGGCCGGTGTTGGTGGCCACCGGAACCAGCGCCAATATCTCCGAACTGAAATCCTTGTGGGCGCGGGCACAACGATAAAGCCAGTTCTTGATGCCCGTGCCTCTTTTCCGGTCGAGACCGTAAGGCGGATTGACGTAGATGCGGGGGAAATTCCAGCTCTCCTTGAGTCCGTCATGTTCCGGCAGCGCGTATTGAGTCTTCGCACCCACGATAGAATACCGGTTAGAGCAGGGATCCAAATCAATCTGCCCATCGAAGAATTCCTTCACGGCCCGGACGTAGTTTTCGGGTGTGCCCCAGTCCTGGCTCAAGGTGTTGATGCTGCGTCCGGCGCTCATTTTGAGAGCATCTCCGTCCAATCTTTCTCGTTTAAAGTCTTTAACTCTTCCCGCAATCTTTTCAAGCTCTGGCCGTTCGGCGTAATGACGTTGAACCACGATTCAATTTTCTCTGCGTGGGCGCCGAAATAATGCCGGAGCACCACGTCGGCCTCTGCGTCCATTTTGACTTTCGTGAACCGGTTGCCAGTGGCTCTCGGGCCATAGCTTTTGAGAAACGCCTTCCGCGCGCCGGTCAGTTTTGGCGTCGGATGCAGGAGCAGTTCGCTGACAAACTCGGCGAGACCCTGATCGGTCAGGAACAGCAGCCAGTCGTATGATTGTGCCAGCACCTTTAACTCCTTGTTGTGGTCGTCGCCGGTGAACCAGTTGCCGTGATTGCTGACAACACCGACGGTCAGAATAAAGTCCCGCAACATAGCCGGGTCGTTCGAGTTAATGGTTTCCTCCAGAAGCTGGCCGTAGGGTTTGTGATACAACGTGCCGTCAGCCAGTTGAATCACACCACCGATTTGACCGCTTGCGTAGCGGACTTTCTGAAGCGCCGACACCGACCGCGCGACATAAGCGCCCTGCTTAGCCTTTTCGATGGATTGCGGACCCTTTTTCATCCCTTCCTCAACCCCGACTCTTTTGCACTCGAAAATCGAGAACGGATGCTGGCTCAACACGCTGACTGTCAAAGCACATTGCTTGCCTTTGATTTCGTCCACGCTGGCGATGCAAAAGGCGCTCGCGCACTCGCCAAACCTGCATGCGTTCCGTAAAACTCCGTGGTTGCTCAGAACTTGCGCGCCCTTGCCGGTCAAATCTTGGTGAGCAAACTGCAGTTTATCCAATGCGCGGCGGATCTTTGCCGTGGTCAGAGGCAAAGTGAATTCTTGAAGTGGGATGCCTTGCTGCCGCAGCACCGGATGAAGCGAGAACTCGACATTGTGTGTAATCGCAGGATTCTTGTATTCAGGGAGAGCCCGCTCAATGGCGACATTTTCGCGGAAACCCCAGCCCTTCAAACCATAATAGGTAACGATCTCGACCAACGTTCCGAGCGCCCGGCCAGCGGCCTTCTTGCGATCGTCAGCATAATGAAAAACTTTCTCAACGAGAACTTGTTGCAGGGCGTCAACTGATTGGTAGCTCATTTCCGGTGAGATTGCCCTCGTAAGCGGATTTTGCCAAACAGAAAAGCGGGGCGTTGGTCGCGGCGGGCGCATCTCGCCAGGACCACCGGCAACCGCTAAGCAAGCTCGCCAGCCAGGTAGGGCGCGTCACTCCGTGCGCGCCGCCGC
>JAJYHY010000172.1 GCA_021784555.1 bacterium
TGCCGTAATTCTCGTGGAAATGAGGGCCCCGGTTCGGCCCGGAGCTATTTGAGGGACGCGACTCGCGGGAGCGGGAAGGGGTGTGAGACAGGGGTTGGAGGCGGATCCAGCAGTGGCACAGTTCGTGTGTAAGAAGAACGTCGATTCCCTTGGTTATCTTGAAAATCGTGCCATCAAATACCGAGCTTACGCTCAGGGTGGGCGGGGTGGAAACCAGCATGTGCAGATGTCTTGGGGATATGCTCCCTGCAAGTATCGCTACCTCATTCTCGGCAGCAATCTGCCGGATGAGAGACCTGAGCCGTGTGGCTATCCTGCCTTGCAGGACGGGATAGCGATACTTGCAGGTCCATACAATGTGGTACTTGAGGTCAAATTTGGCATGAGTATTTTTGCGGACATATCTCACAAAAATTATAATACTGAAGTTTTCGCCTGAAGGCGAGGGGGTTCCAGAACCCGATTGGAGACCCTAAAGGGGTCAACCTCTACGGCATCATTTTCCCCGTACGTCGTTCGCACTCAAGGATGGCTTCGGGGTCCACAAACCGAGCGAGCAGGGCGGCCTCGAAACCGCTCGCGAGCATAGATTGAGCTTGCACAACCATAATTAGGTTTTGCGCGCAGTCACTCCGGTGCCCCTTGAGAGCCGGGATAACAGATTCGTAAAACGCCTTGACATAGCCTTCGGCTAGGCTCCAGTTCTCTAGTTCGGCAGAGTCTCCAGTCCGTTCCCAAGCGCGTCGTGCTTTCCGCTTGACCAGCTCGTTGACTGCCTCGTTATCGAGTTCCAGAGCTCCGTTCCTCAGGAACCGCTCCTGGATGTGGCGGCTGGCTAATTCAAACTCAGAAGAATCCAATTTGTTTTTCTCATCAATAAACCATGTCCTAATTTGCGCCAGCGCCTGATAGAAATTGCCCTGTTGTTGGCTCACAGAAGTCCACACGCCTCCTGACGGCCAATTGGCGCGCCAAGAGCAATATGCCTTATACTCCTTGACATCATCAAACCAAGTCAATTCCAGCTCGCGCAAAAATGAACGGTCAAGGGACGAGAAACTGCACGGTCCAGCCATGACCCACTCCAGCAACCACCCTATTGCCCCTTTCCAATCGCGATCCATCTCCTCTAGACAATCAGGCATTGAATCCAAATTGCTCGCAGCTTCCAAGCGATCCAACTTCCGAAGGCGACTGTTTTGCAGCGCCACCGACGATACGATTCCATGAAATGTCCTGACGCTGCTCATACGGCTCTGCCCTCCTTGTCTGTCAGCCCCGTGCTCGATGAACAGAGGGCGGGCTGCGGGACCGGCGCGCGTGACTCGTCCGTCCGCGAATCGCCATGCGCCAAGGTGGCAAGCTCCTCGTTGATCTGTTGTCGTAACCTCTGCGTCTTCGTCACGGCACGCATCCTGACGAGCTCGTCGAGTTCAGTTATAATCATATCAATATCCATAGTTCACCCCCTGCCCCACGCCCATGCCCCAATTCCCCACTACATCCTTAAGCACTGGCCCGCCGCTCCATTACCGGCGACTCCCTGTCACTGCGGGATCTGTCTCAAGCAGCAGTTCAAATACCGCCGCGCGTATGACATAGTCAAGTCCATCCTGTCCTGTAAGCCTCATCCTCCTCCGAGGCCTGGAGCGTCACCGCCTTTTAACAAATGACTAATTAGCTCACATGTCTTCGCCCATGCAGCTCTAATAGCCTTAACTGTGTCTATTTGGACCTCATACGCGCAGATCATCGGAATAATAGGTAGAGTCAATTTAAGCTTTGCCGTAGCCGCTTCCTCGCGCTTAGACAGCTTCTGGTCCGTGTCCTTAAGCAGGCGCTCTAGTTCGGGTGGCGTGCCCTGGACCATTTGTTGACGAACCGAAGAAACCGCACGAGACAACTCACGTACAGCGTCGGCGGCTTTGTCCTCCGGGATGTCCTTGTTCAGCAGGCCTGCCACCGCCAATCCGACAAATTCCTTCTCCAGATCCTGAATTCTGGGAACCAGTTGGTGCTTAAGCCTCTGCCTCAGTATAATCTGTTCGTTCCCAGAGGTCATTGCGATTTCCTTTTCGAACGCGAAAAGCTTATCATGCTCGATCGCCAACAGATCGGCGACTTGCTGTAGTCTCGCTGGATTGTAGTGCCGAGTCGCAATATTACTCATCGATTCTCCTGGATTTGGCTCGATTTGCAGTAACTGAAGTGAAACGGACGAAGAAGGGGCCGGCGCAACTGAAAAGGTGGACCTCGCTTCTGGTCCCGCGGTCATTCCACGCACGCTGCAACTGGCAATGGTACATAGCCCTTCAGACGCGAATTCGAAGGCGAAAGAGAAATCATCCTCGGATGCGAAACGGTCATTTGGATTCTTCTGAGGGCTGCTTCGCACGCAATGCACACGGTCCCCATCAGCCTCTTCTGTAGGCGCCCAACGAATCCTCGTCCCATCAAGATATCTCGCAACGACAGTAATACCCGGGGGTTGGCGAACGGTTGGATTCACGAGCTTCAGCCATAGAAACCCCCTCCCGTGAATCCTTTTGTGCGGCTCCGTACAGTCGGCGTGCTGTGTGACTGCCGAAAGCAGCCACAGCCCGTGGCCGATGGGAGCCGCGCCGTAGGGACGCTCACGACTGCTCGCCTTCTCTAACCACGCTTGCACCTCTGGTGAGTACTGAAAGATCGGAGTCATTAAGTCAGACCAGTTCCAAAACTCGACATAGCACTTTGGCGAGATGACTCACCGGGATTCCCACTTCTAAGGTCGAGTGAAGCGCCCGAGCCAGCGCCGCACTGAAGGTCACGGTCACCGCATCACGAGGGAATACACAACCGCATTGCATCTCGGCCTTTTGGATTGGCGAAACGTCGGCGAAGAATGTGACGTCGAGGAACCTGAGCTCGAAGTACTCCACCAGATGCACCACCGCACGAATTTCGTCCGGGATCGGAGACTGCATCCCGAACTCAAAGTGTTTGAGCAATACTTCTCCCTGCGAGAAGAGTTTTGCTTCATAGCCGTCGTGGTGGCCCATCGCGATCGCGTGGGCATGCAGAAATCGCACTCCCTCAGTCCAGGTGAGTGCAGCCTCGCTCCCGTGTCGCCAGACAACCGAGATGTACCTCTTCCTATCTGCCTCGCGTGATGGCTGCATGTCGACAGCAAAGGCCGCCCCGGGAAGAGCTCCGAGGCGGTCGTGCGCGCAGATCCTAAGAGGACTCTCCAGCGGCAGCGCGGGCGGCCTGGTCAGTTCAAATGCAACCCCTTGCGGTGCTTGCGCTAGCGGGCACCCTGCGGCTTCACTCTGAGGCAAATACGAGAACTGGAACAGCCAGTCGCAGTTGTCTTTCAATTCCTGCCGACAGTCGGAACGTTCGAAGACAAGAGATCTCAAGATCTTATCGCTGGCAGCAGTCTGGGTAAGCACGTCTCGTAGCCGCCGAACCCCCTTTTCAAGTTGCTTGTCCCTTTCGAAGCTTGTCCAGATAGGATCAAGTCGCTTTGAGAACAGCAGGTTCTGATGACTCACCCGATCAAAGGTCACCGCTTCCACCAAACCAGGGAGAGATTCGCCGAGTTGCTTCCTAAAGGCGTCCATGCGCAGCTGGACCAAGCGCCATTCAGGGGCATCAAATTCATCGGGCGCAATCTTCTTCGCTTCTATTGCTCTGAGAGCCATGAGATCTGTTTCGGCGACCGTTCGCGCCTGCCTCGTCAGGAGCTGCGCATGACTGACTATGAAATCCTCGTCCTCCTCCGCGCGCATCGATAATTGGGTTGCTAACACGAGGTAGGGCGGATCGTTGAGCTGGGCAAGGTCATCACCCCGATCAATCCAACGGTTCGCCAACTTGCCAAGCTTGGCGACCTCTTCTGTCTGAGAGATCAGGAACGGGATTGGGATCGGGCACGCGCCTGCCGGCTTCTCCGTTATCCAGACCAGGGCGAGCAGATTCAAAGCGTCGCACAGATTGTTTTCTGTACGGCCAGGTCTAGCCTTCTGCAGCCGCTTGAAGGCGTCGCCCAGAACGGTTCCGCCCTCGTTTAAGGGTTCAGACACAAGTGTATCGACGCAAGTTTCGTTCGTAAGCAGATACTCCAAGAGGGCGATGTCATCTCTGGCCAGCAGCAGTGCCTCTAACTCCCTCTTCAGGGTGGTCGCGACGGAATCCGGCGGTACCTCGCGAAATATCCTCTCGATCTGTTCCCCGCTTAATCCAGCGCCGCCGACGAGACTCGTTATAACGCTCGAGCTCGCAGAGGATTCGATACGGTGCTTGCAGTTGAGCAACTCCTTCTTCGTTCCAAGGGGGAGAGAAAAGCTCCTGAGGTTCCGGCATATGAGATCCATCGTGTACGGCCCCAGAAGTTCGTGAAATGCGAAGGGAATCGCGCCCTTGCCTGGATCCCGTCTTTCCTCCATTCTCGCAAGTTTGACTGCGCTCAATGTCCTGACCGCCGAGGCGATCATGTCAAAGTCGAGAAGGTAAATTGGGCGGACCTGGACCCCTCGAACCCTATTAAGTCGAAGCCACTCGAAATTTACTGCGCAACAGTCCGCTGCGAGTTGGAAGATGCGCGCCTCGCGGTACGCTTTCTTAAGTGCATAAATGATGGCCGGCTGATCAGTCATTTTCCAGCTCGTGGCGCCAATCGCCGGTCTCCTGGGATTCCAGCACCCTGTGAATCGTGGCCTCTTCTGGCAACCGCAAGTTCTCCACGCTCGAGTTTCCTAAGGCGAATAAGAGAGCACCACAGACGGGCCGCATTGCGTGCTGCGTCCTGTTCGTCCTGAATTCGATCTGCATCTGGAACTGCTTCTGGATGCTCTCGACGACGAGTTCTCTGAACTCGGGATTATGCGTCAGAACTCCGCCATACAGAACGATGGGCGACGGGCTGCGTAATTCAAAGCGCCTTTTTGCCACGTCAAACCCGCTGACTAGTTGGCAGGTCAGCGCGGCCGCGGCCCTTTCGAGTATATCCCTCGCGGCAGGGTCCCTCTTCCTGTACGCTGAAATGAGAGGAATCACAAGGCCGCTGGCAATGCGGCGCCAATACTCGAGCCCCTCGTTATCATCAGGCCTCTCCCCGATGCCACCAGGCTGCATTTTGTGCGCAAAATAGAACAACAATGTCCTTGAGTCGATCCCCTGCACAGCTTTTACCTCGCGCACGGCCATCCTCCAAAACTCTGAACCTTCCATCCACGAGGAGACCTCTAGGGCTTTGCTTGTGAACGACAGCGGGTTGAGGAGCCACCTATTGACTTCTTCCCAGAGAGTCGAACTGGGCGCACTACTATCGTGCTCAACACTGATGGCGCGGAGTGCAGCGCAACCAATCGAGTAGCCTGAACCTTCGTCTCCCATGGCAGGGCCCCACCCGCCGAACCGGACATGATGGGTCCCTCCGCCGATATGGGTCACTATGTACGCCGTCGATCCACTGTGGCATAGCAGAGCGCTTCCGTTTGGTTTCTGCACGTTTGCGGCGAAAATTATCTCAGCATCACCAGTGCAGACAGGCGATGAGGGGAACGATTTAATGTTTGCAAAGATTCCAGGCAAGACTATCGTTCGATCGTGCGCAAACGTCGTCCCTGTGAGGCCTATACAAACCGCCGCCTCTTTGAAACGCGCGAAGGGCAACTCCGCCCGACTAAACAAGTTCCTCGCGAGTAACTCCAGGCGGGATCTTAGCAAATGCCGAGGTGTGGTGTGGAGTGTTATTGCCTCCGGTAAGCGGGCAGCTGCCAGTATTCTTCCAGTGTCGTCGCACATTGCGGCAACGCTGTGCCTCATTCCTACGCCTTCAAGCCCCACGTAGAGTTTTACTTCGGGCATATTCGATTCAAGAATGATAGAACGTGCGAGTATGGACAACGGCGCATCCTGAGACATGTTTCAAAGGGACCGTATTTGACCACTCTCCAGCGACTGCCAGAGCAGCCTCTGCCTACCGTCGCTTTCCTCATCGCGCGTTCCGCTGAACACGGACATCGATTGCAATCTATTTCGGGCAGCCACCGAAAAAAATCACACGCTTTCGCAAGAAGATCACTGTCCCGATATCGGCCATTCTAACTTGGCGAACACCGCCAAGAATTGTGTCGGAGCGCCGACTGAATCGGGGCCATGGTCAACCGTGACGCCTTCAGAATACGCACCGGGTGGAATTCACTCAAGATCAAAATCGGACCAACGAGCAACGCCCAGTGCCACCAAATAAACAGTTGTCCCGTTGATTTCAGCGGTTACAGATGCCTTGCTTGCATCGTCCAGCTTTAATGTCCCACCAACAGCCGGAAGCGAATTGATCGCGGACACTTTGGCCTGGAAGTCGCTATCGAATTTCTGAGAGGAAACGAATTCCACCGAAAACCTTTTAGCCAAGAGCACCGTCTCCACGATAAAGTTTGCTCCGATAATCCCGCTCATGTCCAGCCTCTTGTCATCTCCTTTGACAGATTCGTACAATTTGGCTGAATAACCGCGTGGAATGTATTTAATGATCGCCCCCTCCCCAACCGTGAGATTAATCTGAACCGCTTTGCTCCAGTCGATGTCAACTCCGAGGGTCAGGGGCACACTAGGAAAAGGGCCGATGTTTACACCAGCAGACCCACTCGGGTTTACGGAACAAACTTGAGTACTCGGAGCGACCGGGATAGACTTGACATTATTGGCTCCCGATAGGGCCTTCAGGAAGCTCTGTGCCCCCGTCATGAGCATAGGCACTGGAAATCCATACCCCCAACCGAATATACCCGTTTTGATCCTCTGCACGACCGAGCCGAGAAGGTTCTCGCCGCCTCCCGACGCTGCTGCCTCCTGAAGGAATTTCAGGAAATAAAGATCGCCATAGCCGGCCCGCTCATCAAGGCCAATATAGTATTCTTGGTAATCACTCATATCAAATGTGTTTGTTTTCGTGCTGTTTACCCGCTTCTCCTGCCATAGGTGTGAGCAGGCATGCCCCAACTACACCTTCGCGTGATGCTACGCGTCATGTAGTACACACATGACGAGCACCCACCAAGCCAATGCCTACTTTGGCCTCTTTGACTAGAGATACTTGGTGAAGCTAGCTTGCTACCGACTCTCCGTCAGCATTCAAAGGTTATCCACGACAGACGTTCGTTATCTGTGCTGGCCTCAAACGGCCAGGAGCGTTATCCCTTCTCCCACTGGACCGCATCCTGTTCCTGGCCGTTCCTGGGATGAATCTGCGAAGTGCCAGCAACTATGCGGTCATTCCAGTTCATGAACTCGCATGGTGACAACCCGTAGCGCAGCTTGAACTCGCGTGAGAAGTGGGAAACCTGCTTGAAGCCGAGATTGAAGGCCGTGATCTTCACGCACCGGGTCTCCTTGAGCATGTTGGGGGCTATGGCTAGCCGTTCCTGGTCCAGCCACACCTGGGGGCTGCTCCCAAACGCCAGGCGCGTGTATCTTTGGAGCTGTCGCCGCGAGATGCCAATCGCGACGGCCATTGCTCCAGCCCGGTAACCCGACTCTTCCGCCACTCGCCGCCACTCGCCGCGGTCATTGAGGTTTATTCGGCGCATAGTCGTGTTCGGCAGCCTGCTTCAAGGTGACCGGGGGTGGCATCAGGGTGCGCATCGGACGAGGCCTCTGTTCAGAACAAAAGTTGCTCAATCCTTTCAAGGGCGCTCAGCGCGCGTTCCTTGTCGCTTGTTTCGATGCCCTTCCGCGCATCCTGGAGGAGCACCAGAATCTGCCCTTGAGGAATCCGGCTCTGGGGCTTCTTGCGCTGCCCGCTTTTCGCGGCCGGAGGCGCCGGACCGTTTTCAGCGGTCAACCGCGCCACCACCTTCCGGATCAGTTTGCCGGTGATCTTTCCCGCGCCCGCGCTGCTCACGGTTTCCTTCCAAGCCTTCGGGAATTCTTCGGGCGTGAGCTTCATAAACGGCCGCACCTGGAACTCGTTCGCCGGCCTCGGCAGGCTCTCATCGGCGGGGAGAAGGTTCACGCGCTCGGCGGCACCGGTGACGCGCCACGCATAGGAGCGGCCAAACCCCCACCGCTCTCTGCAATAGGATTCGAAGGTGGCGTGCGTGGCGCGATAGAGATGATTCTCTTTGATCGTCAAGAGCGCGCTGCCCACCTCGAACACGTCGGCCAGCTTTGCCTCCACGATACGCTCGCATTCAGCCAGTTGCTCCCGTTCCGTCCCGGAGAGCAAAGACGGACCCGGCAAGACATCTGCGCCAAGGTCAGATGCCGGTGCCGATTGGATATCTTCGCTGGTCGGGCACGGTTCAGGAATCAATGGAAGCATAGGGGGTCCGGAAAGGACTTTTGCCGCCTTGGGAGCGGCCTTTGGCCGGTCCGCTGGTATCCGGCGGTTGTTCACACCGAGTGGCTTCAGGGCGTGGTTTCTTTGAGAGACGAAACGCTCCGTCGGCTCATTTACAGCAACATTCGCAGTTTTCATCGTCGTAACTTGTTGTAACCACAGGTACTTCTAAAAATGTTGCCAGTTGGCAACATTTCGGGTGACAGCACGCTCCGCTCCATGTCCCACCTCAGCCATGGAGCGGGCGTGTACGCAACTAACCCCACTCGGCGTCGCGGAAAGAGCGCCCTCTTTACCGCTCAATCCGCACACGCGCAAGTTCCAAACCTATTACGGGTCGTACACGCCCGATTTTTGAAGTTTCTTTTCCGGACGACGTAAGTGCCTGAGCCGCAAGGAGAAACTCCTGCATCTTTTTTCGGAACGGTCTCTGTGGAAAGCGCCGCCAAAGCGGGCATTAGCGCTCAAGCAGAACCATCAAGCGGTGGGCCGAGTCTTCGGCCCACGGAGATCCAGAGGCAGATTCGACAGAGGAATGCGGCAAACCGGCTCCGTTTGTCCAAAAAATGTGCGAGGCTTGCATTTTTTTTCTATTTTCCAAAAAAGTCCCGGATCTGATACGTATATAGTCCAGGTGCTTGAGCCTAGCCATCACAACCTGGATGATCTGATACCGACGCGGAAGTCGCTCCTGAGCCGGCTGCGGAGTATGGACGATCAGGAGAGCTGGCAGGTCTTTTTCGAGACCTATTGGCGCCTGATCTACAACACCGCCGTGCGGGCAGGCCTCACCGATGCGGAGGCGCAGGATGTCGTGCAGGCGACGGTGATTTCGGTGTCGAAGAAGATGCCGGGATTCCATTACGATCCGAGCAAAGGGTCGTTCAAGGGCTGGCTGCTGTGCCTTACGAAGTGGCGCATTGGAGACCAGTTCCGGCGGCGGCTGCCAGCACTGGTTCAGGCCGTTGCCGATGCAGAGGATGTGCCGGGAACGCCGCTTTTGGAGCGGCTGCCCGACCCGGCATTGTCGGACTTGGAAGCCCGGTGGGACGCCGAGTACAACCAGAGCCTGTTCGACGCTGCCATTCGGAGGGTGAAGAGGGAAGCGGATGTGAAGCAGTATCAGATCTTCGACCTATGCGTGGTGCGAGGGTGGTCTGTCGCCAGCGTTGCCCAGGCCCTGAAGGTCAACCGTGGAAGAGTTTACCGTGCAAGGTTTCAGATTAACCGACAAGTCAAGAATGAACTGACAAGGCTCCAACGGGAGCCGCTATGAAAGGATTATGCGATCAACGAGATTCCCAACGAGCTTTAACATGGATGACCGAGAGGTCCAACACGATATAGAACCGGACGCTCTCACGATGCTGTCCCCTCGCGCCGAGCAGAGGATCAGGCGCCAGATACTGAGAAAGCTCATCCGGTATTTCGCAGCAGAGGAGGCTGGCGAGCCAGAGCCGACGGCGGAGGACTTCGAATCGACCCAAGAAGAATGTTGCCCGTTCACTTTGGAGCGGGCTCTGTGAATGCATCGTAGTTAACCACCAAATACACAAAGAACATGCCTAAACAAACACTGCAATCAGTTCCGAAACAAAAGGTTCAGGCCGGTTACAGCCCGAAACCTAAGAACATCCAGAAGAACTCGATTCTGGCGGGTTCTTCCCCCAGCCCGAGTCCTAGCATGGACCCACAAACAGAGAGCCCGCTAGCCCCGAGCCGCAAATAGGCAGCAGATGCAATGCCGGCTGCGCACGAAAGCGCGGTTCGGCTAAACCAGGCGCACAGCCCAGCGCTATGCGGCCTTTGGCAGTGCCATCGAATGGGAGTAAACCGCGCCTTCTGTCGTTTACACACGAAACCGGAGGCATAGGGAACCTGCCGCATTCGCTGTTTTGACAAAGCTTCTGCTCAAGTGCGGCCTTTCGCCTGGCGACATCGTGATGCTCACCGCCGCCGTGCGAGACCTCCATCTCTGTTATCCCGGCCGGTTTGTGACGGGGGTGAAGACTTCGTGTCCCGAGTTTTGGGAGAATAATCCGTACGTGAGCGAATTGAGCGAGGATGATCCCGAAGTCCGGACGCTGGACTGCCACTATCCTCTTATCAATCACTGCAACGAGACACCATACCATTGTTTGCACGGATTCATCGCCTTTCTGAACGAGCGGCTAAACCTGTCCATTAAGCCGACCGCTTTCAAAGGCGACATTCACTTATCGGCTCAAGAGAAAGCCTGGTATTCCCAGGTTCACGAGGTTACTCGCCAAGAGACGCCGTTTTGGATTGTGGCAGCGGGAGGCAAATACGACGTGACTATCAAATGGTGGGAAACAAGCCGCTACCAGGAGGTCGTGGACCATTTCCGTGATAGGGTTCTCTTTGTCCAGGTGGGCCAGCTGGGACACCACCATCCGAAGGTGGACGGCGTGATCGACTTGCGGGGAAAAACCAACCTGCGTGAGCTGGTACGATTGGTCTATCACTCACAAGGAGTACTGTGCCCGGTGACCGCGCTAATGCATCTTGCGGCAGCGGTTCCCAGAACGCACGGCGACGCTCCCCGGCCTTGCGTTGTGGTTGCCGGAGGCCGGGAGCCCGCCTACTGGGAGGCCTATCCGGACCACCAGTTCATCCACACCAACGGCGCCCTGGCCTGCTGCGCGGGCGGCGGCTGCTGGAGAGACCGAGCATTCAAACTCCGGGACGGAGACCAGAGGGATCGCTCCGGCCGACTTTGCGTGAACCTCAACCACGGTCTCCCCCGGTGCATGGACATGATCGCGCCCGCAGAGGTCATCCGCCGCATTGAGATGTACTTCGCGGGAGGCGCCTGCAGCTATCTCTTGCCGAGGCAAAGGGTGGCGGCCGCACGCGGTATTAGGGCAACCGCGCAAAGCGATTACGACCAGCAGCGTTTGAGTTTGCACAACGCCGGCATGGCCTGTGAGCGGTTCATACAGACCATACCGCCATATCCCGGGGGCTTTCAAGCGCGCGGGATTGTCATTTGCGGCGGCGGAGTGAGGTATTTCACCGGTGCCTGGGTATGCATCCAGATGCTGCGCCGGTTGGGATGCGGCTTGCCGATCGAGCTTTGGTTTCTTGGCCGGAGAGAAATGGACGGGCGCATGAAGGATCTCGTCGCGAGTCTGGGCGTCGATTGTGTGGATGCCCAGCGGCTGCGCCGGAAGTTCCCCGCCCGAATTCTCAACGGCTGGGAACTCAAACCCTACGCGATCCTGCATTCGCGGTTCCGGGAAGTGTTGCTGCTCGACGCGGACAACGTGCCCGTCGTGAATCCAGAGTTTCTCTTCGACGTGCCGCAATTCCGGGAAACGGGGGCAATCTTTTGGCCCGATTATCCCCCCAGGCCCCACGAAAAGTCCCGGCCTGTTTGGAGGAGCTGCGGGCTCCGAGCGCCTGACGAACCGGAATTTGAGACCGGCCAGGTCGTGGTGGACAAAGAGCGGTGCTGGCGCGCCCTGTGCCTTGCGATGTGGTTCAACGAGAACTCCGATTTCTACTATCAGCATGTCCACGGCGATAAGGAGACCTTCCATCTCGCGTTCAGGAAGATGCGCCAGCCGTACGCCTTGGTCCCGAAGCCTATCCATACCCTCAGCCACACAATGTGCCAGCACGATTTCGAGGGGCGCAGGATCTTTCAGCACCGCAACACCGACAAATGGGACCCGTTCCTCTGCAATCGGCGAGTGAAAGGCTTTTGGTTCGAGGACGAATGTCGCAAAAGTATTCTCGAGTTGCGCCGCCTCTGGGACGGCCGGCTTTCGTCAGTGACTCGAAAGCCCGTCCTCAAGTCGCTAACGCTGCGTCTGCGTGGCGGAGCACCGAGGATTGAAGCGGTGATGATCTCCTGTGTTGAGCGAGCGCAAGTGCGCGAACGGACCCTGGAAAATCTCGCTAGAACCGACTGGAACGGCTCCCCTCTCTCCATTGAAATTGACGCGAGCTGGAAAGAGGACCATCAGCAGAGGCGAAGCCAGTATGCATTGTTGGCCCTTCGCCGGAGTCTGGAGCGTAACGCCGATTACATCCTGTTCCTGGAGGATGATCTGGATTTTAACCGGCACATCCGGCACAATCTGGCGCATTGGGGACCGCTCCAACGAGGCGAAATCTCTTTGGCAAGTTTGTACAACCCGCGGCTTCGCGAACAGGCCGTCGATTTGCGAAACAATGCTCGAATCATCGCGCCGGGGCGCATCTTTGGCAGCCAGGCGTTTGTCATTTCCAGAATCGCCGTGGAGTATATCGTTCGGAACTGGAATCGAGTGGCAGGGCTGCAGGATATCAAGATCCCGCGCTTGGCCGGGCGTCTGGGGCGCCCGATCCTTTATCACGCCCCCTCGCTGGTGCAGCATATCGGGACGCGGAGCACCTGGGGCGCCGGGTTTCACCAGGCGATGGATTTCGATCCCCATTGGAAATCCGGCCCGGCCTAAGGCGGCCCTGGAGCGACGGCACACTGTCCTCAGACGAGGAAAGTGCTTGCAGGACAGCGCCTTGGGGTGTGTAATCGTCTCGTTCGCCGTAATTGAAGATGGACGCGACACCGCAAGCAAGGGCGCGGATGGCTGTGCGAGATCCTATGCCTCCATCGGCGCAGCAAAGCCCGCCTTCTGGGGCTGTCTCGATTCCTGACCACGTCCTGCTCCGGCGCATTGGCAAAGGCAGCTACGGAGAAGTGTGGCTGGCCCGGAACAGCATGGGCGCGTACAGGGCGGTGAAGATCGTACGGCGGGCATCCTTCGAAGAATCCCGGCCCTTCGAACGGGAACTGTCCGGCATCCGTGCCTTCGAACCCATTTCGCGGTCTCACGAAGGTTTTATTGATATCCTGCACGTGGGCATCGAGGAAGAAAAAGGCCTCTTCTATTACGTGATGGAGTTAGGCGATGATCACCTCTCTGGACAGACAATCAATCCGCAGACCTATTTCCCGAAAACCCTCTTCGGAGAAATCAAGCGGTCGGGCAGGCTCTCCCCGCGAGAATGCCTCGAACTCGGATTGGCCCTGAGCCTGGCATTGGCTGAGCTTCACAAACGCGAGCTCGTTCATCGTGACATCAAGCCCTCGAATATCATCTTCGTTAACGGGGTCGCGAAATTGGCGGACATCGGTTTGGTTGCCGAAACCAAGCAGCCAAGTTCCTTCGTCGGCACCGAAGGTTTCATGCCGCCCGAGGGTCCAGGCACACCGCAGGCCGACGTGTATAGCCTGGGCAAAGTGCTTTACGAGGCGAGCACGGGCAAGGACCGCATGTGCTTTCCGGAGCTGCCTACCGTGCTGTTTACCGCTCCAGAACACGAGGCGCTCGTGGAATTCAATGAGGTCATTGCGCGGGCTTGCGACGCCCGTCCTGCCCGCCGTTACCAGAACGCATGGGAGATGCACGCCGAGCTGGTGGTGCTGGCTAACGGCAAGTCCGTGAGGCGCCTGAGAAAGCTGGAACTATGGCTTTCGCGGCTGAAGCGCGGTGTCGCTCTAGCGGCGCTTTCGTGCGTCGTCCTCGGCGTCTTGGGCTTTGAAATAGATCGCGAGTGGAGAAGCGCCATTGAAACGCGGGAGCGCGAAGTGGGGGCGAGCCTCGCCTACGGCAACCGTTCGATGGAAGCCGGGGACCTTCTCGGGGCCCTGCCTTATTATGCGCGGGCGCTGGAACTGGAGCGGGGCGGGCGGAATGCCGAACTGCCCTACCGACTCCGGGTCGGCTCAACACTGGCTCAGTGTCCAAAACTTGTGCAAATATGGACGCTCTCGAAAGAGGTTGATTCGGTGAGCTTCGACTCGTCCGGATCGCGAGTCCTGGCCGCGGAATGGGCTGGGCGAGCTCAGGTCTTTGACGTGGCGTCCGGCCAGGCGCTGACGCGCCCCTTCGGCCAGCTTGCAGGTCTTCGTCGGGGAGTGTTCAGCCCCGATGGAGGAATGGTTGCCACAGCCAGCGAAGACGGAACTGTCTGCGTCTGGAAAGCGGCGAATGGCGCGAGACTACTTATATTGAAGCATGCCAATAAGGCGGTATGCGCGAGGTTTAGCCCCAACGGAGACCGCATTGTAACGGCTTGCGACGATGGAATAGCGCGCATCTGGAACGTTCGAACTGGGGCTCTCGAATCCAAACTGAAGGGACACAGTGCCCCGCTCTTGTTCGCAGCGTTCAGCGAAGATGGAAAACGAGTTGTTACGACCGGCCGCGATCACACCGCGAGAATTTGGGACGCGACGACCGGGCTGGCGGTATGTTCACCTTTGGTGCATCCACGATGGGTTGAATACGCTGACTTCAGTCTGGATGGAACGTTGCTGATCACAGCCTGTGATGATCATGAGGCTCGAGTGTGGGACATCAAGCGTGGCGTGACGATTCTCCCAAACCTGGATCATCCTGATGTGGTTCGAAGCGCTCAATTCAGCCCTGATGGACGCCTCATTCTCACGGCCTGCCTCGACGGGACGGTCCGCCTCTGGTTGGCCAAGAACCATCAGCCGCTTAATCCGAACCCCATCCTGCGGCTGCCTGACAGGGTGACGGATGCGGTGTTCGGTCCTGATGGTCACCGGATTCTCGCAAGTTGCACCGACGGAAGCGTCTGGATGTGGGACCTGGCTGGCTCCGCTGTCGCGCCCAACGCGATGCACAACTGGTTCAGCCAGGACGATAGCCGGTATGTGGTGGAAACAAATGGCGGCCTTGAAGTGCTCGACACAAGTTCCCGCTCGCCCGTCTCCTATCTCCCCTCTCTCGGTAATTCATCGGCGGTGAGACTGAACCAGAACGGGAGATTTGTGGTCACGTCACTCTCGCCGACTGGGGCGAGACCGCGAGCGGCGGTGGAGGTTTGGGACGTTCAGACTGGCAAGCGCGAAGGGCCTCCCCTTGCGCTCACAAATTCGACGGATCAACTCTTACTGAGCAACGACGGGCGCACCCTGGTGGCATTTGCTGGAAAGATTGCCTCAACCTGGGATGTTCCCGACGGTGTGCCCCTGGCTCGGATGGTGCATGACGAGAACATCACGTCCGTTGCGTTAAACCCTGCCGGCACAGCGGTTGCAAGCTGGAGCGGCGGCACTGTTAAGGTGTGGAAGTCCTCCACGGGCCGGGAGTTGTTCCCTGCCCTCAAACACCCCTTCCCCGTAACGCATGTTGAATTCAGTCCGGACGGCTCCCGCCTCGTTACGTGCGGCGCGGACACCGGCTTCACGAAATGCTATGCGCAAATCTGGGACGCGGCCACCGGAAGGCCGGTGTGTCCCCCATTGTACCATCGTGACGGCGTGCTCTGGGCCGCCTTCAGCCCGGACGGAACACGCGTTGTCACGGGCGGCGAGGATTTCGTGGCCAGGGTGTGGGACGCCTCCACCGGTAGGCCGATAACCCCGCCACTTAAACACAGCAGCGTCGTTTTGCGGGCGGCCTTCAGCCCGGACGGCAAATGGGTGGTTACCGCCAGTCCCGATAAGACCGTGCGCGTCTGGAGCGCCGAGACGGGAGATCCGCTGACACCGCCGCTATGGCATCAGACAAAGGTGGTCGATGCACGGTTTCTGGCGGATGGGCGCCAAATTGTCACATGGGACAAGGAAGGCGACCACCGCATCTGGAAACTTCCCCTGGACAAGCGCTCAGTGCCGGACCTGCTTCGTCTGGCAAACTTGCTTTCTGACGAAGGCTTCGGTAGCGGTACGCCATCGCTGCGATCTGGACAATCGCTCCAATCGCTCTGGCTCCAGCTCCGCGCGAAGTATCCCGCTCAGTTCCGCGTGTCCAGCGGGGAGCTCGCTGCCTGGTACGACTGTCAGGCGCGCCAGTGCGAGCGCGACCACGACTGGTTTGCGGCGCAATTCCATTTGAAGCGGCTTTTGTCCCTCCGGCCCAGTGACCTTTCCGTAGCCGATCGGCTCACGGTGGCGGAACGACGCCTCTCGCACAATCCCTAAAAGGCACCGGCACGTGTCTCGGTGCGCTACGCGAGCGGAAGCTACGGCGTGGCATTCCTGGCGACGGGACAATCTTGCCGCTCTTCCGGGCATTTATCTTCGCCGTTACGAAGATAGTCGGTCGCGCTTCTTCTTCTGGTCCAAGCACTTAGGCCGGGGGGCAAAAGATTTCCAAAAGATCCGCCACCTGTGGACCGTATATATGATTATGGGAAAGTGTCGGTTTCTTTCGGCCATTTGCCAGTTTGCCCACCTCGCCCATCTCGGCCTCCGTCCGAGAGACCGGGATGCGCTACACCTTTGACGTAGGATGAGCAGCCGACTCGATTGCATAACAGATTGGGACGACCGCTTGCGCCGGGCGGGTTGGCGCGCTGATGCACTTGCTCGAAGCTGCCGCATCTCCCAAAGAGAGTTGAGGCGGTATATCCGCGCCCGCTTCGGGCAGAGCGTTCGCGAGTGGATGGAATCAAGGCAGATGAAGCTGGCGCGCGCTCTTCTTCGCGAAGGAATTCCGGCAAAAGAGGTCTCTCTGACTGTCGGATACAGAGAGACCGCTCACTTCTCGCGTTCTTTTAAGCGGGTCCACGGGATGAGTCCAAGCGTTTTCGCGAGGCACCCCATCGAGTTCGATATATAGGACGTTTGTGACTGAGGCAAAAGATGACTAAACGACATTTTAAGCTCCACCTTTTGTCCCCTCCGCCTTTGCCCAATCCGCGTCAATTCGTAGAATTCGACTCTCTCTCCAAAATCTGACCTGCTTAACCATGTTTGCCCACTCAAGCACTCCGCATAGGGGTCAAAATGGCCGCTTTTGGCAACAAATGGCCGCTTTTGGCAACTCAATTCTGTTGCTCCACCAGTTTCTGTTGTGTTATAAAGTGAGACGCATTGAGAAGAATTTGCCATGAAGCGCGTGCGATCAAGCGGAGCGGACGGGCCGGCCAGGGCCAGGGGAAGTCCTCATGCCTGCCACGTGGCAGCCGGCGGCGTTAACTCCTGGCCCGCTCCGGTGGT
>JAJYHY010000571.1 GCA_021784555.1 bacterium
GGTTTGAGATCGAAGGGGTGAGCCAGGAGGTGTTGGGGCGCTTTTCCAAACGCGCTCAGGAACGAGACCGGGTGGTGAAGGACATGGAACAGAAGCTGGGGCGCAAGCTCTCCAACAACGCCGTGGCCCTGGCGGTGCATCAGAGCCGGGCCAGGAAGCTCATGGGCATCTCGACGGCGGAAGTGCGCTCGCGTCAACTGGCGCAGTTGGCACCGGGGGAACAGGAGGAGCTCCAGGAGCTTCACGCCTCGGCCCGCCCGGCGAACCTGCCGCGCATCGCACTGGTGGAACAAGCCGCCTTGAATCACGCCGTGGGCCACCTCTTCGAGCGCCAATCGGTTGTGCCGGAACACGAGCTGCTCAGGGCCGCCCTGTCGCACCGTTTGGGAGCGGTGGAGTTGGGCGTCTTGAAACAGACGCTGAGGTATTCGGCGGACCTGGTGAAGACCGAAGGTGGTCTGTCCACACGGCAGATATTGGCCATGGAGTTGGACTTGATTCAGGCGGTCAACGAGGGTTGCGGGGCGGTGGCCCCGTTGCATCCCGGCTATCAGCCCGCCGAATGGCTGGGCGAAGACCAGCGCCGGGCGACTTACCACCTCTTGCGCACCGGCGACCGCATCAGCGGGCTGCGCGGCCTGGCTGGCTCGGGCAAGACCAGCGCGTTGCGGGAGTTGGCCACCGCCTGCCAGGAAGCCCGGGTCGAACCGTTGTTCTGCGCGCCGACGGCGGCGGCAACCGACGTGTTAAGGAAAGAGGGCTTCAATGCGTTGACCCTGCAAAGCCTGCTGATGTCAAGACCCGGCTTGTCCGAACGGCATTTGCTTGTGGTGGACGAAGCAGGGGCGGTCGGCCTAAAGGATATGAAACGGCTGTTCGACCTGGGCAAGGCCTGCCGGATTGTGCTGTGCGGTGACACCAGCCAGCATCCCGCGGTGGCGCAGGGCGACGCGTTGCGGATTCTGGAGCGCCACTCCCGCCTTGAATCCGGGCAACTGACCGCTATCCGGCGCCAACGCCGGGCCGAGTATCGCCAGGCGGTGGAACTGGCGGCGCGGAAACAGACGGCGGAAGCCTTCACGCTGTTGGAGCGGATCGGTGCGGTCAGGGAGCTTTCAAAAGATAAGCTTCACGATGCCGCCGCCAGCGCTTACGTGAAGGCGCTGGTCCAAGGGCGGGCCACATTGCTGGTGGCGCCCACCTGGAATGAAATCGAAGCGGTAACCCAGAAAGTGAGGGATGAGTTAAAATCCGCCGACCGGCTGGCGCGCGAAGAGAAGGAGTTTGAGGTCTTCGATTCGCTCTCCTGGACCGCGGCACAGAAGGCTGATGCCGGGCAGTACCGTCCGGGTCTGGCGATTCGGTTCCATCGGAGGACGGCGGGCTTTAACAAGGATGGATCGGTTGAGGTGCTCGCCGTGGAGACCGATTCACTCAAGGTGCGACGGTCGGATGGCTCGGGGGGCCTGTTGCCATTGGGCCGGAACTCGGGCTCGTATGACGTGGGGGAGAAGCGGAAGCTCAAAGTGGCGGTCGGCGACAAGCTCCTGCTGCAATCCAACTGGCGAAAGAGGTTCATCAACGGCGAGTTGGTCGAGGTCACGGCCCTGGCTGGTGAGGGCATCGTTCTGAGGGACGGCAGAACCCTCCCGCCGGATTACCGCACCTTTACCCACGGTTACGCGGTCACTTCCCACGCCGCCCAGGGCAAGACGGTCGATGAAGTCCTGGTCGTGGCCTCGGCCCGCTCCCTGCCCGCTGTCAGCCAGGAACAATTTTACGTCAGCATCTCGCGCGGGCGGGAACTCTGCCGGGTGTTCACCGACGACGCCGAACGGTTGCGCGCCCACGTCACGCGCTCCAGCGCCCGCCTGGCGGCCATTGAGGCGCTGTCGGCCATTGGCCGCCGGAGTTTTCTCCAGAGCATCCTGCAACGCGGGCATCGTTTCCTGCGGCGCCTGCGCCAGCAGATTGGTCGCGAGACATCCCTTTCGCCGGACAGAAACACCCCGTCAATCCAAACATCGCTTTATGAAAAACAACGACACCAACGAAAGTCCGCTCATGGAATCAGCGTCTAACCGGGACAATCCCTGTTTTGATACCGCTCCCGATATTGCCACGCTCAATGTGATAACCGGGCAAGGGGAAAGTTTCCAACTGCCCTATGCCCAATTCCTGTACTCCGAATTGGGGGCCAACCCGGCCTTGGAAGAGGACGCTCAGGCGCCCCCGCAAAGGCTTGTTGTTCGGTTTGCCATGGCCGAGGTGATGGTTCTGGGCAGCGGACTACAGTCCATCGAAGGGGCCATCCAGAAGCATACATTGAAGTTCGTGCAACCTGCGGGTGGGCGTTACGTCGCTACACTGAAGACCCATGTGGCCTCGGTCAGCATCGCTCTTGCAAAGGAGGCGGTATGAATCCTGAACGCCGGGAATTTCTCAATCTGCTCTCCGCGCCAGGACGGCTCACGGCCACGGAGACGGCCTGGAAATTGGGCTTTGAACCGGACCACATTCCCATCCTGGTTGGCGCTGGGCTGCTCAGGCCGCTGGGACACCCTCCGGCTGGAGCCGTCAAGTTTTTCATGACGGCCGAGATTGAGCAGAAGAAGGCGGATTTCAAATGGATGAGCCGGGCGTGCGAGGTGATCCGCCTCAAATGGAGGGAGAAGAATGAACGCGCCGCGAAAAGACGGCTCAACGCGAGCACAAGATGATCGGTGCGCCCGCGCTTCCATTATACGGAGGACGGTCGCCGTCAAGGTCGTGTGCTTCGCGCCTGCACCTTGACTGCGGCCGCTCGCGCCGTGGCGTTCGCGCTTATGAGGCAAGCCGCGACTATGCATCCCCGTCAGATTCTCATACCCCGCGATTGTCCCCCGCTATCAAGCTGTCGTAAGGAACTCTGAATCTGCCAATCAAATGGCATTTGGCGAATGGTTTGCGAGATCAATTCCGGCCAGTGGATCATACCGGGATGCCGTGCTTCAAAGAGTCGGCCCGAATAGTTGTGCTTCAGGGCCGTCAACGCCTGGATGTAATTTCGCAAAGTGTCCTTTCGTCTCCCTTTGTCGGCAACCCGGATGCATACGTCTTCCAGAAAATGCGGCACGCACAAGGCCAACATCGCCACGTGCTTCACGTCTTGGCGCGGTCGGTCCGGCTGGCCACCCACCACAACAAAGGGCTGTCCCTCATCGTCGGTCTGGGTCAGAACCGCAAGGAAATCCTCTAACTCCGTTGGATTTCTTGAAGCATCCGTTCCCATGACTCCGGCGTTCCCTTGGGAGAAAAATCCGTGTGAACAATGTCAGCGGCCGAACGGATGAGAGAATTCTCTCGGTCGAGTTCCTCCGGTGTGACCTCACCTGCCGTCAGCCACCGCTTGTCCTCGGCGCGCTGTCGGCCTTTCATCAACCGGATGTCAACGACATCGTTCATCATATTCAAATTACCGCCATTCCATTCCATAGCCAA
>JAJYHY010000572.1 GCA_021784555.1 bacterium
CAGTACACTTCGCGACCCTGCCTCGCGTGCCGGCTTCGGCCCCACCCGAGGGCCCGGGACCGCCAGATCGGGGTGTAGCTCAGCCTGGTAGAGCACTACGTTCGGGACGTAGGTGTCGCAGGTTCAAATCCTGTCACCCCGACCAATAGAATCAGTATGTTATGAGGATGTCGGCGTGTCATGGAACACGGCCACTGCCACCTCAAGTCCACTCCAAGTCCAGATTCTCTAATTTCGCGTGAAACCGCCCGACCTGCGGGCGCGTCCATCCGCTCTTCATCAAAATGGTGACAACCGATCACTGCGCGACGACAACGACACACGCGAGGCACGCGCACTCATCGCTTCTTCCCGCCGTGCTGCTGCCACTGGTACCGGCAAGCGGAACGCTATCAAGCGTTCCCGAACAACCAAGCCAAAGGGTCGCGCGCTCCCTAGCCTACGCGACGTGCTCAACCACTTCGCCGACGTTCTCGTCGTACTTGAGACTGTCGCGCGCGCCCTCGACGCAGCAGAGCAGGACACGGAACCGGCGACGAATCGGCGCCGAGACATCGGCCCTTCACCAGACCGTCCGGGCCCTCGGAGCTGTTTACGACGAACTCGATACGCTGCTCGTCAGGTCCACCGCCCGCGCGGCCTCGCGAGCCCCATCACACGCTCGACGCGGAACAGGACGCGGTCATTCCGACCCACGACGCACAATGCGCTTCATCACGCCCACCGGATGGGCGTGCAGTACCTGGGCGCATAATCACCGTGAGAACGCACGCAATCTAAGGGGCCTGAGCCCAGGGCTCCTATAACTGCTCGAAGTCGCTAATTATTGGCCATTGCCGCTCGTTTGCCTATCCGCTAAGCTGATCCCATGAGGACTATGATACCCATTCTCGAGACCCCCCTTGGGCGGCTCTACGAGGCGGATTGCCTCAAAATTCTCGCTGGGCTTCAACCTAACAGCGTTGACCTTGCGTTTGCTGATCCACCGTTCAACCTCGGCAAGAAGTACTCATCGAATATCGACGACTCCCGCGCCGAGCACGAATACCTCGACTGGTGCCGCGCGTGGCTGGACGGGATGGTGCGGGTATTGAAACCGGGCGGGTCGTTGTTCCTGTGGAATATCCCAAAGTGGAACCTACAGCTTGGTGCGTATCTCAACCAGAAGCTGACTTTCCGCCACTGGATCACAGTGGACATCAAGTACTCCTTGCCAATCCCTAAACGCCTTTATCCATCTCACTATGCGCTGCTCTATTTCGTGAAGGGGAAGAAGCCTGCGATCTTTCACCCCGACAGGATTCCCGTCCCGTGCTGCCGCCACTGCGGAGGGGAATTGCGCGACTACGGCGGATACAAGGACAAGATGAATCCCCGTGGCGTAAACCTCTCGGATGTCTGGACCGACATACCGCCCGTGCGCCACGCGAAATACAAAAAGCGCGATGCAAATGCACTGGCTCTAAAGCTCATGGATCGCATAATTTCGATGGCAAGTGATCCGGGATCAGTTGTCCTTGATCCGTTCGGTGGTTCCGGTACGACTTACGTTGCAGCTGAGCTTAACGGACGCCGCTGGATAGGAGCGGAGCTTCATTGCAGGACGATCCTTGATCGCTTTGAAAATCTCAACGACGATCGTGATCACCTTGCGGAAATCCATGTGAACAAGAATGTGCTATTCACCAGAGCTTCCCTGGCGCGCCGAAAGAAGGCAGGTCGTCCGCTCTCTCAGGATTACCGCGTAGATGCTAACGGATCACCTTGCGAATGCCCACCGGTAGATCGGGATCAGCCCGATCTGTTCCTATAGCTTTTTCCGTCCCTCACGTGCCCGGCCGTCATTTCCGACAGGTAGATACGGAATATTCTTGTTCTTCGTCAGAGCGTCGTGTTCGACAACGGTCACTGCAAGGAGTCCGCGTTTCACCGTAGACTTCAGCCCCTCCCACATCGAAAGATACCCCGACAGCTCTCCTATATTCCCAATGCGATCTGTCAGGTGCTCATAAAGCCCGCGACTCGGCACTATCAGTACGCCTGCCTCTACTATGTTGCTCCCGAGCGCGATTGCCAGTTTGTTCATGCTCCGGTGAGACGAAGAAATGTTCCCGGTCTCCCACTCGATTGCGATCCGCGTTCCTCCGGAAGCAGTGGTCATGAAGTCAAAGCCACCAAAGTCTGATGTGATCGGTTCTCGGTAGGCTTTTTTTGAGGGGTAAAGCGAAATTGCCGGCTGTTTCCGGTTGCGCGCCAAATCTACGTCACCCTCTGCTCGCCAACCTTCAGGGCCGGTCATGTGCTGAAGAAAGCGCGACCGCAGATAGCCGACCCCGTTACGCTGCCATTGTGTGCCAACCCGCTCCTTCTCGCGAAGCGTCAGTTTGCCAGATCCCGCCGGATGATCGATGCTGCAAATCGCGCGTACGTAGCTCTCGTGGACGGTGCGCCAGTCGTTTGACTCAATGACGCGCCCTTTGTCAAAGAGTACGAGGGTGCGCAGCCACTTCATGAGCGTCCTTCGGGTAGCCCCTTCGTGAGGCTAGCGATGTCGCACTTGAGAGCACGGCAAATTTCGGAAAGTACCTCGAACGTGAGGTTGCGCTCTCCCCGTTCCACACCACCAATGTAAGACCGGTCGATATTGGCGTGTTCTGCAAGCTCTTCCTGCGTCCACCCCAGGATCTTACGTCGCTCTCGGATTCGCTGTCCGAGTATTTCCAAGACACTCTGTTTCACGAGGACGCATATTTATCAAATGAGGACGATCAGTCCACGGACGAGAATACCCATTTCTGCGTCATCGTCTGTAAACACAACCCGACCCTCTCAGGTTAACTCGTCTCCGCTCTGGTGCGCCGCACGGAATCCACAAATTGAAGCAAACTTGCACACTACGGGAGAGCCCGTTCCCCCACACAAGCCGGAAGGCGTATTGCAGTCGGAGTCTGAAGCTCCTGACGGACGTTACCACTCAATTTCCGGAGCGCTGCTAAACGGGTCAGCTCTCGTCCGCTATGCCGCCAGGGCCATGAGCGTCCGCGGCTCGCAGGGGTTGTGACCCGAATCACTGAATGCCGAGTCTCCCTGCGTAGACTCCTAAGTTTTCAACCGAAGCAGAGCGCACTGTGATGCGCGAATTCTGGTGCTGCAATGGCTAAACGGAAACGCAAGTATAAATCCAGTGACGCAGGGGTGATTATCGGCTGTGCGTTACTGCTGGGCATCGTTGCTCTGGTTGTCCAGCACGCGGCCGACTTCTCGATTCTATTTGTCGCGATTGTGGCTGCCGGCGTGTTTGCCGCAGTGCGGGGCTCACGCCTGAACCGGCTATTACTAGACCAGGTGAAGGGGGCCGCAAGTCTTCACATTGATGCACTGGCGCGCCGTCGTGCACAGCTCGTGCAACCGGATGCATACGGGAAGCCACAAATGGAGCGCTGGCAAAAGGAGATTGTCTATTTTATACAACACCAAG
>JAJYHY010000573.1 GCA_021784555.1 bacterium
GCCAATGGTGTCGGCCAGTCCGACCTGCGCTACTTCAGCGAATCGGATGTCACTAACGCGAACAACAACCCGCTTTACGCCCTCGGCTCCGCCTCCAACGGCGCTAACGCCGGCACGCGTATCTACCTCCGCAACAGCACGGGAACCCAACTGGTGAGCGCAACCCCAACCAATGCCGTGCTGGATGGCGCCTGGCACCACATCGCGATGACTTACGACGCCGGCAAGCTCGACTTCTATGAAGACGGGCAATTAATCTATACCAATACCTACACCCGGGACGCCACCGGCGTGTGGGACACGACGTCAATTGGCGGCATCGTGCGCGCCTCCATTGATCATTTTATGACTTGCACCGTGGATGACGTCGCCGTGTGGGCGCGCGCTCTCAGCCAGGGCGAGATCCAGGACGTAATGACCAACAGCATTCAAACCCCCGTCCCCGCATTCCCCCCTGGTTTTTCTGTCTCTCCAGCCGGAGCGACCAACCTGTATATCGGAGATTCCTGGACGTTTACCGGCGCCGCCTATGGCACCCGCCCGCTGACCTACCAATGGATCAAAGACGGAGCGGACGTCGCTGGGGCAACCGGCCTGTCGCTGACGCTGACGAACCTGGCCACCAGCGATTCGGGCGATTATGCCCTGGTTGCAGCCAACTCCCAGGGCAGGGCCACCAGCGTTGTGGCGACTCTGCTCGTTTCACCCTGGCCCGCCGCCAACCTCACCAATGGCCTCATCTCTTACTGGCCTCTCGACACCGTCGTGGGCACCAAGACCCCGGACGTGGTCAGCGGCTATGACATGACGCTGGTCAACATGAGCGCGGCGAACCTCGTGCCGGGCAGATGGGGCCAGGCCATGGGTTTCACCAATGAGGACCACACCATTTTGGAGCGCATCGACAACCCCGGCGAAGACCTCCCCATCTACAACAAACCCAGCTTCACCATCTCGATGTGGGTCAACGGCGACCCCGACCAAACCGACCGGCGCGTTTGGTCCGAAGGCTCCACGGCCAACAACAACCCCCTCTTCAACCTTGGCACAGACCACACGGGAGGCACCGGCGAATTGGACAGCTACATCCGCACCGATACCGGCGCCACAGGGGATCACCGTTACTCAGTCGGAATTGTCTTCGACGATACCTGGCATAACATCGCCTACGTGCAGCGCGCTCATGCGACTTCGACCAACGCGGCGTGGTACATCGACGGCGTGCTGGACCCGACGGTTCCGGACCCGGTCTGGCCTCTGACCCTCGACACTACCAGCATTGGCGGCATCCTCCGGAGCAGCCCTTCGTCTTGGTTCAGCGGCCTCATCGATGAAGTCGCGGTTTGGGATCGCCCGCTCTCTCCCGACGAGCTCAAGCTGCTCCAGGTCACCTCCATCACCAATGCTCCCACGCGCGTCCAGCCCTTGGCATTGAACTCTTTCCAGGCCGACCTGCCGGCGGTGGTGAGCGGCGGCTCGACCATTTTGCGCTGGAGCGTCAGCAAGGATGCCTCCCAGATTACGATTACTCCCGGCCTGGGTGACGTGACCGCCAAGACGATTGTGGGCGTGGGCACCAACGCCATCGTCCTCACCAACTCCACCACCTACATCCTCACCGTCCAGCGCGGGATGAGCAGCCTGTCTGCCACAACTTCCGTGGCCGTGGTCAGCGGCGTCACCCCCGGCTGGACACTCCTCGACAACTTTGACACCTACAAGGCCGGGCCATTGAACCAGGAGCCTTACTGGAAGGATCTGCGCGGCAACTCCGTTCAGATCACCAACCTGGACGCTAACAAGGTCATGACCACCCTGGCCTCGGATAGTGATGCGATGCTGGCTCTGCAAACCAATACCTTGCAGGAGAACCAGTCCGGCACCCTCTTTTTCCGGATGATTCTTCCGGCGCCCGACACGAACACGCCGGTCCACATCGTTGGCCTGAGCGACATCAACGCGCGCGACTACGGCGATATCGCGCCCAGCCCTGCCAGTGGCTTCGGCCCGGCGGTGTACCCGACGGTCATGGCCGATCCAGTCTCCGGCAACAACGCCTGGTTCCTGGGCGCCCGCAACGGCCAGGCCTCCCCCATGGATTACACCGCCTCCCCGCTGGCGCCGGGCGCCGTCTATGACGTGTGGCTCGACATCACTAACGCCCCCATGAACGATCCGATGTCTGGATATATCGCGGACACGTTCTCGGTGTACCTGCAAAAGGAGGGCGACCCCAGCCGCACCTTGGTCTTTGACAGCTACACGAGCGACCGTGACCCCTACTATGTGGATGTCATCCTGGGCGGCATGCAGCCCAACCTGGACAAGCTCTATGTCGCCGGCAACAACGCCAGCTCCAGCGCCATGTTCGACGACTTCTATCTCAGCCACGGCGGCTACAACTCCACCGTCCCGCGCGCCTTCGGATTCACCGGAACCACCTCCTCATCGCTTCAGATTCAGTGGGTGGGCAGCCAGTTGCAGATCAACTGGACCACCGGCACCCTCCAGGAAGCGACCTCATTGAGCGGCCCCTGGTCGGACGTTCAGGGCGCCGCCGCTCCGTCCTATATGGTGACACCGAGCGGAACGAGCGCGTTCTTTAGAACGAAGCAATAGAGATGTGCCGGAGTTCTTTCCCGACACTCGCTCCGTCAACGAAGCCTTAAGGGCCCTGATCGGCATTTTGAAATCTCGCCAACACGCGCTCGAATGAGCCGGGGCGACCGGGGCCTTTGGATGCCGCGACGGGCGTCCGCCACTGGAGGGCGCGCGGGGTGTGCGAGCCAGCTCGTTAGCCAGAAGAAAAGAACCGACAACCCCAGCGTGGCGCAAAGAACCAGGATAAACGCGACCGCGCCTTTGCCCAGGGAAACCAGGCCGAGACCGCTTAGAAGAGCGACACTGACAGCTAGCAGCCAGGGTGATTTGCCAAGCCCCAAGGCTTTCAGGACTGGATATACCACAGGGTAGGTGATAAGTGTCGCCGATGTGGCTACTACTAAGATAGGAATGAGGCTCATATCAGGTCTCTTTGTTAGTCGCCCGAGTCGGCTAATGGGTCACCCCGGCGCCGCGAACTGCGCCTGCGCAAGCCGTCGACGGCCTTTGGCCGCTCTGCTTGACACCGTGGCTAGGCCCAATGCCGTTTAGGAATTCGAGGCGCTTTGAGTAGGCGGCCGAAGTGAGACCATTCGTCGCCGCAGGCAATTTTTTCCCGGTCCAACGAGCCATTTTGTCGCACTACGCTGGGGATGCGAACCAAATATCGGATTCCCAAAGCGACATTTAAGGCCCTGTTCAACGAATTCATCCCCTGGTCGTTGATTTGTTCGATCTTCCTCAAATGCGGCGCTCAAGCCCAAGGCCGATCCCCTCGTGCATGCGGATGCCTTCTATCGGGGGCTGCGGCTGACGGGGCTGGATGGCAGTTGGTTCTCGGTGTACAACACCCCTCAGATCAAAGGGCAGATGA
>JAJYHY010000173.1 GCA_021784555.1 bacterium
TGTCCTTCTTGGCGATAAAAACGCCGTGCAACAGCGAGTTGACATCATATTTGAGCAGCACGACCGCCAACCTCCGCAGGTCCACCCGGCCCTCTTTTTCAACACCGAGCTCCTTTTTAAGCGTATCCACAAAGGTGGCCTTTCCTTCGAGAATGTATGGACTGTTGAGCCGATGCGCTTCGAGAACCGAATTTGTGAGGGGCTTGCCCTGCTTGTCTTGGACCGCCACGTAGGGCAGGCCTCGCAGCGGGGCAACCCAGTTATTCGCATTGGCGTCCCAACACACGGCTTCGAGGCGATTGGCCATGCTTTGGGCCGACTCGACGAGAAGCATGTTCTTGCCGTCTGCCTTGTAGGTAGCCGCGCCCAAGTCCGGGAAGCCGGTAGGCTGGAAGCGAGTGCCGAGCGCGGGTCTTAGTTGCGCGGTGAGGAGGAGTCGAGGAGCGGAGCTCAGTTTTGATGTATCCATTGTTTTTCAGGCGGTTTAGGTTTAACGCGAAGTTTCGTAAGGTGGAAAGAAGTCGGGCGCGACGATTCGGCCGATGTCGGCCAGTTGCGAATCCCACACGGGAAACAACAGCGCGGCGGCGCAGCGCTTAGCTGCTTTGCCGCTCAGCGGAATGGCGACGTGGGTGACCGGTATGTTCGATCCATGCAAACGGCGCAACGCCTGCCTGGAAGCCCGCTCGCCATCACCGCTGGCAGCCGTGTTGAAGATGATTGGCTCAAGGGGAACCTCCTTATCGTCTGGAAGTCGTCCGGCGAAACAGAGCTTGAGTTGAGCGTAAAAGGCGGGCGGCGTTTCCTCCCGCGAGCCAGAAGATGGCCGCTGAGGCATCTCCTCGGCAGAAAATGTGTCTCCAGAGAAATCCACCAGACTCAGCCCCCAAAGCAGTTGGCCAAGACGCTTCTCGTCCACTCGGCCCTCGATGAAGGCGGCGATGTCACAAGGCCACGCGGAGATCTTGGCATACTCCGGCCAGGAGGGCTTTGCCGCTGATCTCGCGAGGAGAAAGCGCCGGCGCATGATGTTGCAAAGGACGTCTGTGATTTCTCCGTCGCTCCAAACGAGCTCGTTCCTTGCGCCTTCGTCCCAATAAGCCCGCCCTTTGCGGCCGGGAACCACTCGCACCGGTTCCAAGTGCCTGCGCAGGGGGAAAAACTCTTTGCCAAACCAAAACTCGACGGAAGCCAAGGCAGCGGCGAGGCGGAATTCGGGTGTTCGGTCATCCGCCTCATGGATCCAACCGCCCCGCAAGAGAGGAATTGGGCGCAGGGAGGTTTCTGCCCGCCACTTCTCGCTCCGAGCCAACGCCCGCTCGGATTCGCCAAGGGCGACCAATATTTCCTGGGCTGTGTCAGGGTTGTCTTGCTGCGAGGCCGCGGCTTGGGCGAAAATGGCCGCTTCCAACTGGTTCGCCGCGTGCCGAATGGACCCGGGTGCCGTGTCGGCTTTTGCTCCGGAAAGAAACCGGCCCATCCAATGGTCACAGGCAGCGAGCAAGTCGGTAATGACCGAGTCTTGCCGCACAGGCAGTCGCTGCAACGGCGTCGCAAAGTACGCCAAGCCGTTTCGCACATGGAAACCATACCGCTGGAATTCGCTGATACCGCGGTCCACGCCGAGCGAAACGACGGCGCACGCAAAATCCACCCCGTTTCTCGGCGGCCGGCCTTGCACCCAGGCACGTCCCTCGCTAAACAGACTCCTGATTTCATCAAGACCGGCGGGAGCGGCCCAGAGAGGCACCCAAATCTCGCCGCGGGGATCGCTTTCGTCGGCATCGGCGGCGCTCCCGTAACCAGAGCCGGACGGCTGAACACAGAACGGGTACACGAGATGGTCAGGCGTTCGGCCTAATCGGTTAGGCGACCGGTCCTCGAGCCGCCTGACTGCCGCAGCGCCAAAGACCATCGCCCCCTCCAAGGCGAGGATGAAATCCCATGGGTTGACCGTGCTCCTCGAGTCAAAGCCGGTTGAAGCATTCGCCCCGCCGCCGGCCGCGGGACTGAACTGGCCAATGGGGCTGTCCGCCAGCCCCTGGATTGGTGTACCGAAAAGAGCGCTCTCCAACAGCGCGGCCGCCCCGCTCAGCGCCGTCCCCGTACCCATGTCAAACACTTCGGTCAACCGCTGCATGAAATTGTTCGTGAATTCCAGGCGTCCGTCATTGCCGCCCGTGCCCAGCAGGGGTGGGTATTTCGCGCCATTGCCGGTGAGCACAAACGCGCTGTCCAACCATTCCAGAGCGGGATCAGAGAACGTGTTGCGGCACCTCAGCAGCAGTTTGTCCTTTTCCGCCCTTTCGGGTTTGGCCTTCAGCTTTAGAGAAGCAATCGCTTCACGTGCGGTCGCAATGGTCTCCCGATAAAGCGCGAACCGATCTGCCTTCGAATGAAGGACGGCCTTAATGGCTACCGAATTGTCCTTGGGGTAAAAACCGCTGCCGCCGTTCCAGGGCGCCACAATCGGCGACGGAGAGTAGCGGTTGAGGAAGAAATCGGCGAGCGCGGCTTCGTCGAGGTTCGATTGGAGGCAGAACGTGTTGCCGCGCCACAAAGCTTTCGGATGCGCTTCGGAAAACTGCCGGGCAAGAAGTCGCAGAGCCCCGAGTGCCTTGAGATAGCATGCCAACGGTGAGGGCGTACATCCTGGCAAAGTGACAACGTTCATGAAGGAAGTGTTTACAAAGTACCGTTGTTGCTATATTCTTCTCAACGGATCGGTGCGGGTGCGGAGGGATTCGAACCCTCGACAGCTTCCCGGCTGTGGCGGATTATAAGTCCGCTGCATTTGACCGCTCTGCCACGCACCCGGTCTAAATCTGCCATGAGCATGGCAGATTTTTCTTTGGCTGTCAACGTCTTTTAGGTTTCTCTTCCGCTCAACGATACACCTCTTTAAGAGTTGCACTCTTGTCCTGATGCCATTACATTTGAACAATCTTCTCGGCGCATCCGAGAGGCCCAGTTGAAGCAAGAGTTGCTTCGTTGTACGGATGAAGAACCCTTGTGGCAGTTCCCGCGCCCTTGCTAGGGCGCGGCCCCTTTTGAAACTTGATATGAAGGTGCAGTTCGGGTTATTCGTTATGCATGAGTTCCGTTCCAGACATCGAGCAGGCCATCTCCCGACTTTCGCGTGGGGAATTCGTCGAACTCGAGCGGTGGTTCGACGCCGAGCGAAATCGCGAGTGGGACCGCCAGATCGAGGAAGACGAGCGGAGCGGCAAGCTGCTCGAGGCTTACCAGCGGCTGAAATCGGAGAATGAGGGCCACGCCAACGTGCCGCTTGATGATTTCCTCGACGACAAAAAGCTTTCGTGACCGGTTTGGGCTGCTGCCTCCAGACGTTCAGCGGTTGGCCCACAAGAACTTCAAATTGTGGCTTCGTGATCCATCCCATCCCTCGCTTCACTTCAAGAAGGCAGGCCGATTCTGGTCTGTGCGTGTCGGCCGCCGCCACCGCGCTTTGGCCACCAGGACCGGGGATGCAGTAGAATGGTTTTGGATCGGCACTCATGACCGGTACGAGGAGTTCATCAACTGAGTTCCAGGCTTTGAGCTTCCATTGCCGAAGCGCGCCCGTCTGCGGCGCGCAGCAGGGTCTCCAACCAAGCGAGGCGGAAAACGCCAAGCTGCGGGCTGTCGCGCAGAGAGAGGGCCCGGGAACTCCAGGAGGAATGTCCGTCTTGGTGTCCCATCCTCATGCAGGATAGATCGAGTTTGACGGGTCCGAACACTCGTCCGCACAGTGTCAGGGTTTTGCCGCACTTCTCAGCGAAGAGTTCATCACCGTCCCAAATGCCGCGCGCAAATAAGACCTCCTTGCCCTCACCTTCATGGGGCGCTCTTTCGCCCGGCATGGAACGGATGGAGAGCCGGACTTTGCCGTGGTGCGCGGCGATAAGATACGCCACCAGGCTTTCGGTGAACGGGTCTTTGCAGCCTCCTTCCTGCAACCATGCCAGCGCGGAAGCGAGCTCGTGGCGGAAGAAGGGGCGCCTTTCCCCGTCGTGGCGGCTGGGCGAGCTTCGGGGCGTCTTAGCCAGAAAATGGCCTTCAAACCTTGGGGGTATCTGCAGCTTGGCGGCCAGAAATTCCTGGAAGTATTCATGGGCCTTGCCAACGTCGTGCCATTCCGCCGCCTTGAGCACCGGTTCCGACCACGGATGTGACGCGGCCAACGCGGCGATGACCCGCCCGCACGCGTCGACAACATGCTCGGTGTGTTCCTCCAGGCTTTGAAACTGGCTCAAGCTTTCATCATCGCGGGCCTGGCCATCTCGAGGCGACGCCTGTTTCGGCTGGTCCTCGCGCGAGAGGATTCGGAACGGTGCGCCGGCTTTCTCACCCGTCCAGCCGAGCTCTTCCGAATAGCCGCCCAAGGCATAATCCACGAGATAGGTTTGGCCGGGCGACGGGCGTTCAGGCGGCCGCCACTCCCCGCGCAAAACATCCCAGTGCCAGACGCGAGTCTTGTTCCCTTTGAGGAACTTGCTGAAGTGACTGAGGGAGACGCGAACCAGTTCTTTGCGGAGAGGTTCAATGCCGTCTGGTTGCTCGCCTTCGGGGATCTTGCGCCAGAAGGCTTGAACGTCGCGGTCGTCGTCATCGCGGATGTAGCGGCCGACGTCAATATCCACTCCGGCCAGGTCGGGTGTGGTGTCAAACAGCTCGATGAGGTCCTTTCGGCGCAGGATGTGAGGTTCCGGGATGGGCTCCGCCGTACGCTCCTTCTCAATTTGCCTCAGCGCCGAGGGTGCGGCCCCCGTCCCCTCGGCCTTCGCCAAAAGGTTTCGAGCAGTCGCCAGTTGCTCCTCCGTGTAAGGAAGCGCCAGGCTGGCTGAGTCTTTCTCGTCTTCGGCCTGCAGGTTAATCCAGAAAATGTCCGCGCCGCCCGACCTGTTAAACTCGCCCTTGCGATTGCAGCGTCCAAACCGCTGGACGAGCGATGACCAGGGCGCAAGTTCCGTGATTAATGTGCGCGACGAAATGTCCACCCCCGCTTCGATGGCTTGCGTGGCAACGATGATCTTTTCGCCCGGTTCCTTGATCTTGCTGGACAGGTTCTCCCGTTCCATCGGACGGAAGCGCGAATGCACCAAAACGAGTCGCGGCAGCCTCTGCTTGTTAGCGATCGTCTGCAATTCAACGAAGAGGTGTTTGGCGCGATCCACCCGGTTAAGAATGACGATAGTGAGGGTGCCCGGCTCATGTCTCTCGACGATCGCGCCCGCAAGCTTCTTAATGTAAGCTCCGACCGCCTTTGCCGAGTCGAATGTCAACTCCGAGGGAAGCCACGCAAGCCGTTTGACGGCATCGATTCTTTCGGCAACATCTGTGTTTCGGCGGTCATTCGCTTCCAGCGAGTTCGTGCCGACCTCCTCCCGGTGGTCAGGTGTATCGAGTAATCGTGTGTCCAAGGTCGCGCTCGCCCACCAGGTGGCAACAGGCCCGGCAGTGCAGATCTTTCGCCGCAAACCTTCCAACTGGGACGAGGTCCGCACACCGACACCCATCAGTTGCGTCTCGTCGAGGACCCACAGGGAGTCATTATTGAGCAAGCCGAAGTGCATCGGCCAGCGGGCGCGGCTCATGCCGTAGCCTCGGTTCAGCGCCCGGGAGAGAAGCATGTCTTGCGTCCCTACGAGGATGGCCGGTTTTTCGGGCCAGAGGTCCCACTCCCGCCTCCTTTGGGTCAGGTCCTCACCGCCCATGAGGACAATCGGAGAATGCAGCGCGAGCCAGCGAAGATCTGAGCCATCCTGCGGCTTGGTGTACCTCCGCGCCAGGTGCAACAGCCACCGGCGCACCTCTCGTTGTGTTTGCTCAACCAGGGTCCGCATCGGCAGGCAATAGACGAGGCGGCGAGGCCAGGAGCCATTTTCGATCTCAGGTTTGCAATTCTCGATCTGGGCCGCGACGCGGTTCCAGAGCCAGGCGAGAACCACAGCGGCGGTTTTGCCGAGGCCAGTGGGGACGTTGATGAGCCGGGAACGGTATCCCTTTGGGTCGGGGTGGGTGAGCCAGTCCTCCTCGCTTTGGCCGTCGTCCTTCTCACCGCAGGCGAGGCGGCATTGGTATTCATAAGGCGTGTGCCCGGTGGCCGCCTCAAAGAAGTCGCGAAAGTTCATGTTGCCTCAGATTCTCCCAATTTCCGAATTCGCCGCTGAGAGCCTGTTTTAAAATTGGCCGGGGCTTGCGGCGGCTCTTTTGCCCGTGGCCTTCGTTGGCTCGCTCCTTACAGCCCGCAAGGGGATGCTCGGAGCGCGCCGCCTCGGCCACGGCCAAAACCCCTCGCCGCAAGCCTTTCCTGCGAATTTTAAAACAGGCTCTGAGAATGTTTTCCCTCGTTTCAGGAGTGGTGACAAGAGAATTCTGCTTCGTCGTCCGGATTTGTCCTGTTCCCATATTTCCTCGGGGTTGCAAACGGGGTACCCCGCTGTTGTTGTGTTTTTTCGCCGTTCCGTGCCCCTTTTGAAGATTCGGCTTTATGCGAAAATACGCCTTGAAACCACAGATCAGGACTGTAACGCGTCGTGGTTATTCGCTCGCGGCGATCACGATCCGTTCGGATTCGGCGGAAATGCCTTCGGGCAATTTGACCGTCCAGCGGCGCTCGCTCTCGTTCACCTTGAAAAGGATATTCGCCTCGCCCGGCGGATGGTCGGCGGTGGGTTCGATGAACAGAAAATCCGGCCCCATCTGCGTGATGCCGATGGATGAACCATTTACGATCAGCCGCATTTGCACCCGCGCCGAGTGGTTGCTGTAATTCTTGTCCGCCATCATGAACGAAAACTTGATTCCCCGCGCCCGGCCTTATGCTACTCGACGGCGGCTTGAAATCGCCGAAACGCTAGGCTCCGGTAAAGACGGTATCGTTTTGGTGGTGAAACACAAGGGCAGACCGGGTGAGAGCGCCGTGAAGGTGCTCAGAGGAGCTGAGGCGTATCTGCGGGAAAAGCGGGTCTATGAGCGTCTTCGAGCGCAGAGCATCCGAAGCGTCGTGGGGTTCAACGTGCCGCAGTTCCTCGGGTGCGCGGACGGTTTGCAGACCATCGAAATGACGATTGTCCAGCGTCCCTTCGTCGTGGATTTCGCGGGCGCGCACCTGGACGGGCGGCCTGAATTTGCGGCGGAAATCCGGGCTGATTGGGAAGCGGAAAAGCGAGAACAATCAGCGTGGGCGACGCGATTCCACAGCCAGGCGAGAACGACGCCGGCGGTTTTGCCAAGGCCGGTGGGAATGTTGATGAGTTGGGAACAGCAGTGGGTGCCGTCCTGCAGGGATTCCGGTTTGTTGGGGTCCGCGTCCGGGCCGCAGGCGAGCCGGCGCTGGTAGTCGTAGGGCGCGGGGTCTTGCGTGGCGGCACGAAAGAAGTCGTCAAAAGACAGACGGCTCATAAAATACCCGAGGCACCCGTTTCAGGTGGAGAACGCGGGCGCATTCCAGAACCACGGAATGCAGGTCCGGAAACTGCCGGGCGGTAACCTCGATACATTCCGCCTCCAACTGCCTGATCCTCACGTCGTCCGATACGGGTTTGGTTTGATCAGGCGCTTTTCCAAGGCCATCACAAACGCATGGTCCGCGACTTTACGTAGCCTGGCCGTGAGGCGGGCGGCGGCGGCGGTTTGGAAGTCGCTGAGAGCGAGCTTTGCCACGGCCCCGCTGGTCCAAGGAAGCGCAATCCACGCCAGCCAACCGGACAACACCAGCACCAGCAAAATGAGCCATCCGCGCACCAGCCGCCGAAACAAAAGGAGGGCCAGTACGAGTGCTATCGCCCCCCCAAGCACTTCGGCGAGCACCCGCTGGAGGTCAACCGCCCAACCAGCGATCGGGCGTGGGAGATTAAGGGAACGGCTAGTCCGTTGGTGAGAGCGGTGGGTATGGCGGAAAGACGTTCAATTCTCATGGGTTTACTCGACTTGGTTCAGGCTGTTGTCGGGCTGGGGTTGGACTGGCGTGGGACGGCGCTCCGATGACCCACCGCGTGACGACCTCCACTTTCTCGACCACCTCAATCTCCGGTGGAGGGGTTTCCAGCCAGATAATCCCGTTTGGCATCGTACCGGGCGATTTGGTCGTTGAAAGCGGTGTTTTCGTTTTGAGCTTATGGAGCGGCACCGACCGCCTGCACATAGAATGAAGCTGGCCGGTGGCGATATTTCCGGCGATGGATGGAGATTGCGGGGTGTGTTCGCGGTGACGGCGTGCGCGGGGGGGCGCAGGGGGGGATTTTACCCGTTAAGTCGTTAGGACCGTTGATGGTCAAGGACTTAGGCCAGGCCCAAGTCGTAGCAAAGTCGTTACCGGTGGGTCAGGCAGATACGGAGGGATGGGAAGAGTGGGAAGAATGGGAAGAATGAGAGGGACGCGGGGGCGGGATCGGAGAGGCGGATAGGGGGCGGACAATTCCCCGGAGGGTTTCGCGCGTTGAATCCGTGAAGGGGCAAGGGAGAGGACATCGAGGTTCGAACAGGCCACCCCGCTGGGGTTAAAGCAAGGCCCAACGCTTGCTGTCGCTCCTCGTTGGCAGGAAAGTGCAGGTCTGCCAAAAAAAGTGAGATGCGCACCGAGACGCCCCGGGGCCAACCTGGTTGCCGGGACGCACTGGCGCTTGATGTTATAACGATTGTGGATACATTGTTGCCATGGTTCTGGAACTCAAATTGCGCAAGGTCGGCAATTCGGTGGGAGTGGTCCTGCCGAAGGAGGCGCTCGCGCGCCTGAACGCCGACTGCGGGGACGCTCTGTTTTTGACCGACGCCACCGACGGCAGCTTCCGCCTGACCGCCAGCAATCCTGAATTCGCCAGGAAAATGAAATCTGCGGAGAGCTTGAGCCGCCGTTATCGTCATGCCTTGAAGGAATTGGCGAAATGAAGGAGCCGGCATGGATCACTCGCGAAGAGTGCCTGGCGATCCATGAAATGATGCTCGCGCGGCATGGCGGACGAGCGGGCGTGCGCGATGAAGGGCCGCTGGCATCGGCCCTTAGGAAGCCACGGAATCTGTTCGCCTATGCCAAGCCCACGCACGCCGAAATGGCGGCGAGCTACGCGGCGGGCATCATCATTAATCATCCCTTCCTCGACGGCAACAAGCGGACCGGATTTATGGTGGCGGCGGTTTTTCTGGAGGTGAACGAGTATGAGCTTGCGGCGACGGAAGAATCCGTTGTGGAAAACACTCTGGGGCTGGCGGCTGGTAAGTTGAAGGAAAAGGACTACGCCGCCTGGCTTAAAGACAATTCGCGCAGGAGCCGGTAGGGCGTAAAAATCCGCCGCCTTGTTTTTCATTTCCGATGGGCCGAAAGTTGCATCGATGTCGATGGGCCGTAGGAATGCCCTTCAGCTCCGCAGGTCATTGAGTATTCGGTTGGATCTGGGCGGTATCGCGTTGAGGGTGGTTCATGAATTTGTGCGGATTGGTCCTCGCGGCCTTGGGTTTTCGTCTCTTCCAGACGGCGCCGTTCCATCTGCCGCTCGAACTCCCGCGGAGCCTCCAAAACCAGATGATAGTGGTTGCGCATGAGGCAAACGGCATGAATCTGCCACTCGGTCTTTTGGCGCGCCTCAGCGCCTCAGACACAAAGTGGAAACGGCGAGACTTCACTCAAAGTTTGCATGGCCCGAATCTAGCCGGCCTCCCGCCTAAGACAACCGTTTTTGAAAAACGAAGCGGGCTCAGAACAACTTATCCATCATCGTCTGCTCCGGATTGATGTCTCCACAATCCGGCTTATCTCCCTCCTTCCGATAGAGCAGGCGGGAAACATGGCCTGCGGCACCCACGCGCAGGCTCTGCGCGATCCAGGCCAAGGGCATCCTCGTCTCCTGCCGCAGACGGCATGCATTCCGAACTCCTTCCGCGTCGCCTTTCCGCCGCCGCTTCAGTTCTTCAAGCGGCCATCGCAGTGCGTGCAACCCCTGTTCAATGATGCGCCGGGCTTTTGCCTCGGCGCGGAGACCGATTTGCTCTCCTGTGTGGCTCGGTCTGGCCGCCTGCTTGCGGGCCGCCAGCAACTCCTCGCGAAAGCATTGAGGTAGCCGTTGCCGCTTCCCTCAACGATAAGCGCCTTATATCTCCCAGTCAGCGACCAACCCCCCGGCGGGGTCTCAGTTATACCAGAAACCAGTGCGCACATGGGCGAACGGGCTGCCAAAAGCTGACTTTCCATAAGTTGTTACTGCCGTGATACTTGCAAAACGAGTTTCTGGAGAGAGATGGCCGGATTCCTTCTGCCAGCGTAAACGTTCGGCTAAACAGGAGGTAACTGAGGAAACTGAGGCAGGGAGCCGAGCCAGAGCCCGGTTGCCGGGGGCTCGCAATTGCGCACGGGCAGGTGACCCGCGTGGGCCATCGCCCCCCACTGGAAGCCACCAATGCCCTTCTCCGTGTTCTCTGTTTTCTCCTGTTTGCCCGAATATTTACCTGCCGGTGGTTGAAGCTGTTGGTATAAACTCCAAGCAACCACTGCATTCCATTAACGAGGTTGCGGCGCGCGGTTTCGATGACCAAATGAAAGTGATTGCTCATCCTTTTTGCCTCCCTTCAGATTCTCCTCCCCGGTGTCTTTTAATTTGATTCAACTCGTAGCAGCACACTTGCCTGGTTGGTAGGTCAGTGATATGAGGCAGGCCGTCGGCCTGCAAGAAGGCATGTCTGAGGCCTGGCCTTTCCAGGGCGGTGCCCTTCGCTGGTATGAAGGACGCCGTTGGCGTCGAAGGCAGGAACAGACTCAATAGTGACAACTGACACTTGCTCGACTTATCAATTTAGTGGCTTACGCACGAGAGGTGCGGCTTGGAGACAGCAAGGGAAACGGCTTGTCCCGCCGGCCTGCTCGTGTATCTTTTGCGCATGGCGTTCAAGACCCTGACCATTAGCGAAGAGGCCCACCGCCGGCTTAAGAGACACCAGCTGCCCGGAGAAAGCTTCACCCAGGTGATTCTGCGAGAGATTCCGGAGCCGCTGGAGACGGCGGGCGACGTCCTCGATTACCTCTCGGCGCAACCGCCGCCGCGGCTCGACCGCAAGGCCCTGGCCGCCCTGCGCAAGGGCCGAGGCCGCCGCTCCAACCGGCGATGATCTGCGACACGACCTTTCTCAGCGACCTCTACGATGAGCAGCAGGCCGCAATGCGCGGCCCTGCAGCGGCTTTCCTGGCCGCCCATCGCCGCGCCCCGTTCCTGGTTACAGTGATTTCCGTGGGCGAGGTGGCCGTCATCTTCGCCGACCAGAGCGAGGCCAGACGTTTCCTTGCAGGCTATCGGATACTCAGGCTGACTCCTGAGATCGCTTACGCCGCGGCGGGAATTGACCGGGAGCTGATGAGCGTCGGCGGCCGGTTGGGAGAAAACGACAACTGGCTGGCTGCCTTCTGCCGCTACTACGGGCAGCCACTTATCAGCCGCGACCAGGGGTTTGACCGGGTGCGCGGATTGCGGCGGCTAATTTACTGAGGCTTGGGCTGGTTTGGCAACCGGCGCCACTCCGCTGCCCGTGACGGCCCCACCCGATGGGGCCGGGCGATTGCCGAAAAAAGCTGTTACCTTGCTGCCCATACGCCACCGGCTCTGGCAATCCACCTCAGGCTCAGGGTGGTTTGCTCTCGAAGCCGGTGCGCCAGTTGGACCTTCACCGGATGGTCTTCGGGCCACAGACCACCGTCTTTCCATGAACCTGGAGAACTCCCGGCGTCTCGCCTCGCTGTCCTGCCCTCGATGGGGTCGTAGGAATGCCCTTCAGCTTTGCTGGTCATTGAATATTCAGTTGGATCTGGGCGGTATCGCGTTGAGGGTGGTTCATGAATTTGTGCGGATTGGTCCTCGCGCCCTTGGGTTTTCGTCTCTTCCAGGCGGCGCCGTTCCATCTGCCGCTCGAACTCCCGCGGAGCCTCCAAAACCAGATGACAGTGGTTGCGCATGAGGCAAAAGGCATGAATCTGCCACTCGGTCTTTTGGGACGCCTCGGCCAAGGTCTTGATGAAATCGTGCCGGGCCCACGTCGTCCAGGAAGATGTCTCCACGCTAATCCCCGCGGTTCATGACGCGACAGATGGCCCATGGATCCTCGATTCGGGGTTTGCGCGGCATGGGGGCGGTATTGCGACTGAGCAAAAGATGTCAAGCGCAAAGTAAGGGCTTTTCTACGGTCTGCCCCCTCGACGCACCCAAGCTGGCCAAGGAGATAATCGCGGCGTTGAGCGGGGTGCGGCCGTCACAAATCCGTCAAAATTGCTTTCTGTTTCGCAAGGTTGTGCGACTTGGCATCTTCGTATGATGCAGTTATGGTTTGGGACAATGAAAGACGGCAGACATGCAACGCAACGTATTGAATTGGGCGAATACATTGTGGCCGACCCGGAAATCTGCCACGGCAAGCCCACGTTCAAAGGCACGCGCATCATGGTCTGGCAAATTCTCGACGAACTTGCCCACGGCATGGCGCCGGATGAAATTGTCAAGGCCTGGGGGGGGGCGTGTGCGGCGAGCGGCCATTGCCGAAAGCGTGCAACTCGCCCGGCATTCCTTACTCAAAGAGTCCGGCGAATTGCGCCGTCCCAAAGAAGCACTCGCCCTGGCATGATTCTTCTGGATGAAAACATCCGGCAGGATCAGGCCATTCAACTGCGCCGCCAGCGTATTGCCGCACGGTTTCTGGTGGAAAGGTTGCTCGGACGGGCATTCAAGACACCGACATTATCCCATTGCTGCATCGGTTAAAACGACCGACCTTTTTCACGCATGACCGGGATTTTTTCCGGCGCGGCCTCGTCCATGAAAATTACTGTCTGGTGTGGCTGGACATGTATGACGGCAAAGCGGCGGAATTCATCCGCGTTTTCTTGAAGCACGAATTATTTGATACCGTCGCCAAACGCATGGGCATCGCGGCTCGTGTGCATCACCAGGGGATTGATTTCTGGCAGCGCCATCGGCCCGCATTGCGACATACACGGTGGAGTCGTGCCACACCGGAATGATTGGCAATGCGGCAAACGGACGCCAAAGAGGCAACCAACCTCGGCAGGCGGCAGTTGGGCGACCACGACGATTACAGCTTGCAGGTGGAGAACCTGCCGAAAGCGCCGCCGCGCAAGGGACAACAGGAAATGGATTTGATTTAACCACAAAGAACGCAAAGAACACAAAAAAGGGGAAATCCTATGAGAGACGTCAAAACGTTGAGCGACCAGGTGCGACAGACGGCGTATGACATCCACGTTTATCACGGGCACGGGCATCTGGAAAAAGTCTATGAGAACGCGCTGGCTCACCGGCTGGGGAAGGCTGGGCTGGACGTGAAGCAGCAACACCCCATCCAGGTTTTTGACGAGGACGGGACTTTGATTGGGGATTATCTGGCTGACCTGTTCATTGAGGGAGTCTTAATCATCGAGTTGAAAACCGCCAGAACCCTTGCGCCGGAGCATGAGGCGCAGATTCTCGGATACTTGAAGTCCGCCCGGGTGGAGCATGGCCCGCTGATCAATTTCGGGTCTTACAAATTTGAAATCCGCCAGTTTGCGTGGTCGGAAAAGCGACCGCAGGGAACGGAGAGAGCACAAAGAATCCTCGGGTTTCTCGTCTCTGCGTTTTCTGTGTTCTTTGCGGTTAAATGAATATGGCTAAAGAACCAGAGAGCCAATCAGAGATCCTCCCTTACCGGACGGAAGACGGGCAGGCGCGGGTCCAATGCCGGTTCGAGGAGGGAACCATCTGGCTCACGCAGGCGCAGATCGCCGAGTTGTTTCAAACGACGCCGCAGAATGTGACGCTTCATTTTAAGGCGATTTTTGACGAGGGCGAGCTTTCTGAGCGGGCAACTTGTAAGGAATACTTACAAGTTCGACCTGAGGGCGGACGGCAGGTTTCGCGCAGTCTCCGTCATTATCGGCTGGAGGCCGTTCTCGCGGTGGGTTATCGCGTGCGATCGCGCCGCGGCACCCAGTTCCGCCAGTGGGCCACGGCGCGGTTGGAGGAGTATTTGCGCAAGGGGTTCGTGCTGGACGGCGAGCGGCTGAAAAACCCGCCGGGGCCGGGGGTGCCGGATTATTTCGACGAATTGCTGGAGCGGATCAGGGACATCCGGGCCAGCGAACGGCGGATGTATTTGCGGGTGCGGGAGATTTTCGCGTTGGCCGCGGATTACGATCCCAAGGACCCGGAAGCCCAAATGTTTTTCCAGACGGCGCACCGGCTCTGTGTTGCTCAGCGGCCAGAGCGGTGACGACGCAGAACATTACCAGGAAAAGCAGGTTCGCAATGCTATCCGTGAGGCAAGCAAATGAAAGGCCAAGATCAATATCTCAAGTTCGTCCGCTGGGAGGAAACTGACCAGCTTTACGTGGGTTACTGTCCCGATCTTTTTCCGTGGGGCGGCGTCTGCCACGGAAAGACGGAGGAGGGAGCTTATCGCCAGCTTTGTGCGCTGGTGGCAGAAGAAATGGATGAACTGCAACGAGAAGGGAAGGAGTTGCCCCCGCCGAGCACGCGTCCCATGCGCGAGGCTGTTCCGGCGTAGGGTTTATCTGGGCCGGTTGCCGACGCGCACGCGGAAACTCCCCGGCAAGTAGCGAATCGCCCGCTCGGACTTGTTTCGCAGGACGACATGGAAGACCAGCGTGTCCTCCGCGTCGAACCGGAAGACCTCCTCAAGGCGGATTTCGAAGTCGTTGAAATCGGTGATTTGGGCCTGGGAAACTGATAGTGGTAATGCGGTTGGTGGCCACCGGAACGGTGGTCACGGCGCGGTCATCAAGCGTGACGCGCTCAATGGCTTGGGGCCGCTCGGCGAGCGCGACCGATGCGCCCAATAGCAGCAGGAGACAGATTGCGGATCTCGTATTCACGCGAACACGAATACCACCAATGCCTGCCGCAGAGATGTATGTGATACACAAAATGCGGGACGGGATCATTTGGCCCTCACCAGTCGCGGCAGGCGGGCGGCGTTAGGTGACTGCGGATGGAGGGTGCAGCGCCGCGTATCCGAGGAAGGCAATCGATCTGCCGAACTCCAGGATGCCCTTGGACAAGCGGACTACGTTACTATGCACCCAACGGCGCCGTTCCCGGTTTAGACACAGTTCCATTCGTTCAATTCCATTGGAGGTGGCGTGTGCTTGGCTTAGACGCTATGAGAGTTTCTTGGATCGCTTCGTCCCGGCTTGCCGTTCCGCGCGGGGCGGGTTATTTTGAAGCCGTGAAGCTGCTCTTGGATAACCTTCCGGCTTCGTTGCGGGATCAGCGTGAAACGCTGGCGAGGTGCCTGGAGGCGATGGATCAGGCGCTGCCGTTGCGCGCCGTGTATCTGTTTGGCTCGCACGCACGGGGTCGCGCGCGCGCCGATAGCGACGTGGACCTCTGCTTGGTGGCGGAGGGGGCCACGGAGCAGTTTAAGGCGGCGCAACGGTTCCGCGGCGCGATCTGGGACATCCGCCCCAAGCCGGCATTTACCTTGCTTCCCATCGCTCCGAAGCGGCTGGAGGAGAAGAAGGCCATCGGCGACCCATTCTTCGGAACGATCCTGAGGGAAGGAGTGCCGCTTGCCTCGGAAGACTGACGCCAACGTTCCAGCGGACTGGCTGTGGATTGGCGAATCGGACCTGGACATGGTCCGGTTGGCAGCCGAGCGGGAGATCAGCTTCCAAGGCTGCCGCAGCAAACTGGCGGAAATCCTCGAAAAGGTGCTCAAGGCGGAGTTGATCCGATTAGGCTGGCCTTTGGGAAAGGACCCACGACCTAAATCGGTTGGTGGACGAGCTCATCGCTAGAAACTCTGCGGTGGCCGCACAGGCTGTGCCGCTGGCGAAAGCACTGGCCGAAGTCTATTTCCTTGATCGCTACCCCGGTTTCGACCTCGATGATCCGGATTGGCCGGCCTTGCGGCTCCGGCTTCAAGAGGTTAGCGAGCTGCTCGAAGCGGTTAAGGCGAGGGTCACAGCGAAGACATGAAAGCTCGCGTGGCGGGGGAGTTGCGAGCTATCCGGGCGGATGCGACCATTGGGCGGTGCTTGAGGGCAGGCGGGACGGGGGGCACCACGGCCAAGAGTTCTGAATAGCGTCCGGCCCGTGTTTGAATGGTGGCGCTAATTCCAGGCCTGGTATTTGAAATTGGCGACGGCGGTGGGGAACCGGTGGTTGGCGAGCATGTTGGGGTTGCGGAGCAGGCGAAGGCTGAGCTTGAAGTTGAACCCCTCCGAGAAGGTTTTTCCTTCGAAGATGCCGGTGCGGATGAGTTGGCCGGTAACCCTGGCCAACACTTCATCTTGGCGTACGGCCAGGATGTCGATGCGGGCAATCTCGGGCTTCTGGTGGAGCTGCTTGGCACGGAACTCGACGGCCTCGCGCGTTTGCTCTTCCTGGGCTTTCTGGAGGGCCGGTTTCAGGAACATCTGCCTCAAAAGATCGGGGTCGTCAAAGCCTTTGGGATTGCGCTGGAGGAAGGCCAATGTGGCCAACTCAGCCTGCTGGACATGGAGGGCCTTGGCTTCCCGGAAATCGAGCAGCGGGCTGACATAGTAGGTGCCGGCCGGGTCGAGGATGACGACCCGCTCCCGCTGCTTGAACTGGCTGATGAGGTGGTAGTCCGCTGGATGATGTAGGCCCAGCACAGGAGCAGTGAGGCGAACCCGCCGACCAGCCACAGGATGCCGGAGATCAGCGCATTGCCTCGGTGAACTCGGTTTGGACTTGCTCCTTTCGCGCCTCAAGCTGGTGCTGCCGGTCGTTGCGATTGGCGATGTCCTGGACCAGGGCGGAGGCGCTGGCCTGGTTAAGCTCATAATCGGTGTTGTTGAGGGCGGCGGAGAGGCCGGTGAGCACGCTGTTGAGTTTCTGGACTTCGGCGTCGGTGGCGGCCGCCTTGAGTTGAGTGGTGGTGGCGGCGATTTGCTGCTTCAACGCGGTCCGGCGGGCGGCGGCGTCCGCCGAGACGGCCAGGTAATTGTCGGTCGTCTTCTGGACGGCGGCGAGCGGCAGATAAGGGGCCTCCGGGCGGTTGACGGTTTGGCCATCCGGGGTGGTGAAGGCCCTGCCGATGCTCTGGAAAAGGCCCTCCGCTCGAACTGGAGCAGTAGAGCATCTCGGGCGAGGCCACATTGTGGACGGTGCCGCACAGGTTGCGGGCCAAGTCGGTGTGCAGGTAGGTGAAAGGGGAGT
>JAJYHY010000174.1 GCA_021784555.1 bacterium
CGCGGCCGATTTTGTCATCACCAACCAACCAGCATCCACCGTGACTCCGGGTTCCAGCACGACGTTCACCATTACCTTTACGCCCTCGGCGGCTGGAATCCGGAGCGGCACGGTCGTGATTCCCCATGCCGACAGTTCCGCCGCCTACCAGTTCGCCATTCAAGCGGAGGGGCTGTATCCCCCAGGCGCGGCGGTGATAGGCCACAACGGCGTTGGGGCTGATTCCCGTCCCGGCGACGCGGCGAACATTACCGGCAACCGTTTCATGGCGCCCGGGGATATGAAGATAAGCGCGTTGCGAGCCAAAGTGGTCGCCTTGCCGGGCGGTAACTTCGCCTGTGCGGTGTATTCGGATAACAACGGCTTTGCTGACCGCTTGCTGGAGGGCACGGCGCCGGTGGCCAGCGCCACCAATGGCTGGAACACTTTTCCCTTAGCCTCGCCGCTAAACCTGACGGGCGGGCATTTCTACTGGTTTGTGATCTGGACCGATACAGCGGGGGCGGCTCTTGACACGGATCCCGGGGGCACCGGTTACATGGGATTGGCCGGCAGTTACTCCTGGGCCAGTCTCAACGGGCAGTGGCCGGACACAATCCTTCTGACGCCGATTACCTGGGAGACCCGCACCTACTGCATTTACGCGGAAGGCACGCCATTGGCGCCGGCTCCCGGCCCGCAGATGAATTTGAGGGGAAACGGCCAACTGATCGTTTTTGGCGACATGTCGCCTTTAACCGATAACGGCACCGATTTTGGCAACCTGCCCGTTGGAGGCAGCGGCTCGGAGCACACCTTCACCATCGAGAATGTCGGCTCCGTCCCGCTTCAGCTCACGGGCGCCCCGCCGGTCGCAATCACCGGGCCGCAGGCGGCTGATTTCCAGGTCAGTTCTCCACCGGCATCGCCCGTTGCCCCCGGCGCCAGCACGACGTTCACCGTCCGTTTCACCCCGACCACAACTGGCCTGCGCACCGCCACTCTCAGCATCGCCAACAACGATATCGATCCGGATAAGAATCCATACCAGGTCGCCCTCCAGGGGGCGGGATTCGTCCCCGGGCGTGAGTCCCTTTTTCCGGACAGCGAGGTAGGGGCGGACGTCGATAACGACGGTACGCGTTACGAACTGGGCACCACCTTCACCCCCATTGTCGATGGCACGGTTACCGAGTTGCGCGTCTTTTCTGTGACCGGCGACAGCGGCAACCACACGGCCTGGATTTGGAACAGCGATGGCTCAGTGCTGGCTGGCCCTTATAACTGGGACTTTGGCGGTGTCAATGGCTGGATCTACCTCGACATTCCGTCCGTGAGCGTGCTGGCCGGCTTCAATTACATCGTCGATGTTTCGACCGGGCAGGGCCCCATGCATGACTACGCCAATGAACCGGGCGTCCTGATAAACGGCGGCGGCAACGGCTTGAATCTGGCTTACCCGCCCAGTGCGGGCGTGTTTACGACCACGCTCGGGGCTATGCCGGATTCGTCTTGGAATGGCAGCAGCTACCTCCGTGACATCGTCTTCCTGCCTTCCACCACCACCACCACCTTCCCGGATATGGTTGTTCAAGGCAACGACGCCTTGATTCAGGATGGCTACAGCTCCCCGGTCGGGACCAATAACACCGACTTCGGCCATGCCGCCGCGGGCGCCGGGACTGTGGACCGCTCTTTCGCTATCAACAATGCCGGCGCGGCGCCCCTGAATCTTACCGGGACCCCACAAGTTGCAATCACAGGCCCGCAGGCGGCCGATTTCGAAGTGCTGAGCCAACCCGCCACGCCCGTTCCGCCAGGGGGCACGTCCACCCTCACCATTCGCTTCAAACCCTCCGTGGCCGGTCTGCGCAAGGCTCTCGTGTCGATCCAAAATGACGACAAGAATCCGTATTATTTCTCGATCTCGGGGACCGGCGATGTCGCGCCCCGAATCACGGCTATCACCGCGGACCTCAATACGGGCAACGTCACGTTGCAGTGGGCTGGCCAGGGCCACCAGGTGCAGGTGGAACGAGCCGAGACACTTGCCGGACCGTTCACCAACATTGGGAGCCCGCAAACAGGGTCGAGTTACACCGATGTCGGTGTGCTGAAAACCAACGCGAGCGCGTTTTACAGGATTCAGTATTAGAGCCCGATGAAACCAAACTCCGAAAACATGCTGATAGCGGGTCAATTTTGCTGAGGGTTGCATCGGAGGTGTAAAGGCTAATTGAGAATTGAGAATTGAGAATTCGAAATTGCAAATTGAGGCTGAAACGGAAGTCGTTATGATACCGGAGGAATTCTCGGAGCGATTACGGCGGGGCACATCCGCCTCGACTGCGGGGTCAAACCGGCGCCGTCCTCCCCAGGATACTCCGAAGCGGAACTCAATTCAAAATTCTCAATTGTCGCTGGCAAGAGCAGGTCGTGTGAGCGCCAACTCGCTAGCGGTTTCCAAATCCAGGTTGGTGCCGGTCGGCGCGGGAGGAGGGCGGCTAACGGTGCCTGGTTCGGGCGGGCGGCGCGCCCGTCCGTCGTCCTCGCCGGATTCGCGAGGCTTCACGCTCATCGAGTTGCTCGTCGTCATCGCGATCATTGCCATCCTGGCGAGCATGCTCCTGCCGGCGCTCTCGCGGGCGAAGCAGACCGCTCAGCGCGCCAAATGCGTGTCGAACCTCAGGCAGCAGGGCGTCGCCTGCGCCATGTACCTGTCGGACAATAGCGAGCAATTCCCTAGCAATGACAAAGGCATTGACTGGACCTACTACTCCTGGGGTGGCAAAGAGGGCCAAATTGCCGCGGAAGGCGACGTGGTGGACAGCCAATTCCGCATGCTCAACCCTTACATCAGCAAAATGGGCGCCGTCTCGACCAACGAGGGAGGCGCGGCGATGGTCTTTCTCTGTCCCAGCGACAATGGCGCAAAGCACGGCGCCTGGCCCAAAGACCTGCGCCCGACGATCTTCGATACCGACGGAAGCAGCTACTTTTACAACTGCAGCGCCAACGACAACGATGGCGACGCCGGCCTGTTCCACAAGAGGAGTTCCGACGTCCACAGCCCCAGCCGGATGATTCTCGCCAACGATTTCGCCTTCAATTGCTACTTCGAATATCCCAGGTGGGGCAGGAAGGTTTTCCAGTACATGTATTGGCATGACAAGAAGAGCCTTGGCTACGGCAATGTGCTTTTTGTAGATTCCCACGTCGGCTATTACCAGGCCACGCACGACAAGCCCGACTTCCAGCACGGCAAAGATTGGACTTTTGTGTGCAGCGATTATTAGTCGCACCATGCTAAGACTGCGTATTTTTGTTTTTGCCGGCGGCCTGATGGCTGTCTCGGTCAGATGCCCGGCCGGCGCGAACCCAGCCTCTGCGTCAGCTTCGCGAACAGAGGCTGCCCAGCGCTTGGCCTCCGAGGTCCGCAATGACGGCTGGCTGGTCTTCAGCGCCCGAATCCAGACGCCCAACTGGAATCTCTTCATCATGCGTCCCGATGGTTCAGACCGTCGGCGCATCACGGACTCCCCCGAGTTCAATGAGGCGGGCGCTCGCTTCTCGCCCGATGGCAAGCGACTGCTCTATTACCGCATCCCCGCATCGGAGGGGGTGGACAATAACACCTACGGCACGTTTGATCTGGTCATCGCCAACGCCGACGGCACAGACCCTCAAGTGTACGGCAAGGACTATCCCTGGGCTTCCTGGGGACCGGACAGCCGGCAAATCGGCTGCCTTACTCGCAGAGGCATCGAAGTGGTGGACCTGGCAACACGAAAGCTCGTTCGCCAAATCCCCCGTCGCGGGATCGTCCAGCAGTCAATCTGGTCGCCTGATGGCAGGTGGTTCGTGGGCACCGCCAACGGCCTCGGCCCGTATTGGAACATTGGCGTGCTCAACGCCGCCAACGGTGAGTGGCGCGCGGTCAGTGAAACGGATCGCTACAACTGCACGCCCGATTGGTGTCCCGACTCCCTCCACGTCGTGTATGCCCGCGGCATCATTCCAGAGAAGGGCGGCTTCGCGGAGCTGTGGACCGCGTCCATCGATGGCCGCCAGCGCCGCCGCATCTATGCCGAGGCCGGGCATCATATCTACGGCGCCTGCGCCTCACCGGACGGCAAGTACGTCCTCTTTACGCGCAGTATTGAAGACCTGGGCAGAGTCATCAGCACCAAGATGGCGCTCATCTGCTGGCCAGCCATTGGGCCTGACACCGACTCCTCGTCGAACGTGAAGTCCCGCGCTCCGGTGCGCCTCGACCTTGGTCCTGGCTGGGAACCCCATTGGACCAGCGCGGACATCTCGATGGCCGGCAAAGCGTCCCAACCGGGAGGAGCGCGCCAATGATGCGACTCTGGCTGGCTCTAGCAGTTTCCATCTTCGTGCTGGCCGCTTGCGGCCCTAAGGCGAAACCATCCGCAGCCACCGCGGCGGACCCGCACCTGGCCACCAACGGCACCATCGAGGTTACGGCCAAGCTCCTGGAAATCCCCGAAGGCGCCATTTTCAAGCGGGATCTCTACGATTACGCAACCGTTCTCAAGTACCAGGTGCTCAAGCTTTATCGCGGCAAGCTGAAATCGAACATCATCTACGTCGGGCAGTACGATCCCTTCAAGCCCCGCAAGGAGGCGGCGGACCGGCGGGTTCCAAATATCGGCGGCAATCTCAGGGACTTTGAGGCCGGCCAGGTACAGCGCCTGGCTTTGGAGGGGCCTATTGAGGACTGCTTCATGGGCGGCATTGTCAACAAGTACTTCGGCCATACTACCGGGCCGATCTATTGGGCCGTGTGGACCGACCTGGAGCACGAATAGGGCCGGCTGCGATGATTGTCGATGTTCACACGCATTTCTTTAGGCCCGAATTGGACTTCGGTTCCCGCCTGATGGCCGACCTTGCCCGCTGCGGAGTGAATCCGGCGGCGTGGGGCGACCTGCGCGCCCGCCATCTGGCCACCACCAAAGCCGCCGACGTGGCCATCGTCTTCGGCCTTCAGGCCGCCGCCACCGGCTGGAATATTCCCAACGAGGCCGTGGCGGCGCAGGTGCAATCGGCGCCTGAGCGGTTGATCTTCTTCGCCTCCATCGACCCGGCACGACCCGGAATCGAAGAGGAGCTTGAACACAATCACCAGGAACTTCACTGCCATGGAGTGAAGCTGGCGCCCATTTACCAGGGCGTGCATCCGCTCGACCCGCGATACCGGCGCATCTACGCCTATTGCCAGCAACATAAGCTGCCCATTCTCATCCACATGGCCACCACCTTCTCCAGCGGCACGCCCCTCGAATACGCCCGGCCCGCGCAGATTGACCAGGTGGCCATTGATTTCCCAGACCTGAAAATCATCATGGCGCATCTGGGCCACCCGTGGGAGGGAGAGACCATCGCCGTCATCCGGCGCAATCCCAACGTGTACGCCGATCTCTCCGCGCTCTATTATCGGCCCTGGCAATTCTACAACTCAATGCGGCTGCTCGTGGAGTATCACGCCGAAAGCAAGGTGCTCTTTGGGTCAGATTTTCCTTTTACTACAACCGAGGACTCGCTCAAGGGTCTGCGCAACCTCAACGCGGTGCTGGGTGCCAGCGGATTGCCGCCTATCGCGCCACAAACCATTGAAGACATCATTCACCGCGATGCGCTCGGCTTGTTGGGACTCCCACATCCGGCCAAGACCGAACCGCTCACGGGCGCAGCCACGCACGGCAAGGAGGCGGAGGCCCGCGCTCAAGCCGAACGGCCCGACCCACCACGCGCAGACAGCCTGCCGCAAGAAAGAACGTCATGAATACACCTGAGAGCATGCGCGCGCTGGAGTTTCAAGCCATCGGCAAGCTGGCCGAGGTCCGCCTCCCCGTGCCGGAGCCGAAGCCGGACGAAGCGCTGGTGCGAACCGGCGCGGCCACCATCTGCACCTCCGATCTCAATGACCTGGCGTACAATCCCTTTGGCATTGTCCTGCCTCGGGTCCTGGGCCACGAGGGGGCCGGCGTCGTGGCGGCAGTAGGGAAGGAAGTCGGCGAGTTGCGCCCCGGCGACCGCGTCGCCGCTCATCCAGTGATTCCGTGTCGTGTCTGCGACAATTGCCGCCGCGGCCTGGGTCATCTTTGCTCCAACCTCGGCCACTTGGGCCTAGACCGAAACGGGACTTACGCCGAATTCTTTTGTGTGCGCCAGGACCGTCTTCGCCGCGTCCCAGCGGGAACCGAGTTGGCCTGCGCCGCATTGCTCGAGCCGGTCGCCGTATGCCTGGAGGCGATTGAACGGAGCCGGCTCCAACCCGGCGAGACCTTGGCGATCGTGGGTGATGGGCCGTTCGGTGTGCTGATTGCCCGCCTCGCCTTGCTCCGCCAGGCAGGCCGAACCATCCTGGTCGGACGGCACGATTTCCGCCTCGGACAGGTTCCCGGGGCGATTCGGATCAACGCCGCACGCACCCCCGATCTCGTGAAAGCGGTTCGCGAGGCCAATCAGGGGGCAGGCGTCGATGCCGCGATTATGGCGGTTGGAAACCAGCAGGCATTGGACCTGTGCCTGGCCAGCCTGCGCACCCGCGGACGCGCAGTTGTCTTCAGCGGTGTTGGCGGCGCCGTGAATGTAAACCTCTTTCGTCTCCACACCCAGGAATTGGAAATACTGGGCGCCTGCAATGACCAGGACCTCATTGACGGCGCGCTCAACCAACTGGCCGACCCAAAACTGGGGCTCTGTTCCCTGGTGACTCACCGGTTGCCCTTCGACCAGTGGAAACAGGCTTTCGACTTGGCTCGCAACGGCAAAGACCGCGCCCTGAAAATAGCGCTCTTGTTTGATCACAGCTCATGAAGATCACCGACGTCGAGGCGATCATTCTCGAATCCCCTTACCAGAACCGCCCGCCTACAGGCGCTGATGAAGCTCACGGCGTCAGGCACTGCCTGCTCCTCAAGGTCAGCACCGACGAAGGCATCGTGGGATGGTCCGATGTCGAAACGGCGCCGCACGTGGGGGCCGCGGCGGTGAGCGCCCCGGAGAGTGGGGCAGGTGTCTTTGAAGGGCTGAAAGCGCTGGCCCTCGGCGAGGACCCATTCGAGACCGAGCGCCTTTGGGACAAGATCTACCGAGGCACCATCTACTATGGCCGGCGTGGCGTGGCCATTCAGGTGCTGTCGGGCTTCGACATCGCCTGCTACGACATTATCGGCAAGGCCGTTGGCAGGCCGGTTTACAAGCTTCTGGGCGGCGCATACCGTCATCGCGTCCGCGCTTATGCCTCCACCCTGTTCCGGCCATCACCCGACGCCATGAAGCGCGCCTGCGAGTTCTATCTCGAACGAGGCTTCACCGCCGTCAAATTCGGTTGGGGCGCCTTTGGACACGACCGGAAACTCGATGTGGCCTTGGTAGCTGCGGCCCGTGAGGCACTGGGGCCGGACATCGCTTTGATGGTGGATGCAGGATGGATGGTCAACCGTAGCGCCTTTGATGCCATCGAGCTAATTAAGGCGCTCGAGCCCTTCGGAATCTATTGGCTGGAGGACTTCCTTCATCCGGAATGTTATGACGGCTACGCGCGAGTCAAGGACGCCTGTCCAAACATGCGCCTGGCTGCGGGTGAACAGGAAAGCACCGGCTGGGGCTTTCGCGACCTCATTACACGCGGGCGGATTGACGTTGTCCAGCCCGATTTGAGCCGTTGCGGCGGCTTCACCCAGGCTCGGAAAATTCTTTGGGAGGCCCAATGCGCCGGCATGGACGTTTGCCCCCATGCCTGGCTGACCGACCTGCTCTCCGCCGCCAGCCTCCACCTGAACGCGCGCCTGGAGCGCAGCCTGTTCCTTGAGTACAACGTCTGCGAAAACCCGATGTTGCGCGAAATCATCCGCAATCCTGTCGCGTTGGACGCAGACGGCATGATGGCGGTCCCGCAAACGCCGGGCTTGGGCATCGACATCGACGACAAGGCCGTCGAACGTTTTCGCATTGGATAGAACTGAGATGAACGATCCTGATCTCTTTAATTGGATACGCCAAAACCTTTATGTCGCCGCCGTCTGCGATATCCTGGATGACCTCGGCTGCCGGCACCAGGCAATGCATCAACGCTTGCGTCCTCTTGACCCCAAGAACTGCGCCATCGCCGGTCGCGCCCGCACCCTCCGTTGGATGGATACGGATTACATCGTTGAGGCCGACCCTTATGGCCTCGAAATCGAGGCGATGGATTCGCTCAAACCCGGCGACGTTGTGCTGCACTCGACCGATTACGCCGGTGGCAACGCCCCCTGGGGCGAACTCATGAGCACCGTCGCCCAGCGCAACGGCGCCGTCGGCTGCATCTGCGACAGCATGATTCGGGATTGCCAAAAGATCATCGCGCTCGGTTTCCCGGTCTTTTACCAGGGCATCCGTCCCCTGGACAGCAAGGGCCGTGGCCGCGTGATGGCCTACGATGTGCCCATTAAATGCGGCGAAGTCCTGGTTCATCCCGGCGACCTGGTCTTTGCCGATTTCGACGGAGTCGTGGTCGTGCCGCGCAACGTCGAGGAGACAGTCCTCCGGCAGGCGCAGGAAAAAATCGGCAAGGAAAGCGCCTCCCGCCGCGAACTGCTCGAAGGCCACACCCTCCGGGAGGTGTACCGGAGGTACGGCGTCCTATAAGCGGACGGACGGATAGCTGGATTGATGGATTGATGGATTGATGGATTGGTGGGTTCGTGGATCGGTCGTTCATGGAACTATGGAATACACTAAGCGACGCAACTTGAATCGTGGCTACATGAAACTGGAGGTGTGGCAACGTGGGTTGGACCTCTTCGAGATGTCATGCCGGCTCACCCGGGACGTTTCAGACTTCAAGCTCAGATCACAGATCAAAGACGCGGCCCAGTCGGTTTCGGCAAATATCTCCGAGGGATACGGGAGGCGGAGCCTCGCGGAGTACTTGCCATTCCTTTACACTGCCAAGGGTTCACTGGCAGAAACCCTGACTCGTGCGTGCGGCCTCCTTCGCGCGCAGCTCATTACCACTGCAGATTTCGAGGCATTTGACGCGTTGCACTACGAAGTCGAGAACAAGCTCCTGAACTTGATCAGTCCGCTTGCGGGCAAACGTTGCACCGGCAACTGGCTCGACTCCCTCCCTCATCCACAAATCGATTAGTCCCCCTCACTGCATCACTCGGCCACACGCTCACTCCACCACTCCATCACTCCACTAATCCACCCAATCCATTACTCCCTCACTCCACCACTCTATCACTCCATTTTTCCCATGACTGTCCTTTCCGTTACCGCTCATCCTGACGACGCCGAGATCCTCTGCGCCGGCACTTTGGCCCGTTGCGCCCAACGCGGCGACTCGGTTTTTGTCGCCATTTTCACCTGTGGCAATATGGGGGACACGAAGATCCCGCCACCGGAACTGGCTCGCATCCGCAAGGCCGAGGCCGAGGCCGCGGCGGCCATCATCGGCGCCCGCCTCCTGTGGCCAGCAGTGACAGACGAAATGGTCTTCCCGACTGAAGAGCAGCGCCGGCTCATGATCGACCTCCTGCGCCAAGCCGACCCGGACATCATCTTCACCCACTGTCCGAACGACTATCACCCTGACCACCGTTACGTCTCGCAACTGGTTTTCGATTCCTACTTCCAGAAGGGTCTTCCGCATCTGCCAAACCAAAGCGTCCCTGCTTGCCGCTTCGCCCAGGCCCAGGTTTATTACATAGACAACCTCGGCGGCATCGGCTTCGAGCCGATTGAGTACGTCGATATTACCGACGCCATCGAGACTAAAACCCGCATGCTCCAGTGCCACCAGAGCCAGCTCAAAGCCCTCAGAGACTTGGCCGACACCGATATCGTCGAAATGATGCAGACCCAGGCGCGCTTTCGCGGGTTTGCCGCCGGCTGCCGGTATGCCGAAGGGTTCCGGCGGCTCGAGGCCTTTCAACGCGGCCTGACGCGCCGCATCCTGCCCTGAACGAATGAACCAGTTCGACCTGAGCGCGCTCGACATCGCCATCATTCTGGCCACGATTTTGCTCTCCGTTTTGGTGGGCGTCTGGGCCTCACGGCGCGTCGAGCAGACCTCGCGCGGCTTCTTTCTGGCCTCTGGACGGATGCCGTGGTGGCTCATCGGCGCGGCGTTTGTCTCAACGAGTGTTTCCAGCGAGCAAATCGTCGGCACGGTCGGCGCCGCCTACAAGTACGGCATGGGCATTGCCAACTGGGAGTGGTGGTGCCTGCCGACTTATGCGCTGGTGATGGTCTTTTTCATTCCGCTCTATTTGAAGAACCGGATTTGCACCGTGCCGGAGCTCTTGACCCGGCGCTTCGGCCCGGCCTGCGGCGATATTTACAGTTACGTGATGCTCTTCGCTTACGTCTTTCTGTTTCTGGCCCCGGCCCTTTATGGTGGCGGCGTCACCTTCGGCAAACTCACCGGCTGGCCGCCTGCCGCGGTTCTGGCGGGCCTTGTTTTGTTGGTCGGTTCTTACACGATTCTCGGCGGTCTCAAGTCGGTCATGTGGGCGGACGCGCTCCAGTGCGTGATGCTGGTAATCGGCGGGGTGGTGCTCTTTTTCGTCGCGTTGCACCATATTCCCGGCGGCTGGGCCGCTATGGTCTGCGCTGCCCCACAACGATTCCATCTCTACCATCCGCCCGGCGACCTCCAGGCGCCCTTCCTCGGTCTTATCACAGCAACATTCGGTGTGTTTCTGTTCTACCAGTCCACAAATCAGGTCATGATTCAACGCGTGCTCGCCGCCCGAACTACCTGGGACGGGCTGATGGGCATCGTCTTCGCCGGCTTCATCAATCTCGCTCGCCCCCTGGTCACCTGCCTGCTGGGCCTGATCGTTTATCATTGGATCGAGAAGATGGGCCGGGCCCCGACACTCCTGCCGGACCGCCAGGACCAGGTCTTCCCCTTCGCCCTCAAAACCTTTGCGCCCTCCGGCCTGCGCGGTGTCATTCTGGCCGGGTTCATCGCCGCCGTCATGTCGGCCGTGAGCGCTCTGGCCAACTCGGTGGGAACGATCTTCTCCCTTGATGTCTATCGGCGTTTGTTGAACCGCGAGGCCGATGATCGGCGGCTGATCCTGGTCGGCCGCATTGCTTCCGGCGTTGCCTTAATCCTGGCCGCCTGCGCCGCGCCTTTGGTCGAACACGTGGGGATATTCAAATACTTCCAAACCGGAGTGACCTACATGGCCACCCCGTTTGTCTCCGTCATCCTCCTGGGCTTGCTCTGGAAACGCACCAATTATCCAGCCGCCCTGGCGGGGTTGTTAGGCGGACTGGTCATCCAGATTTCCCTGGCCTTGAGCCTCTGGGCGCTGGGCGTGCGGTTGAATTGGCTTTACGTCGGCTCCATTGCCCAGGTCTTGACCATGGCGCTGGTTTTCCTTGTCACGCTCAAAACCGCGCCTGCCCCGCCCAGGAACTATGAGGCCTTCCTGTGGCGGCCCTCTGTGCTCGCGAAGTATGACGAAGGCGTCGTGCGGCCTTGGCACCAGCAAGTCAAGCTCTGGTTCGGCCTCTACGCTGTCGCCTGGCTCTACATTTATTGGCGGTTTTGGTGAGACCGGCTCAAAGAGGTGACGGGTTGACAGGTCAAACGCCCCGCTCATGCGCTCCCGGCTGCCGGATCACGGCCGATATCGACCTTGCATCGAGAGGGTGCCCGCCCCTGGCCTATCCACCGGATGAACGCGGAGCTTTCGTGGCAGACGGGTGCGGGTGCAATTGAAACTATTGCCCGGCCTCGAGGCGCAGAACAAAAACTGTCCTTGAACGAAAGATGTAAATCGATAATATTGTCCTCGAATCAGAGACAATATCTGAGATACTGCTCTCGTTTGAGAAACCGATGAGAAGTGTGATTCGACAGAAATTGGCCGACAGCTTCGTCCTTGAACTGCCCGAGTTAACGCGCCGCGATGCCCGGGTCCCCTCTGTTCCCGGCAGGGCCCATGCCGTTATCGGGATACGGCGGGCAGGGAAGAGTTGTTTTTTGAAGCAGTGTTTGCGAGACCGGGCGGGGACGGGTGTGCCACGCGATGCCTTGGTTTACTTCAGCTTTGAAGACGAGCGCCTGGCGGGAATGCAGGCCGAGCAACTGAGTTGGGTGCTGGAGGAATATTTTCTGGCGCGCCCGCAGTTCAGGGACCGGCGCGAGGTCACTTTCTGTTTTGATGAGATTCAAGGCGTGCCGGGCTGGGAGACTTTCATCCGGCGGATTTTGGATTCAGAAAAAATGGAGATATTTGTCAGCGGTTCCTCCGCGCGGATGTTGAGCCGGGAGATCGCCACGGCGATGCGCGGACGGGCAACCGAGACGGTCATTTTTCCATTCGGCTTCAGGGAGTATCTCCGTCATCACGGACTGGAAGCGCCGGATAATCCGGCCTTTGTTCCCAAGGCGCAGCGCTCCCAATTGGAGAACGCCTTTGGCGCTTACGTTGAGGCGGGAGGTTTTCCGGAGGCGCAGGGCTTGGAACCGCGGGACCGGTTCAGCCTGCTTCAGAGTTACGTGGACACGGTGATATTCCGCGACGTGGTGGAACGTCATCGGGTCACGAACGTGGAGGCCTTGCGCCGGCTCGTTCGACAATTGCTGGCTTGCCCCGCGGGCGGCTTCAGCGTGCATAAATTCTCGAATGATCTGCGTTCACAAGGCGTGGCCGCGGGAAAGAATGCTTTGCACGAGATGTTGTCCTGGCTGGAGGACAGCTTCCTCATCCGTCTGGTGCCAATTGACACGCCGTCGGAACGTAAGCGCCAAGTCAACCCCCGGAAGGTGTATCCGGTGGACCCCGGATTGATTCCGGCCTTCGATCGCAGCGGGCAACCGAACACGGGTCACGCGCTGGAGACCGCGGTAATGGTCGAACTCGAGCGCCGGTCCTGTCGCGCGGCGTATGTCAAACACAAGGCCGGATACGAAGTGGATTTCCTGGCTACAGACCCCGAGGGGAAGCGGACATATATCCAAGTGTGTTCAGACGTAAGCAGAGCGGAAACACGCCAGCGTGAAATCCGTGCGCTGGCAGAGACGTTGTCGTCGCGGCCCCAGGCATCGCACCTCTTGCTCACAATGACGACGACAGATGTCTTAATTTGCCAAAAGGAAGTGCCCGCTGGAATTGCCGTGAAAACCGCTTGGGAATGGTTGTTGGAGCCTGTGAAATGATTAGCCGGTTAACCGATTCATTCTCATTGACGGCTTTATGGAAATATGGGAAGATGGGTCATGAAGACGACCGTAGAGATACCGGAGCGCCTGTTTCGCCAGGCCAAGGCCCAAGCGGCGCTGGAGGGACGAAAGCTCAAGGACCTTGTCGCCGAAGGATTGCGAGCGGCGTTGCGCGGCAAGCGTGGAGCGCCGGGAAAACCTCATCACATTAAGTTCCCGGTCCTGCCGTCGCGTGGCAGGGCGCCGCTCCCAATCCCCGATGACGCCGCCTACCGGGCTGAACTGCTTGACGACCTGACGCGCCATGAAGCTGCTCTGTGACAGCAATCTCTTCTTGGCCCTCACTCTGGACAAGCATCCACACTATAGCGATGCGGTGGCGTGGCTGGAATCTCTGCCGCACGGAGCCATCGCCTTCTTCTGTCGGGCCACTCAGCAAAGCTACCTGCGCCTTCTTACAGTCGAGCCCATGTTGAAAGCCGAGGTACGTTCGAACGAGGAAGCCTTGGCTGCCTTGGCGAAACTGCGCACCGATTCCCGCATCGGCTTTGTGCTGAACGAGCCCGAGGGTCTGGAGCCGCAGTGGTTCGCCTTGGCACGATGCGCCTCTCCGGCGCCCAAGCGGTGGATGGATGCCTACTTGGCGGCGTTCGCGGTCTCGGCGGGTATGCGCTTCGTCACCTTCGACCGTGGATTTGAGCAGTTCTCGCAGTACGGTCTGGACCTGGTGCTGCTGGGCGCGAAAAAGTCCGAGGTCTAGTGGAGCCCTCTCGTTGCCCCAATGCGCAAGGAGACTCCGCCTCCCGGTGGGATGTCAACGGCTCTGGTGAGACCACCTTGCTCTGACCTCAGAGGATAGGCGCTCATCAGCCGTGGCGCGATCAGTTCATAGAAAGGCGCAATTTGTGTGGCGGGGCGGACCTGCGTCCTCTAACCTCACCGAGATGCTTGCACCATGAATACTCCCCAGCACTTCTTCAGGGCGTTCGCGACCACGCTCCTCAGCGGTCTGCTGCTTTCAAGCGCGGCTCAGGCAGCGCCGGTCGAGCTCTTCATTGACACAGCCCATCCCGGCAACACCATCAACATGACCCGATTCGCCCTCGGCCAGGGCGGCTTGTCGCATGAACCGATGTTCGACCAGCACGTGGAAGAGGTCGCCGTGCTCCGGCCTCAGATCATCCGCTTGTTTGTCCAGGAGTATTTCAACCTCTATCCCGGTCACGGTCGTTACCACTGGACCACCCTCGACCGGAGCATCGAGAACATACTGGCCACCGGCGCCAAGCCGCTGCTCTGCCTTTGCTTCAAGCCGCGCGTGCTCTACCCGCGAATCAACCAAGACATTGTCAACCCCACCGACTATGCCGAATGGGACCGGCTTATCGAAGCGATGGTGCGCCACTGCAACGTGGAAAAACACTACGGCATCCAATATTGGGAAATCGGCAACGAAGTCGATATCGGCGAGAGCGGCGGCTGCCCTTACCGTTTCAAACCACGCGACTACACCAACTATTACGCGCACACCGCCGGCGCCATTCTCCGCGCCGACCCGGCGGCCAAAGTCGGCGGGCCGGCCCTGGCTAATTATTCCAGCCCCATTGGCGACGCGCTCATCGGGTTTTGCGGCAATGGTGGCGCCCCGCTCGATTTCTTTTCCTGGCACACCTACAGCAATGACCCCCGAGGCATCGGCCGGAGTATCTGCGCCATTAAGCGGAAACTGGCCCGCTATCCGCGCCTGGCCTCGACGGAGACGATCATTGACGAGTGGAATATCGGCCTGTTGGGCAACGAACCCACGCCGGGATTCCAGGCAGCGTTCGTGCTCCAGACGACTTCCGAGTTTCTAGTCGAAGGCCTGAGCCGCTCCTGCTACTATCACATTCGCGATCATTTTGTCGCGCCGGAAGACTTTACCTGGATGTCCCCATCCGGATACAAATTCATGTCTGACTGGTGGAATGTTCAGATTCAAAACAGCGGCCTCTTCGATAAACAAGGCCGCCGCCGCCCCGCCTATTACGCCTTCCAGATGCTCGCCCATCTTCAAGGGCAACAACTCCCGGTATCGGGCGGCGCCAATAACGTCCGGGCGTTGGCGGTGCGCAACGGCGACGCCGTCCACGTCGTCTGCTGGAATTTCCCCTTGCGGGGCCATGGCTCGAAGACCGAAGTGTTGTTGCGTTTTCCGTCCAACCAGGCCGGCCAGTTTCGGCTTGTCCGGCTCAACGCCGTCTCGAACCGTCTCGATACCCTCCGCACCGGCGCCGCTGCGGAGATGGATGCCAGTCCCCTGCGATTTGAGTTGCCGCCTTATGGCGTGGCTTGGGCGCAAATAGGCGAATTCAAAGTGCGCGCCTCCTGGGGACACCGCTCACCGGCCGGCACGCCTTTTTACGTGAAGATCCGGCCCGGCGGTGGCGGCCTCGGTGTCACACATACCACGGGCGTTGGGTTGGAGCCGGGAGAAGGCTTGAAACAGGGTGTGTGGCGAACCCGAGCGGGTGGGGGCGACGTGGATGGGGCTGAATTCGACCTCACTTTTCCAAGCTCGACCCATTTCGATCGGCGTGCTGCCCAATCGCTTTGGGCCAAGCTCATCCGCGACAGCGACCCCGATACCGCCCGCCGCCTGATGCAAGACCCCGGTTTCCAGGTCGCGCCGCCCCGGCTGACCTTCCAGATGAACCGTTCCGGCACGCGCGGTTTCTCTGTCACGGCGGACCAGTTACTGCAAAGCGAGGCGATCTGGGTGCCCTCGGCCGACGTGTTTCTAAGTGCCGGTGACCCGCCATTGACATTCGACGCGCACCAGCGCGCGCTCGCGCCGCTTAAGGGCCAACGCGTGCTCGATCGGGTTCATCACGAACCCGAGGCCACCTACGCCCAATTCGCCGCCAAGTGGCCGGACATGGGCAACCCCGGCTACCGGAATCCTTATGCCCCGCCGCCTGGCCACGTGGTGTGTGTCACCTGGGACAGCGCCATTCCCAAATTCGGCATCGACCGAGACGCTGGAGTGCGCAATGACCTTGGCAACCCGGATCACTTCACACTCGGACTTGATCTCGGCGAGGCCGCGTGGAAAGGTCAGCGCTTGACCGATGGCCTGCCCGTGATCGTCACGGCCTTTGAGCGGGATGGGGTCCAACTGGAAATCGAGCAGTTCGCTTATCCATTGCACGGTCCGCCCTCGGAGCGCCGGGGCAACATCGACATGGTGCTCCTGCAAAAGGTGTCCGTGGCCAACGCCGATAGTACGGCGCGCCAAGTGCGCTTCGGCGTGCGCCAGGCGCGCGAGTTCCCCTCTGGTCATCATATCGAGATCGATTCCATCAAAGCCGGTTCGACCACACTGTTCGTGGACAGCGTTTCCAATCGCTGTCTGTTGAGCATCACCGGCACGAACGCGACCGTGACGTTCACGCAATCGGCTGGCGCCCGCGACCACCGGTCCGGGCCGATTCAAGAGGGCCTCCACGCCACGGTTTCGCTCGATGTGGCGGCAAACGAGCGCCAGGATATTGTGATAGCCCTGCCATCGCCGATGGTCGCGCCAGCGGACCGGCAGGCGCTCCTGGATTTGAACTACAGCGCCGCCCGCGCCAGCACGCTGCGCTTCTGGTCGGACTACCTGGCTCGCGGCGCAGTTTTTCATGTCCCCGACTCGGCGGTGAATGAGCTGTTCCGCGCCAGCCTGTGGCACGCACTGCGGCTGCCACGGCGGCATGGCGGCACGGGAGCCAACGTACCCATCGATCTTCCCTATTCGAACTTCGCCTATTCCCAGACCGGTACGCCCTGGCCCGTTAACCAGGCGGTATATGTGGATTACATGCTCTACGACCTGCGCGGTTACCATCACATTGCCCAGGAGGAACTCGCGGCGATCTACCGCAATAACCAGGAGCCAAGCGGCCAGGTCAGCGGCTTCGCCAACAGAT